>CAVLCM010000122.1:0-8807 GCA_963661625.1 bacterium
TTAGATGAAGCCTTCTTCGAGTAATACGTAACTCGTTGATTTTCAATATGCGCCGTTTGGTGGTGCAAGAAAGTGATGAAAATTGCTTACTTTTGTCAGTGATATGCCCGTTTGGCTCGCAATATGCCAGACGCGACGCTCCCTTGGGGGTACAAGCCCATCCATTTACCTCGTGCATAAAGAAAAAGACCTATGAGCCAGAAAGAACAAGAACTGCTGGAACGCACTGCCTTCATTCAGGCCGTGCTGGGGATTTACCGCCACGAACACGCCCGCCCTTCGCAAGCGGAGGCAAAGCGAGTGGCCGACTTTGTGGAAAGCGCCATCGGAACCGACGAGTCGCTCCTGCGCGACGAGTTTGGTTTCAACCGCATTGTGCTTGCCGTGCAGGCCATACGCCTTGCCGTTGAAGAAATAGGAATGCGCGGCCCCGCCCTCACGGCCTACCTGCTGCGCGCCGTTGTGCGCAAGCCGGAGCAGTGCAAACTGGTGGAGATGTATTTCGGAAAGGACGTGGCAACCACCCTGCGCGGCTTTTTGCGCGTGGAGGCCATCGAGGTGAAGACCGAGGCCATGCGCACCGACAACTTCCGCAACCTGCTCATATCCCAAGCCGGCGACATGCGCATTGTGCTGATGCTCATTGCCGACAGCGTAAACCTTATGCGCCGCGTGAAGGATGCGGAAAACGTTGAGGCACAGCGCCGCGTAAGCACGGAGGCAGCTTGCCTCTACGCCCCCCTGGCGCACAAGTTGGGCCTGTACAAGCTCAAAAGCGAGTTGGAAGACCTCAGCCTGAAATACCTTGAGCACGACGCGTACTACATGATCAAGGAAAACCTCAACGCCACGAAACGTTCGCGCGACGCTTACATCGAACGGTTCCTTGCGCCGATACGCCAAATGCTCGACGACGAGGGGCTGCACTACCACATGAAGGGGCGCACAAAGAGCATCCACTCCATCTGGCAGAAGATGAAGAAGCAGCAATGCGGTTTCAACGGCGTGTACGACCTCTTCGCCATACGCATCATTCTCGACGCGCCCTACGAGAAGGAGAAGGAGCAATGCTGGAAGGTGTTTTCGCTCATCACCAACAAGTACGAAAGCAACCTCAAACGGCTCCGCGACTGGCTCACCGTGCCGAAGAGCAACGGATACGAGAGCCTGCACATCACCGTGAAAGGCCCCGAGGAAAAGTGGGTGGAGGTGCAGATACGCACGGAGCGCATGGACGAAATAGCCGAGCACGGCTTGGCCGCCCATTGGCGCTACAAGGGTGTGAAGAGCAGCGGAGGAGGCGTAGACTCGTGGCTCGCCGACATACGGTCGGCACTCGAAACGGGCAACGAGGGACTGCTCACCGAAAGCCTCACGACAAACCTCGAAGACCAGGAAGTATACGTATTCTCGCCCAAGGGCGACCTGTATCGCCTGCCGCCTCACTCCACCGTGCTCGACTTTGCCTATACCATCCACACGGGTGTGGGAAACCGCTGCGTGGGCGGACGTATCAACGGCAAAAACTATCCCATACGCCAGCCGCTCGAAAGCGGCCAGACGGTGGAAATTCTCACCTCGAACACGCAGAAGCCCAAGGCGGAATGGGTGAACATCGCCCAGAGCAACCATGCGCGCTCCAAGATTCGTTCGGCCGTGCGCGAGCTAACCGCGAGCGAGATTGCCCTCGGCAAGGAAACGCTCGAGCGGAAGATGAAGAACCGCAAGATTGAGTGGGACGAGGCCTTGATTAACCAGCTCATCAAGAAGCTTGGCTACAAGGAGAGCTTCGACTTTTTCAAGTCCATTGGCGACGAGAAGGAGGACATCAACCGCATTATCGACACCTACCTTGAACTGAGCAAGCGCGAGCAGGGCCTGGCCGAACGGGCCGCCGTGCGTTCGGCAGAGGAGTTTAGCATGGACAGCGAAGTGGCGGCAAAGGCTGTGGGCGAGCAGGACGAACTAGTTATCGGGAGCGACCTGAAAGGCTTGGACTATCAGCTTGCACACTGCTGCAATCCGGTTTTCGGCGACGACATATTTGGGTTTGTCACCGTGAGCGGCGGCATCAAGATACACCGCACAAGCTGCCCCAACGCCCCGGCCCTGCGCGACCGCTTCGGCTACCGCATCGTCAAGGCCCGTTGGGCCGGCAAGGGCAAAGGAACATACCCCCTGACGCTGCACGTTGTGGGGCAAGACGACCTTGGCATCGTGAACAACATCACTTCCATCATATCGAAGGAGGAACACATCATGCTACGCAGCATTAACATTGATTCGCACGACGGACTGTTCTCAGGCATACTGACCATCCTCGTCGACGACACGCAACGCCTTACGGGCCTCATCAAGAAGCTGCGCACGGTGAAGGGCGTGAAGGCTGTCAGCCGTTCGTTCCTCTAAGACAAGCGCACCGACCGCCACCGTGTCAGCAACAAGGCAACATAGCATCATGGCCACACAATGGGCACTCACCGTGCTCATTGTGTGGCTTTTTGCATGGCACCAGTCCCTGCGTGCCTCGGAGACGGACGACAGCCGCGCCTTGGAGCGGCTTTTCAGCCACTGCCGCCAACAGGAGGCCGAGGCAGAGGGACTGACGTACAGCGCTGACGTTTACTTACACCAGGACATGTACACACGCCGGCGCGGCCCCGTGGTGCGCTACATCCCAGGCATGTTGCGCCTCGAACGGGGCTTGCACCACTACACTACCGAGGCGCAACTGCGGATGCAGCTGCACAAGGAGGGCGACATGGACTGCCGCGCCGTAGCCTACCACAGCACGGCGCGCTACCAGCGGCCCGACCGCTTCGGCGGCATGGGGAAATTCAACTTCCACATCTACTCCTCCAAGCTCTTCATCGACTGTTTGCTCAACCCGTTCAGTCCGCGCAACCGCCACTTCTACCGATACCGCCACCTGGGTTCATTCGCATGCACCGACACGCTGCCGGCCTTTGAGCGCATCGCATTCAGCCGGCGTTTCCAAAACGACCAGCTGGCCGAGGGAACGGTCGACGTGGACAGCCTGTCGGGGGCAGTGCTGCGCTTTCGGCTGCAATTCCGCTACCGTTTCCAGCTAATCACCATGACGGCCGAAATGGGGAACGAGGGCTACGAACGGTGCTTGCCGGTGAGGATGCACCTCACGTCGGACTTCCGCCTCTTTGGCAACCACGTGTTCGAAGAGACCGACGTGGCCACGAGCTACTCGTTTCGCTGCGACCTGCCCGGGCAGCAGGAACAAGCTAAGAGGTTCGACCTAACGGACCAGTGCCTCCTGCGCATCGATACGGCAAAGGTCATCACCTCGCCCTCATACTTTTCAGCCATCCGCCCACAAAGGCTCACAGCTTCCCTCGTGCCAGACTTTTATGTGCAGGAGGCGGAACTGTCCCACTCCCCCGCCGACAGTACAGACACCCAGCAGGGCGAACGAAAGTACATCCTGAGCGAACAAACGCAGGAGGTGCTGCTGTCGTCGCACAAGTTCAACCTGCTGCAAAACGGCTCGGCACAGGTGACGTTGCCGCCCATCCTAACGCCCTCGATGGTACAGTGGGGCGGCGCAAGGGGACTTTCACTGAAAATGCGCGTGAAATTCAGTCTGAACAAACAGCCGCAGACTTTGCCCAACCGCTTTGAGTTCAACCCGAGCATCGGTTACAGTTTCAAGCAAAAGCAGGTGTACTGGACGCTGCCGGCAGTGCTTCGCTGCCTGCCCCGTGTGAGCGGACTGTTTACGGCCGAGATGGGCGGCGGATCGCACAGCTACAACAACGGCCAGGCCGAAGAACTGCACCGCAAGCTCGACGGCGTGGAGCGGTTCGACACGCTTTTGCACATCATCGACAGCTACGGCTTCCACGACTACCGCGACCTCTACGCACAGGGCGACTTCACCCTTTCGCCTGTGCCGGGACTGAACATCACCGCCGGCGTGCGCTACCACCGCCGTACGCTCATCAACTTCAACCGCCTGGCCGCCCTCACGGGACTGACGCACCGCTTCAACACCATCGGGCCACGGATTCAGGTGGAATGGACTCCCTGCCAGTACTTCTACCGTCAGGGCAATCGCCGCATTCCCCTCTACTCGCGCTACCCGACGTTTATCCTCAACTACGAACGAGGCTACGACATCAGCAGCGGCGACGCAAACTTTGAACGCATCGAGAGCGACATTCGCTATCGTCTGCCCCTCTACGCCATGCGCACTATATATATGCGTGCCGGCGTGGGCTTCTTCCTGCACCGCGGCAAGGACTGCTTCCTCGACTACGACTTCTTCCGTTTCAGCTACGTGCCGCAGGGGTGGACCGACGAACTGACCGGCGAATACCAGTTGCTCAACGCTCGCTGGTACAACGAGTCGCACTACTACGTGCGCTTCACCGGCACCTACGAGAGCCCCATGATGGTTCTTTCGCGCATACCGGGCCTGTCGCGCATTGTGCAAAAAGAACGCCTCTACGTCAACCTGCTCGGCGTGCAGTCGCTCGGCGTTTACACGGAACTGGGCTACGGCATAAGCACCCACCTCGTCGACCTCGGCGCATTCACCGCCCTGCGTCGCGACCGCTCAATGAGCTTCGGCTGCAAGTTTGTACTTCACTTCTTCGACAACTGAACTGCCGAAGGCCCGACGCGCCGCACGACCCTCGTAAGAAGTGCATTTGCAAAGAAAACAAAACGCCGAAACAGGCGGCAAAAAACGGGGCGAAACGCTTACGGAATTTATTTGCGGCAATGTTTTGGCAGTTCAAATCTTTTCAACAAATTTGCAATGTTAATAACGCATTTGCGTGGGTTAAATGCGTCTATCACCAACTTAACCGTTCATAATCATGGAAAATACAACACAGTCCCTGAGCGGACTCAAAAAAGAGGATTTCCAAAAAGAAATACAAGGCAAACAAGTTGACCTCTACTTCCTGCACAACAGCAACGGAATGGAAGTGGCCGTCACCAACTACGGCGGCTCGCTCGTGGCCATCATGGTGCCAGACCGCAACGGCAACTACGCCAACGTTATCCAAGGGCACGACAATATCGACGACTGCATCGCGTCGCCCGAACCTTTTCTCAGCACACTTGTAGGACGCTACGGCAACCGCATCTGCCACGGCAAATTCACGCTCAACGGCAAGGAATATAGCCTCGCCGTGAACAACGGGCCTAACCACCTGCACGGCGGACCGACAGGCTTCCATGCACGCGTTTGGGACGCAGAGCAGGTGAACGACCATACGCTTGTGCTCCGCTACGTGTCGGCTTACTATGAGGAGGGCTTCCCCGGCGAACTGTCTATGACGGTGATGTACTCGCTTACCGAGGACAACGAACTGAAAATCGATTATAAAGGAACTACCAACAAGAAGACGATCGTGAACATGACGAGCCACGGTTTCTTCTCTCTGGCCGGCATCGGCAACCCCACGCCCACTTGCGAGGACGTGATTTGCCAAATCAATGCCGACTTTTATATGCCAATCGATGAGAACAGCATCCCCACGGGCGAAATACGCAGCGTAAAGGGCACGCCGTTCGACTTTACTTCACCCCATCGCGTAGGCGACCACCTCACCGACTTCTCCGACGAGCAGATTAAGAACGGCGCAGGCTACGACCATTGCTTCGTGCTCAACAAGCACGAACCGGGCGAACTCACTTTCGCCGCAAAGATCGTCGAACCCAAGAGCGGCCGCTCCATGGAAGTGTATACCACCGAACCGGGCGTGCAGTTCTACTCCGACAACTGGGCCGACGGCTACAAGGGCCAGCACGGCGCAACCTTCGGCAAGCACTCCGCCCTCTGCTTTGAGGCGCAGCACTTCCCCGACAGTCCCAACCGCGCCTATTTCCCGCCCGTGGTGCTCAAGCCCGGACAAGTTTACACGCAAAAAACCATCTACAAGTTTGGCGTAGAAGAATAATCAATCCATAATAATTACATCTTAGCAACTATCCTTCCAAAAAACAATGAGTAATCAAAAGAAACAGTGGAGCGCCATCATCATCATGATCGCCCTCTTCGCAATGATTGCCTTCGTGACGAACCTTTGCACGCCGATGGCAACCATCATCAAGAACCAAGGCGAGATTTCGAACGTTCTTGCCCAAATCGGCAACTATGGCAACTTCGTGGCCTACCTTGTAATGGGTATTCCAGCAGGTATGCTCATCGCCAAGTTCGGCTACAAAAAGACGGCGCTCATTGGTCTCGTTATCGGCATCGTGGGCATCCTCATCCAGTGGTGCAGCGGTTTGCTCGATGCGCAGAACAACCTTGGTCTCGTGTTCACCGTTTACCTTATCGGCGCATTCATCGCAGGCTTCTGCATGTGTATTCTGAACTGCGTGGTGAACCCTATGCTCAACATCCTTGGCGGCGGCGGCAATGCCGGCAACCAGCTCATCCAGACGGGCGGCGTGTTCAACTCTACCGCAGCCGTGTTCTGCTACATCCTGATGGGTGCGCTCATCTCCGACGCCACAAAGGCAAAGATTGCTGACGCCACTCCCGCTCTCATGATTGCCCTCGCCATCTTCGTGGTCGCTTTCATCATCATCGCACTTACGAAGATTGAAGAACCCGAGCAAGCTCCCGTAGAAGTGAGCCTCGTGAAAGGCGCAATGAGCCACCGCCACTTCGCCCTCGGTGCATTGGCCATCTTCCTCTACATGGGCATCGAAGTAGGTGTACCCAACTTCGTACAGCAGTACCTGACCAACGACATGCACATCCCCGCCGGTACAGTAGGTATGCTCGTGGCCGTATATTGGTTCATGATGCTCATCGGCCGTTTGGTGGGTGCAGTGATTGGCGGCAAGGTAAGCAGCCGCGTGATGATTACCACCGTATCTTCCGTAACGCTTATTCTCGTCCTCTTCGGTATGTTCGCTCCCACAGACGTGTTGGTTAGCTTCCCTGGCGTTGACTGGGGTAAACTCGAAGTGGTTTGGCAAGACGTACCCGTAGGCATCTTCTCCTTCCTCCTCGTTGGTCTCTTCACCTCTGTAATGTGGGGCGGCATCTTCAACATGGCCGTAGAAGGACTTGGCAAATACACGGCCATCGCTTCGGGTATCTTCATGACGATGGTGTTCGGCTGCGCCGTGATGATGTTCATCCAGGCAACCGTTGCCGACGCTGTGGGCTACATCAACAGCTACTGGGTAGTAGTGTTCTGCGCCGCTTACCTCCTGTTCTACGCACTTGTGGGCAGCCGCGTTTCAAAGCGTTCGGACAACGTACCCGCTACTAAGGAATAACAAACAATAACATCCGGTTCAAGCAAACCCAGCCACAGCGCTCGGGTTTGCTTGAATTGGTTTATCTAACAATAAAAACATCTATCCCATGAAACTTACAGTTGAAGACGTAAGAAGTCGTTTCATCGAACATTTTGACGGAACAACCGGCTCTGTATATGCCTCTCCGGGCCGCATCAACCTTATTGGCGAACACACCGACTACAACGGCGGCTTCGTATTCCCCGGCGCAGTAAGCCAGGGCGTAATCGCCGAAATCAAGCCCAACGGCACACGCAAGGTTCGCGCCTACTCCATCGACCTGAAGGACTATGTTGAGTTCAGCCTCGACGACGAGCAAGGACCCACCGCCACCCACTTCCGCTTCATCTTCGGCGTATGCCGCGAAATGATGAAGCTCGGCGTACCCGTAGAAGGCTTCAACACGGCATTCGCCGGCGACGTGCCCCTCGGCGCAGGTATGTCCTCTTCGGCCGCCCTCGAAAGCACTTACGCTTTCGCCATCAACGACCTCTTCGGCGATAACAAGATCGACAAGTTCACCCTCGCGAAGGTGGGCCAGGCCACTGAACACAACTACATCGGCTGCAACTGCGGCATCATGGACCAGTTCGCTTCGGTATTCGGCAAGGCCGGAAGCCTCATGCGCCTGGACTGCCGCTCGTTGGAGTACAAGTACTTCCCGTTCGACCCCAAGGGCTACAAGCTCGTTCTGCTCAACTCGCAGGTGAAGCACGAACTCGCCTCTTCGGCCTACAACGACCGCCGCAAGAGCTGCGAAAACGTCGTAGCTGCCATGAAGAAGCACCATCCCGAGGTTGACTCGCTCCGCGACGCTACCTACGATATGCTCGACGAAGTTCGCCCCGAAGTGAGCGAGGAGGACGCACTCCGCGCCAAGTATGTCATCGGTGAGAAGTACCGTGTGCTTGAAGTATGCGTGGCTCTCGAAGAAGGCGACTACGAAGAGGTGGGCAAGAAGATGTACGAAACCCACTACGGCCTGAGCAAGGAATACGAAGTGTCTTGCCCCGAGCTCGACTTCCTCAACGACGTAGCCCACAGCTGCGGCGTAACAGGCTCGCGCATCATGGGCGGCGGCTTCGGCGGTTGCACCATCAACCTCGTGAGCGAAGATCTCTACGCTAACTTCATCGACACTGCCAAGAAGGCATACAAGGAGAAGTACGGCAAGGAGCCCATCGTCATCGACGTAGTTATCGGCGACGGTTCGCGCAAGCTCTGCTAACCCATCCGCGGCCCAGCCGCAACAACCTCAAAGGAGGCAAGCACTCTCTCGCAGAGCGCTTGCCTCCTTTCCTTTTTCCCGAATTTCGGGATTTTCTTGACTTCGTCAATGCGTCACCCAAATCAGTTTTCGGAGGTTCCTAACCCGAAAAGCGGCTTTATGGCAAGATGCTTCTCAGTGAGGAACAGCGTTTTTGTGAAGGATGCTTCGGAGTAAAGTATTTCCGTTGAAAATCAGAGCGTACATTTATGCGATGAGTGAACGTACGTCATGA
>CAVLCM010000123.1:0-8807 GCA_963661625.1 bacterium
CGTACGTCATTAAAGAGAGTGGACGTACGTCGTTAGATGAAGCCTTCTTCGAGTGTATGGCCGGTGAAAGCGCATGGCGCAAGTACATATAAAAGCCCGCCACTGCGTTGTGCAGTGGCGGGCAAGTTGTTGGTTGTTCCGACGGTGGGATTATTCGTCCCACGAGCCGCCTTGGAAGGCGTTGCTCCACGCATCGGTTTCTTGTTCAACGACATTGGTTTCGTCGTTGGTGTTTACGGTTATGTTGTTGCTATCGAGGCTTGCGGCCAACATCGACGTGGGAGCGAGGACGATTGTTTGCGAAGCCGGGGCGGAATAATATTTCTTGTTCATATCGTGCGTGCTTTAAGGCTTAGAGAATTACTTTCTTACCGTTCACAATGTAGAGGCCGTGCGAGGGCTTTGCCACCTTGCGGCCGCTGAGGTCGTAGACGGCGGAGGGGGCTGCCGAAGCGTTAGTGACCTGACCAATGCCCGTTGTCTTGTCGCCGAAGTTCAGCACAAGGCAGTTGGCTTCGCCGCCTGCGGAGTTGTCGATCTGGAGGTAAGCCTTGCCCTTGGGCAGGTTGGTGCCGGTGTACTTGTAGAAGCCGACAGTATCGAATTGGCCGGAGAATACGTAAGTTGTTTTATCCGTACCGGTAGCCACGTCGCTGAGCGTGCCGGCGAGTTTGTTGCCCTCTACGGCATCGGGCTGCGTGGTGGAGGCGGATACAGTGTGCGAACCGGCCAATGAACCGCAGAGCAATACGGCGGTAGCCTTGGGTACGACCGTGCCGTCAATCTTCTTCATGGTGAGCGTAGTGGCATCGCCTTCGTTGAGGGTGGTGGCATAGTAAGCGTCCACGCCATCGGGCAGGTTGTAGGCGTAGGGCAAGTAGAGCGTGGCATAAGCCTTGTCGGCCTTAGCCTTCAACGTCACGGTGTTGTAAGTAAAGTCTGTTACTTCGGCAAAGGTGAAGAGGTTGGAAAATGTGTCTATATAATCCACCGCAGTACCCGTCCAAGAGTTGAATCCACCATCTGACGCCACAATGAATGCGCCAGCTTCATCCGTGCGTCCCGAGCGTGCGTCTGTAAGAATGAGGAACGAATTTTCAAGCGTACTGCTTGTTGAAACAAGCGAGAACTTCTGCTTCGTGTCGCAGGTTTCAGAAAGTCCGTCTACCACATCTCCGTTGTTGTTCTTGTAAGTAAGGTATTTGCCCGTCTTCACGTTGACAAATACATACTGGCCGTTGTCCTCCTTGTGGCATACAAAGTACTGGCTGCCGTCGGTGGTGGCGGTGGAGGAAGTGGTGAGCGTATTGTCGTCGGTAGTGCCGAAGAAGTAATCCGTGCCGCTTTTCTGTTCGTTCGTGATGGTATAAACGCCGCCTTCTTTCAGGTTTTCGTTCTCGTATCTGCAATAAACGCGGATGATTTTATTGGTGGTATCTAACACGAAGCGCGTTTTGTATCCTTCAAAGTTGGCAAGGGCGAAGTCGCTCTCGGAGAGTTCTGTGCCTTTGGTGAAGAAGAAGTTGCCGCCGTTGTACACCTTGTTCAGGCCTTTGCTTGCGGCGTTCGTAGTGCTAATCATCGGGTAGTCGATGAGGTTCGAGGGCGTGGGGGCAATGATTATCTTCACCGTCCAGATGTCGTAGTCCGAAACGTCTGCTGTGGCGAACTGGAAGGCGGCTTTAGTATTAGAGTTACTAAATTTGCCTATATAGCCAGAGTAATAGTCCCAAGCCGAACCCACTTGGAAGGCATCGGTGGCAAGGGTGGATGATGTAACGCTCAGAGCCGTGACAGAGGTAGTAGACTGCGCATTGGCGTTGCCGTAACGTCCGTCAGAACTCTTGATGGTGTAGTTGCTCCCTGACGTGCCGATATACACAAAGCGCGAGGCAGGTTGGCTTTCGGAAGTGGCGTCAGCTACAAGTTGGAAGGGGTAATAAGCACCCACTTTTTGAGTATACTCCTTCTCAGTAGAAGAAACATAAAGCGGTGCTGATTCGCTGACATTGCTGTTTTGGTCAGACTTAACGAGCCTCATCCGGTACCATCCGGCTGAGAGCGACGACACCGTGGTGAAGTCGTCGGCCTGTGCGGAAACAGGCGCTGTGCCCAAGGCGAGGAGCGCAAGGGCGAGGGTGTGGATTTTTTTCATAGTCGTGTGTTTATGGGTTATTCTGTTGTGTCGGCACACCTATATTATATAGGTTATATAGGCGCAAAAAGCACGGGCCACGCCCTGCCCTCTCCTGCCCTATGGCAGTTTGGGTAAGGCGTGGCTCGTACCAATCGCTTGTTCGCTTTGCTCTGTGCGCACGCTCCCTGCGCGGCCTGTGGTCGGGCAGTCAACTGGGGGGGGGTAAAATTGCGCAAGTGTATTTCATACCGGCAAAGGAGCGTATTAAGGATGCGTTACGCCTGCAAATATAAGAATTTTCCGCATTGGCGGCTCATCCTACAAGCAACTGGCATGATTTTTTACTTTGACGACTTTCATTTGCACATCGTTTTTGAACACCTTTATAATAAGGAGAGGCGGAATGTGAAACTAAAAAAATACCTCCGCCCTGCGGCTACGCACATTTTTTGCCATTCCCGTCTTTTCCTTAACTTTGCAAAGGTGTGGCCCGTACGTTGCGCCGCGCACGATTGAAGAGAATGGTTATGCAATACCGTATATTATATAATGTAGTCCGGTTGCTGTCGCTGCTGCCCCTCAGGGTGCTTTACGCGGTTGCCGATGTGCTATACCTCCTCGTGTACTACGTGGTGAGATACCGGCGCGTCACCGTGCGCAAGAACCTCACGTCGGCTTTTCCCGAAAAGGACGGGCGCGAGATAAGGCGCACGGAGAGGCGGTTCTACCGTTTCTTTGCCGACTACATCGTGGAGACGATTAAGCTCTGCACTATCAGCGAAAAGGAGATGCGCCGCCGCGTAACGTTTGACGGCATCGACGAAATGGTAGACACGATTACCGACGGCAAGAAGAATTTTGCCTTCATCTACCTTGCCCACTACGGCAACTGGGAGTGGGTGGCTTCGCTCGGCAAACACATCAACGACCGCAACCCGCACATTGCCATGGGACAGATATACCACCCGCTGCGCAACGCGGCGTTCGACCGCCTCTTCCTGCACATCCGCGGCCGCTTCGGGGCGGCAAACATCCCCATGAAGGAGACCCTGCGCTACGTGGTGCGCAACGGCCGCAGCCACACGCCCACCATCATCGGTTTCATAGCCGACCAGGCTCCGAAGTGGAACAGCATTCACCACTGGGTGGACTTCCTGAACCACAAAACGCCTGTGTTTACCGGCACGGAGCAAATTGCGCGCAAGGTGGACGCGGCTCTCTTCTACCTGCACCTCGAAAGGCCCCGGCGCGGCTATTACAAATGCGTCATCTCAAAGATTACGGACGACGTGAAGGGTTGCCCCGAAAACGAACCTACCGACACTTACTTCCGCCTTTTGGGCGAGAGCATCAAAGCACGGCCCGAAATATGGCTCTGGTCGCACGACCGTTGGAAACGCACTTACGAGGAATACCTCAAACGGCAAGAAAAGCACACTCCGTCTGCACAGTAAACAATCCGCACAATGAACATCAGCATTCTCGGTTCGGGCAACGTGGCCACCCACTTTGCGCGTGCCTTAAAGGGAAGTCCGTACCGCATTGCCTGCATTTACAGCCCCACCCTGCCCCACGCCGAACGCTTGGCCGGGGAGGTTGGCGCAACGTTTACGGACTGTGCGGACAACATCCCACAGAGCGATATCCTGCTCTTTGCCCTCAAAGACGATGCCGTGGCCAGCATGGCCGAACGGCTGCACCGCACAGGACGGCACGAAGGTGCGCTCTGGGTGCACACGTCGGGAAGTCTGCCCCTCAGCGTACTTGGCAAGAGCGAACGGGCGGCGGTGGTCTATCCCCTGCAAACGTTCAGCCGCAACAAACCGCTCGACATGGCCTGCGTGCCGCTCTTCGTGGAGGGGGCTGACGATGCCTCCACCGCTCAGGCCGAGGCGTTGGCACACGCGCTTTCGCCCAACGTGCAGCGGCTCAGTTCGGCCCAGCGTGCGGCCCTGCATCTGGCCGGCGTGTTTGCCAACAACTTCGCCAACCACTGCGTGGCCATAGCCTGCCGGATGCTCAGCGACAACCATCTGCCGCCCGAGGCCCTGCGCCCCATCGTGGAGGAGACGGCCGCCAAACTCCGTACACTCACACCCGAGGAGGCGCAGACGGGGCCTGCCGTGCGCTGGGACACAACCATTATGGGCAAGCACCTGCGCATGCTCCAAGGCAACGAACCGCTGCAACAGATTTACCGGCTGATGAGCCAAAGCATACACGAACACAGCAACAACAACCCCGAATGATCAATTACGACCTTACCCGCATCCGTGCCCTCGCCTTCGACGTGGACGGCGTGCTTAGCACCAACAACGTGGTGCTGCTCGAGGGCGGACAACCTTGCCGCACGGCCAACATCAAGGACGGCTACGCCCTGCAGCTTGCCGTAAAACGCGGTCTGCCCATCGCCATCATCACGGGCGGACGCAGCCAGGCCGTGAAGGTGCGCTACGAGGGACTGGGCATCACGGACGTGTTTCTCGGCACGGCGGTGAAAATCCAAAAGTTCGAGGAGTGGACAGCCAGTCTCCACGTGCAGCCCGAAGAGGTGCTGTACATGGGCGACGACATCCCCGACTACGAGGTAATGCAACGCTGCGGCTGTCCCTGCTGCCCAGCCGACGCGGCCGCCGAAATACGCCAGATAGCCACCTACGTCAGTCCGCTCAACGGCGGTTGCGGCTGTGTGCGCGATGTGGTCGAACAGGTATTGCGCGCCCAAGGCAAGTGGATGGGCGACGCCACGGCTTTCGGGTGGTAACCCACACAGAGAGAACAAAACCGAAAAGAGAACGAAAAACCTAAAAACTAAAGACAAATGCTCGACAACCTCAAGAAATACCAAATAGTCCTGGCCAGCAACTCTCCGCGACGCAAGGAACTGCTCCAACGCATGGGCGTCGACTTCAAAGTGCGCACGCTCTTCGGCATTGACGAGAGTTTTCCCGACTCGCTCCGCGGCGAAGACATCGTTTGCTACATATCGCGCAACAAGGCCAACGCCTACCGCAGTTCCATGGCCCCGAACGAACTCCTCATCACGGCCGACACCATCGTCTACGTGGAGGGCGAAGTATTGGGCAAACCGAAAAACGCCGACCAGGCGCGAGCCATGCTCCACATGCTTTCGGGCAAGAGCCACCAGGTAATCACAGGCGTAACCATCGTGACGGCAGACCGCACGGAAAACTTCGGCGTGACGAGCCACGTGAAGTTTGCCACCCTCACCGACGAGGAAATTGACTTCTACGTAGACAACTTCCTGCCCTTCGACAAGGCCGGCGCATACGGCATCCAGGAATGGATCGGCGTAGTGGCCGTTGAGGAAATCAAAGGAAGCTACTTCAACGTGGTGGGGCTGCCCGTGCAGCGCCTCTACCAAAAGCTCAAGCTCTTCTAACCCAAGCTCCGCCCCACTGCCATGCTCAAACTCTACGACAAAAACAATCCGCCCGAACGCTTGCAGGAAGTGGTCAATACGCTCAACGACGGCGGCGTGATCATCTACCCCACAGGCACCACATACGCCCTCGGCTGCCACGCCCTGAAAGAACGGGCCGTGGAGCGCATCTGCCGCATACGCCAGATCAGTCCGTCGGCCCACCCGTTGTCGGTCATCTGCTACGACATGAGTTCGATTAGCGACTATGCGCACATCTCCACCCCCATCTACAAACTGATGCGTCGCAACCTGCCGGGGCCGTTCACGTTTGTCCTCGCCGGAAAGAACAAACTGCCCAAGGTATTCCGCTCACGCAAAACGGCGGAGATAGGCATCCGCATGCCCGACTCGCCACACGTTCGCGACATCCTCGAACTGCTCGGCGCGCCGCTCATGACGGCCTCGCTCCCAAAAGACGGTGAGTACGCCGACCCTGCCTACCGCACCAACCCCGACCTCATCGACGAGACTTTCGGCCCGTTGGTGGACCTCGTCATCGACGGGGGCGAAGGCGCGGAGGGCGAAAGCACCGTGGTGAGCTGCCTCGACGGCGAACCGGACATTGTGCGCCAGGGCGACGGCACGCTGATATAAAGCACAAAAACAATATTATGGCAAAACACATCCTACCCGCCCTCGCGGCTTTCGCAGCCGCGGCGGCCTTCACGTCGTGTTCGCAAGACAGCGACAATCCCAAGTACGCACAAAAGCCGCCCATGTTCAGCGACCTGAGCGTCGTTGAGTACAGCACCGGAAGCACCACGCTCCACGTGGGCGAAAAGGTGGTGGCCACCGCCGTGCAGAAGTCCACCGGCCGCCAGCTTAACAAAACAACCTACTCCTGGTTGCTCTCGCCCAACGAGAAGGAGAATACCCACCGCTACACGTCGCAGGTTATCTACGACTACGAGCAGGGCAACCCCGTAGACACCATCACCTTCCAGAAGAGCGGCGACTACACCCTGACGTTCAACGCCGTGTACAACGGCTCGGGCAACACCACCACCTGGGCCAAGCAGTATGGCAGCGACTATTCCGAACGGCTCGACGATCGCGGCATCACCAAAGCCACCTACACCGTGCGGCCCAACTTCGGCTTCACCGTAACCATCACTACGCGCGTCAGCGTGGTAGACTAATCTCCACAACTCCCGTACTTGTCGCCACAGGTACGGGAGTTCTTAGGCGCACACCGTATGGGCGACAAGCGTCACTCGTACGGTGCGCGGCCTTTTCATCCCATGTTGGCAGGACATATCCCCGTTGTTTTTCCGCCAATCCCGTTAGCCGTTGTGTCAATGTTTTCTTAAAACATGTAAATCAGCTACTTGCGGTTTGCAAATCCCTACGGAATTTCATAAATTTGCGGATATGTACATCAAAAGTATCTTCTCCATCAAACGATATACCACCCGGCTTTGCGCAATAGCTCTCGGCGCGCTGCTCGTTGCGCCCCTACACGCCGCCCCCCGCAAGAAGGACAAGGGCGACGGCAAAGGCATGGCAGCCTATGCGGCCTCGGAGCCTGACGCAATGCCCGAAAAGGCAGCCGGCGCAAAGCGCATGGCACACGCCAGCTCCGTATTCCTGCGCATAAGCAACGCACGCATCAACTCCAAGTATAAGGAGGGCATCGACGTGTCGCACTACCAGGGAAGCATCAACTGGGACGAAGTGGCCAACGGCACGCCCATTTCCTACGTCTACCTCAAAGCCACCGAAGGGGCGTCGCTCGTCGACGACACCTATGAGCGCAACCTCAACGAGGCGCGCCGTGTGGGACTGAGCGTGGGCAGCTACCATTTCTACCGCCCCAATGTGGATTGGCGCAAGCAGTTCGACAACATGACAGCTGTTGTGAAGATGGACGAACAGGACCTTGTGCCGATCATCGACATTGAACACCGCGGGTCGACAAATCTCAACGACTTTATCACGGACCTTCGCTCGTTCATCGAGAAGGTGACGGAATACTACGGTAAGAAACCCCTGCTCTACACATACCACAACTTCTACAACAACTACTTGCAGGGCGCATTCACCGACTACCACTTCATGATTGCACGCTACCGCAGCGACTCGCCGACACTCAACGACGGCAAGGACTACATCATGTGGCAATACACTTCGACCGGCTCTATCCCCGGCATCCGCGGCCACGTGGACCGTTCAAAAATCATGGGCAACTATTCCCTCAACCAGGTGATGATGTAGGACGCAGCCTGCGGTCTGCGATTGCAGGACATTGATTAAATACTTTCAATTCAGTATAGCGAAATTCCCGACACACTGCCACCAACGGCAGTGTGTCGTTCAGTTTATAAGATAACCCAAGGCTCTCGATCAAAAAGCCTGCACAAAAAAGAACAACTATGACAGAATGGGAAAAGATGCAAGCCGGCAAGGCATACAACGACTTCGACCAGGATTTGTTCAACCGCCGGGTTTGGGCCAAGAAACTGTTTCGGGCTTACAACCGCACGGAGGACGACGAGGTGGAACGCCGCAACGGCATTATGCGCGAACTTTTCAAGTCCGTCGGCAAGAATGTATGGATTGAGCCTGACTTCCGTTGCGAGTTCGGCCAAAACATCACCATCGGCAACGATGTATACATCAACTTCGGTTGCGTCATCCTCGACTGCGGACAGGTGACCATCGGCAACAATACCTTGATTGGCCCGAACGTGGGAATATTCTCCGGCAACCACACCATCGACGCGGAGGAACGTGCCATCGGGGGCCTCATCCCCAAGCCCGTCAAAATAGGTAACAGGGTGTGGATATGCGGCAACGTGAGCATCGTGCCGGGCGCAAGCATCGGCGACGACACCGTTATTGGTGCCGGCAGCGTAGTGACGCACGACATCCCCTCCGGCGTAATAGCAGCCGGCAATCCCTGCCGCGTATTGCGCAAAATCACCGAAAACGACAAAGTGGGCTATAAGAACGAAGGATAGCTCAGGGGCATGGCGACGTCAAGGCAATTTCCTACAATCAGAAATTGCCAATGAAACACACCTCCTCATTGTAAGTACACCAAACCGACCAATTACAAAGCATATCTGCAAGATACGCTGCGAAAGCTATGCTATCCATAGCCTTTAGCAGAATGAAGAGGCTGGGGTTACGAACTATGTTAACCCCGATTTGTTTGACAACGAATACAATTTATTGCTGTCCGCTAAAACTTTTTTTGAGCCAATGAAATAGGGCTGGACTCTT
>CAVLCM010000124.1:0-8713 GCA_963661625.1 bacterium
GAGTGGACGTACGTCATTAAAGAGGGTGGACGTACGTCGTTAGATGAAGCCTTCTTCGAGTTTTTCGTTTGCGTCGCCCAAAGTTACCCTTTAAGAATACGTAACTCGTTGATTTTCAATATGCACCATTTGGTGGTGCAAAAAAGTGATGAAGTCAGGACTAAACGTGGCTAAATTGGGGCATCGGGACGCGATTTGTTTAACGACAATGTAGACAATGGGCTTCGCGACGGGACGATATGAACAAATAACCTGAGGTGCATAACGACAATAGAGACAATGGAGACAATGGCTTCGCGACGGGAGGTTGTTGTCGGAAGGATTGTCTCTATTGTCTCTATTGTCGTCAGAGTGCGGGAGGTTATTTCACCACCATCTTGCGCGTCAACTGCGCGGCGGAGGTGTTCACCTGGAACACGTAAACGCCGGGAGCGAGCGTAGCGGTGCTAACGGCGTGTTCGTCGCCGTGGCGCGGAGAGGCGATGTGTTGCGAACTGAGCGTCTGGCCGTTGGCCGCAACGATGCGGATGTCGGCAAACGATTCGTCGTTGTTGAACAGCACCTTCCATTCGCCTTCGCCCTTTTGCAGGGTGACGGGGGCAGCGGAGTTAACCGTTTCGTTGATGCCCGTGCGCAAGCGGATGGCTTCCTTCAAGCCCTCGTAAGCGTCGATTTTGCCATATCCCCACTGCTTGTCCCACGTGAGATCCTTGCCCGTATAGCTGTCCTTGCGTGCGGTGGTTTTAAGGATGTTGCGCACCTGTGCCGGCGTGAGGTCGGGATTGGCTTGCAACCAAAGGGCCACCGTGCCGCTCACTACGGGAGTGGCCATGGAGGTGCCGCTCATCTGGCCGTAGTAGAACGTGTTGCCGTTGACCTTGATGGACTGTGCAAGACTGGTGTTCTTGTTGGCATCGAAGCCGTTCGACTTCTTAGAGTAGGCCGACAGCACCACTGCGCCGGGAGCGGCAATGGTGGGCTTGTCGTACTGGCCGAGCCACGGACCGGGGCTGGTGAAGTTGCTTATGCCGCCCACTTCGCCCACGTTGTAGGTTACGCGGCCGCCAGTTACCATTGATTCAAAACCGATGGCGGTGTTGTACGATGCTACGGCGATGGCATTGGGCACTGACGCACCGCCCTCGCCTACGAGATATTCGTCGTCGCCGGCAGAGGTGGTCACCTGCGTGTCGGTGGAGGAGTCGCGCTTCGAGAACTTCACAAACGAGGCCGTGTACGACTCTTGACTGTCTTCAATCCAAGCGTGGAAGCCGTTGCCAGCCTTGCCGCTGGCCTGCCACAGGAAATAGTAGTTCGTTCCCGTCACGCCCAAGATTTTGGCAATGTCGCTGATGGCGCCACTTACCGCGGCCGAGCAACGGCCCGTCATGGGCGAAACTTCAAGAAAGAAGAGTGATTGCGCACTCATCGTGCGAAGCTGCGCATCGGTGGGGCGATACACTTTGCCGTTGGAGTAGATACAAGGCAAGAACGCCACATCGGGGTCTTCGTTGTAGGAAAGGTTCGACCATATCTGGGAAATGATGATGCCCTTCTCATTTTTCGTGCGGTCGGGCTCCACATAGGCGTAGAGGTTCTCGTCGGGCGAGGTAAATTCGCCCTTCACGTGGATGGCGTTGCCACCGCTGTTGCCCATAGCCGCCACGAAGATGGCACCCTGGCCGGTGAGCTGATCCATATTCTGGTCGAAGTCGGTCATACCGTCGTGAGGGCCGATGTTGGAGCCGAAGCTCATGTTGAGCACGAAGGGCTTGCCCTGCGACTCGGCGTATTTCTTGACGGCGGCAGCCTGCTCAAGGATAACGTTGTCTTCAAGCGAACTCATCATCGGCATGATTTCAGCGCCTGTGGCAATGCCGTAATAGTCAACGCCGTCCACCTTGTTGCCAGCGGCAATATTGGTGACGTGCGTGGCGTGGCCCACCTGGTCGGTAGGGTCGGTAGAGGGAGCGGTGGTGCGGAGCGTACCGTCGGTGGAACTCTTGCCCCACTGCTTTACGCGGCCGGTGAACGCCGGGTGCTTGAACTCAAAGCCCTGGTCGATTACGCCGACAATCACGCCCGTGCCGTCGTAGGGCGTGTCAAGACCGGTGCCTTCCTGCGCCTTGGTAGCGCCCACATCGGTACGCACCTTCGACATGAGCGTGCGGAACTGGCGGGGCTGACTGATATAAACAACGTCGGCCTCGCTGGCCAAAGAAGCGATGAAGCGAGAGGGTATCTTGGCCGAAACGAACTGGCTGGTAGGAGCTGTGGCCTCGTAGCCCTCGGCCTGAATGAAGTTTGCGACATCCTGCGCGGCATCGGCCGCAGTGCTTACGTTGACCGTCACAAGACTGTCGGGCGACACAGTGACCGCCTTGCCCTGGGCGTTGACGCGCGAAACGGTTTGTCCCTCAACGAGTGCGTCGAACACGGGAGACCATTTGCGCCCTTGGTCAAACATTTTCACCTTTTGAGCATTGACAGTCATCGCCATGAGAGCTGCCATGCTGGCTAATACAAACTTCTTTTTCATCGTTTTTGTGTGTAGAGCTTGTGCTGATTAATCTGTTTGCTATTTGGTTGAAATAAGTGGTTTTCAACATCAAACCGCCGCAAATTTAGGCATTCCGTTTTACATTCGGCTCAAACAGATGCAAAAGAAATGCGAAATCGCATTTGCGAAGGCGCGCAAGAAGGACAAAAGGAGAAGCACAAGAACAAAAAGGGTACGATCCCCTCGCCTACTTCTTACGTCCGAGCAACGACTCGGCGTAGTCCCACAGGGGCTTCCATTGGGCGGGAGCGAGGGTAAGGGCTTCGAGTTCGGCGTGCGCCTCGGCATAGTAGCGGTCGATGGCGGCAAGCGTGAGCTGGGGAATTTCCAGACGGTTGTAGAGTTCCGTTACGCGGTTTATCTTCGCCTGCGGATCGGCGGTTTTGTCTTGCAAGAGGGCAAGCAGTTCGGCACGGGCAGCAGCGTCGGCGCGTTCAAAGGCGTTGATGAGGAGGAACGTCTTTTTGCCGCAAAGGATGTCGCCACCTATCTTCTTGCCAAAGACGGACGGGTCGCCGTACACGTCGAGGTAGTCGTCCTGCAACTGGAAGGCAAGGCCCACCTTTTCGGCAAAGCGGTAAAGCACCTCGGCATCGGCCACCGGAGCGTTGGCGATGAGTGCGCCCATCTTGGCCGCGCAGGCCAGGAGAACGGATGTTTTGAGGCGTATCATCTCGATGTATTCCGCCTCGGTCACGTCGGTGCGCGTTTCGAAGTTCACGTCGTATTGCTGTCCCTCGCAAATTTCCTGCGCCGTACGGGCAAAGAGGTTGAGCACCTCCGCCTGACGTTCGCACCGGCACTCCATGATGCGGCGGAAGGCGAGGATGAGCATCGTGTCGCCGGAAAGCACGGCCGTGTTGGCGTTCCACTTTTTGTGTACCGTGGGGTGTCCGCGGCGCACGTCGGCATTGTCCATCAAGTCGTCGTGGAGCAACGTGTGGTTGTGGTAGGTTTCCAAGCCGATAGCCGCCGGCAGAGCCTGTGCCGCCGAACCGCCATAGAGACTGTTGACGAGCAGCAGCAGACTGGGGCGCAAACGCTTGCCGCCCATCGAAAGCACATAGCTAATCGGTTCGTAAAGACCTTCGGGACGGGAGGGGTATTCCTGCTCGTCGAGCATTTTGTTGACGAACACGCCCCACTCCGTGCGCCGGGCGAACTGTTCGAGCAGCCAGAGGCGTTGCTCGTCGCGGGTGAGGGAGGAATTGTCGAGGAAAAGGGCATCGTCGGCCTGACGCAGGGGCGCAACCTCGCGATGCGAGTCGATGTAGTCGCGCTCCTTGACGTTTGCCAAGATGTCGTCGTAGCAGACAGTCTGCCCCTTGGCGGTGAGTTCGTCGTAGCGGCGCTGGGCGCGCACCTCGGCCGAGGCGGTGACGAATATTTTGAGTTCGGCCTGCGGGAATACCACCGTGCCGATGTCGCGGCCGTCCATCACAATGCCCTTCTCCTGCCCCATGCGCTGCTGCTGGCGCGTCATAGCCTCGCGCACAAAGGGGAGGGCGGCTATTGCGCTGACGCGGCTGCTCACTTCGAGACCGCGGATGTCGTTCTCCACACACTCGCCGTTGAGGTGGACGAGCGGCAGGCCGGTGGCAGGATCGAGTTTGAAGTTGACCTGCACCTGCGGCATGAGGCTTTCGAGACGAGCGGCATCCACCGTGCCGTCGGCGGCAAAGAGGGAACTGCGCAGGGCGAAGAGCGTAACGGCGCGGTACATGGCGCCGGTGTCGACATAGATGTAGCCCACCTCGCGGGCGAGCTGTTTGGCCATCGTGCTTTTGCCGCACGAGGAGTGGCCGTCGATGGCCACGATTATCTTTTTCATAAAGAGGGTTGCTTTATCGTGTACGGACAAACGGCGTTGTGTCCGCAATGTGGTTTACAATCGGTAGCCGGCCGTGGCCATGAGCGAATTGCCTGCCTGGTGGTACACGGCGTACGACAAGCCTATCTGGAAGCGTTTCACCTTTACGCCGCCACCGGCCGAGATACCGGCCCAATGCGACGAGCCGGAGGCTTTGAGTTCGTTGGCACGGCGGAAGTTGTAGCCCAGCGACAGGTAGAGGAAGTCGGCGGGCAGGATGTCGATGCCCACCACAAAGTGGTTGAGAGCCATTTTGCCGAAGCTTATCTTTCCGTCGTTGGACGAGGAGGATGTTTCGTCCTTGTTTTCCTCCTGCACATAGTACTTGGACTTCCAGCGCGTCACGTCGTTCATCGTGAGGTGGAAGCGCACGGGCAGGTGGGCCATGCCCTTGCTGAACCCGAGGGCGAGGTTGAAGGGCAAGTGCGTGCGCACCGACTCGTCGTAGGCTTTGAGCTGCACGCCGAGGTTTTGGAGCGAGGCGGAAAGGGAGAGGTCGTTCTCCTCGTCGTAGTAGTTTACACCAACGTCCACCGAAGCGGCAATGGCCGAGTAGCCGGCGAGGTTGGAGAACATAAACTTTAGGTTGGCACCGCCCGTCCAGCGGTCGGAGAAGAGGTAGCTGTAACCGCCGCCCAGCACAAAGTCCTTTGCCTTGACGCTGCCCGTCACGTTGCCGTACTCATCGGTCTCGTCGGTAGTGCCGAAGTTCATCAGCTGCGCGCCCACCGCCACCGTGTGGCGTTCACCAAGGGCTTTGGCAAAGTGCGCACCCATCCACTGCGAGCCGCCGGCGTAGGTCATGAAGGAGAGCGATAGCGACTTGTCGCTCACGTTGGCGTAGAGCGCAGGGTTGGTCCATCCGGCCATGGGTTCGTCAACAATGAGCGAAACGTTCTGTCCGCCCAATGCGGCAGCGTGCGACGACACAGGCAGCCGCAACGTGTTGTAGGCGGAGGAATACTCCTGAGCCTGCGCCCGGCAAACGCCGAGAAGCGAGGCGACTACACCTATATATATGTAAAGAAAAAAACCTTTGCGCCACAGCCGCGCAACGCAGGAGGACAAAAGGCTTGAACAGGGGGAATGGTCTTTCATATCGATCTTTGAGAGAGGGATGAGGACGGGCTGCGCCATGCGCCCAACCGCCGCAAAAACGCGCCTGACGAAGGGCGCAAGGCATAGTGCGGCGCAAAATTCCGTTCAAAGGTACGAGAATTAACACTCACGACCTTTGGGGTTGGCTTATTTTTTTGAAGTTTCACACGCCGCACTTTGCCACTCAACTGCCATGCCGTACCTTTGCATCCCTAAGGAAAGGCATTCTGCAAGCGGGTAAAAAGCGGCCATTCGGACACGTCTGGCAACGGGAGAGAGCGAGCGGAAAGCCTCAGCAACTACCGTCATCACACATATATTACTCTTATAAACGTGCGTTCGTCCAATTTATTGCAAAAGGAGTGGTGCGACACCGTGTTTGCCAACCGCAACAAGGCCTACGGGGCTTACAGGCTGCGCGAACAAACGGGGCTGCGCTATCGTTACGCACTGGCTTCGGTCGTCGGGTTCTTCCTGTTCATCGTCCTTGCGAAGGGCGGCTTCATGCTCTACATCCATCTTGTCACGGCAAAGGACATGGCTGAAGCCGAGGACATCTTCGCCAAGAAGCCCAGCGACCTGAAAGAAGGCTACGAAGTGAAATTCCTCGCCACGGCGCGCCAAGCCCCCACCGTGCGCATGGCCCCCGGGGCAAAGAGCAGCACACCCGAGATTGTGGACGGCCTGCCCCCCTTGCAGACCATCGGCGAGGACGGACCGATTGACTACGACCCGGCAGAGCAGATGGTCGTTACGCCCATCATTGACACCACGGGCATTCACGACGAAACGCTCCCCATAGCCAAGGAAAAGATTGTACCCACCGAACTGGTGTCGCAGATGCCGGGCTTTCCGGGCGGCATGCGCGCCTTCATGAAGTGGATGGACGAACACATAGTTTACCCGTCGAGGTGCGTGAAGAACAATCTGCAAGGCTCCATCACACTGACGTTTATTGTAGGCACGGACGGCTACACCACCGACTGGGAAGTGAAGAACGCCTTCGACACGGAGGTTTACCGCACCGCCATACGGGCACTGAAACAAATGCCGAAGTGGACACCCGGCACCGACGAGCAAGGCAAGCCCACACCCGTACGCATCACGATGCCCGTCGACTTCAAACTCAACTGACCCCCACCGCTTATGCACATCGAAATTGACGAATCGTCGGGCTTCTGCTTCGGCGTGACTACCGCCATACGCAAGGCGGAGGAGGAACTGGCGCAATCGAGCAGTCTGCGCTGCTTGGGCGACATCGTGCACAACGGGAGCGAATGCGAACGTCTGCGCGGCATGGGGCTTGAAACGATTGAGCACAGCACGCTGGCACAACTACCCGAGGGCACAAAGGTGTTGCTCCGCGCCCACGGCGAACCGCCCGCCACCTACCGCACGGCGGAGGAACGCGGCATTCGCATCATCGACGCCACGTGTCCCGTGGTGTTGCAGCTGCAACGGCGCATCAAAAAGGTATATTCGGAGGAGAACCATCCGCAAATCGTCATCTACGGCAAGCGCGGACACGCCGAGGTGCTGGGCCTTGTGGGCCAAACGGACGGCGAGGCGGTGGTGATAGAGGACGTGGAAGAAGCGGCGCAACTTGACTTTTCGCACTCCATCGCTCTCTTCTCGCAAACCACAAAGCCGCTTGAGGGTTTCCGCAAGATTGTGGACTATATCACGGCACACATTCAAGCCCCAGCACAGTTTCGCTACTACGACACCATCTGCCGACAGGTGGCCAACCGCTTGCCCAATATCCGCGCCTTCGCCGCACGCCACGATGTGGTGATTTTTGTTTGCGGACTGAAAAGTTCGAACGGGCGCGTGCTTCACAAAGCCTGTTGCGAGGTAAATCCCCGCGCCTACCTTGTGGACAATCCCTCAGCCATTCGCGGCGAATGGTTCGACGGAGCCAAGAGCGTGGGCATCTGCGGAGCTACGTCAACGCCCAAATGGCTGATGGAACACTGCGCGCGCCGCATTGCCGAACTGACAAGCATTTAGCACGCCGCGCTCCTATATTATATATATGTACACTCCCCTTTCCGCCACACACCTATGACTTCCCTACCCTCCTCTGCCCCAAAGAACGTTGCGCTGGTGCTTTCGAGCGGCGGCGCACGCGGCTATGCCCACATCGGGGCTATCAGGGCCTTGGAGCAACGGGGCTACCGGATTACGTCGGTGGCGGGGGCTTCGATGGGGGCTTTGGTGGGCGGCCTGTATTGCGCCGGCCACTTGGACGAGGCGGAGAAGTGGTTCTGCTCGCTTACGAAGGGCGATATGCTGAAAATGCTCGACCTGTCGCTGAGCATGAACCACGTGGTGAAGGGTGAACGCGTGATGAACAAATTGCGCGAGATGACGCCCGACGTGAAGATTGAAACGCTCCCCATCCCCTTCCGAGCCATTGCCTCGGACCTGCTCACGCAGCGCGAGGTGGTGTTTTCGCGCGGCAGTCTGTTTCGCGCCATCCGTTCGTCCATATCAATGCCTTCGGTGTTCAAGCCCATACGCGTGGCGCGCCACATTCTCATCGACGGCGGCATTGTCAACCCGCTGCCCATCAACCGCGCCGTGCGCCAGGAGGGCGACCTGCTGGTGAGCATCAACGTGAGCGCACCGGCGAGCGAAGAGGTGGCCGAACTGCGACAAGCGGCTAAGCGCGAACACAAGGAGGGGGAAAGGCTGCTGAGCCTTCAGAAGTTTTTCAGCCTCATCACGCCCAACAGTGTCACGGGCAACTACCTGACGCTCATTTCGTCGGCCATGGAACTGCAAATTCAGCGCAACACAGTGCTGGCGCAGAAGATTACACCGCCCGACATAGCCGTGAACATTCCCATCAACCGTTTCGGGGTGTTTGACTTCGACCACGCGCAGCGCATCATCCGAACGGGCTACGAACAGACGCTCAAAGCCCTTGACGCTTACGAGAGGGGACTACAAGCATAGCGCACCCCACGCCAACAAGAACGGCGGTTTCCGCAGGTATCGTCCTGCGGAAACCGCCGTTCTTGTTGGCTTTTCATCCAGGCTATTTCCTGACTTCGTCAATGCATCAGCCTTTCCGTTGAAAATCAGAGCGTACATTTATGCGATGAGTGAACGTACGTCATGAGGGTGAGTGAACGTACGTCTATAAGTTGAGTGAACGTACGTCTATAACTCGAGTGGAC
>CAVLCM010000125.1:0-8451 GCA_963661625.1 bacterium
CGAAGTCGTACTTCCGCAGCACGTCCATGGCCGGGGCGAGGATGGGGGTGAAGAATTTGGTGTCGGTCTTGATGCGGTTGCCGTCGATGAAGGTCATCTCGCCCTCGTTGACGGTCATCGTGGCGAAGTCGAAACTCTGCACGTCGCAAAAGGCCAATCCGGTGTAGGCGGAGAAGATGAAGAGGTCGCGCACCCGTTCGAGTTTGCCGTCGAAGGGATAGTCTCGCATTTTCTTCAGTTCGCTCTCGAGAAGGGGCTGGCGCTCCTTGCTCTTGCCGCGCGTCACGCTTACTATCTTATAAGGATTGCGAGGGATTTCCTCCAAGCGGTGCAGCTCGCCAATCCATTTCTTCAAACGTTTGTGGTAGCCGTAGATGGTCACGTCGCTCCGCTCGCCGTTGTGCAGCCAGCGGTCGAAGGCTTGGATGTTCTTCACGGTGAGGTCGCCGTAGGTTTTCAGTTTCCCGAAAGCCTTGACGGCATCAATCACCACTTGCTTGTGCTTGCGAGTGCCGATCTTGATATCCTCCGCCGCCAAGGTCTCCTCGCAAAAAGCGATGAAGTCCTTTTGGGCGCAGATTTCCTCGGGGGAGAGTTCTTCTTTCTGCTCACCGAAGAAATGGCGGTTGAAATTGTCAATGTTGGAAGGCTCGCCGAGCACCTCCATCGTGGTGAGGATCTTCTTGCATTGGTCAATGACCTGCAAGGTTTCGAGCGATTGGGCTTTCGCCTCCCACTCATCGGGGCGGCAAACGCACACCACAATGTACTTGCGCACCTTCTTGCCGAGATTGACCACTACATCGAGGCATCCGCTGCCTCGCTTCTCAACTTGCTTCTTTCTGTCGAATACGACTTTTACTGCTGAATCCATCATAGGATAAAATTTTTGCGCAGCTATATTGAAGCAGTGTCACAAATTTCCACAAATCTTCGTGTTACGACCATTTTTTTTGGGAGTGATACTGAGAGGAGTGATTTGGTATCACCGCCAAGAAAGGCGGTATCACCGTGGTATCACTTTTTCGTATCGTAGTGTCCCGATGTGTCCACTTTTGTCCACTTGCTCCAAATATTCCACTGCTGAGTGAAACATTCGCATTCTCGAAATTAACCGACTTATCAATTTCCGAATTAGAGCCGTGTAACAGTCGTAACTGACTGATATACAACGAAAAAAGTGGTATCTACACTAATGTAAATACCACTTATTCTTAGCGTCTAAAACGCTTTAATTACCTCTTGATTGCCAAGGATTTAGCCTAAAAAGCAACCATTTTCGCGATTCCTTTGGAGTCATTTGTGATCTCGTTGGAGTCTTCCGTGATTCCGCAGGAGTACCAAGTGACTTGCTTGGGGTTCGAACCCAAGACCCCAACATTAAAAGTGTTGTGCTCTACCAGCTGAGCTAGCAAGTCAATCCTTTTTGCTTGTTTGCGAGTGCAAAGGTAGGCTAATTTGGGGAAACAACCAAGCCTTTGCGGCTTTTATTTCAAAATATTGTACTGTGTACTCTTTTTCCACAGGATATTTCGATTTCTTCCCACAGAATTCACAGACAACACAGACGCTTTCTGATTTGGTGTGCGTGGTTTTCTTGGGGAGTTAATCGATAAACCTGCGGGTGAGGGCTGCGAACTCCTCGATGCGGCGGTCGCGAAGGAAGGGCCACCAGCGGCGGACATTTTCGGAGCGGTTGAGGTCTACCTCTACTACGGTGTTTACCTCTTCCGTCTTTGAGGCTCGGAAGAGCATTTCGCCTTGCGGGCCGGCCACGAAGCTGCTGCCCCAAAAGTCTATGCCGTTGGTCTGGCCCGAAGGATCGTCCTCGTGCCCTACCCTATTGACGGCGATGATTGGCAAGCCGTTGGCCACGGCGTGGCCTCGCTGCACAGTGGTCCAGGCCTCCCGCTGGCGTTCCTGCTCTTCGGGCGTGTCGCTGCTTTCGTAACCAATCGCTGTGGGGTAGATGAGCAACTCTGCCCCTTGCAAGGCCATGAGTCGCGCGCCCTCGGGGTACCATTGGTCCCAGCACACCTGCACGCCGAGACGGCCCACACTGGTGTTGATGGGACGGAAACCGAGGTCGCCGGGCGTGAAGTAGAACTTTTCGTAATACGCTGGGTCGTCGGGGATGTGCATCTTGCGGTATTTGCCAGCTATGGAGCCATCTCGCTCGAATACCACCGCTGTGTTGTGGTAGAGGCCGGCAGAGCGGCGTTCAAAGAGCGACGTGACAAGCACAATGCCGTGCTGGCGAGCTATTTCACCGTAGAACTCCGTAGAAGGGCCGGGGATGGGTTCAGCCAGGTCGAAGTTGTCTGTGCTTTCCACCTGGCAGAAATAAAGCGAGTTGTGCAGTTCCTGCAACACGACCAGTTCGGCACCCTTGGCCACCACATCGGCGATGTTGGCACGCAGTTTCTCTTTGTTCTCGGCCACACTCGCCGTGCAGCTCTGCTGTATGATTCCTACTTTGAGCATTTCTTGTATCGTTGGTTATTGTTCTGCGGGCAATGCGCCCTTGGGGTATTGCATGGTGGCGCAGTGGAGCGATCCGTGCTGCTGGATGAGCGCGCGGCAGTCCACTGGCACCATCTCGCGTGTGGGGAATGCCCGTTGCAGGGCCTGACGCGCCATTTCGTCATTCTCGGGCTGAGCGTAGGTGGGGAAAAGCACTGCATCGTTCATCACGAGGTAGTTGGCATAGGTGGCCGGAAGTCGTTGCCCCTCCTCGTCGAAGATAGCCTTGGGCAGGGGCACGGGGACGAGGCGGTATGGATCTCCCTGCGTCGTGCGGAAGTCTTGCAGTTCCTGCTCCATGAGTTGGAGCGAGGCGTAGTGCTCGTCCGACGGGTCGGTGCATTGCACGTAGACAATCGTATTGTCGGGACAGAGGCGCGCCAAGGTGTCGACGTGCGAGTCGGTGTCGTCGCCTGCCAACGCACCGTTTCCGAGCCATAGGATGCGGCTCACGCCGAGGCGGTCGCAGAGCAACTGCTCGATGTGCGCCCGGTCGAGCTGACTGTTTCGGTTGGGGTTGAGCAAGCAGGTTGTGGTGGTGAGCAACGTGCCAAGGCCATCCACCTCGATGCTTCCGCCTTCGAGTTCAAAGTCGAGGCAGTCGACGTACTTGCCGCGGAGGCAAGGAGCGTCTCCCTCCACGAGGTGGCGGTTGATGGCATTATCGAGCGAAGCCTCGAACTTTCCGCCCCAGCCGTTAAAACGGAAGTCGAGCAGTTCCAGGCCAGTGTCCGTCTTGACCGTGAGGAAAGCATGGTCGCGCGCCCAAGTGTCGTTGGTGGGACATTGCTTGAAGCGCACGTTGCGCAATGCACTCTGCGGCAACCGTGATTGGAGGAGGCTTTGCACCTCGTCGGGGTTGGGGCAAACGATGAGGAGCGTTTCTCGTCGGGCAATTTCGTAAGCCAGAGAAAGGTAGCACTCCGTCACGTCGTTGAGCATATAAGCCCAGTCTGTGCCGGCGTGAGGCCACGTGAGTTGCACACCACTCTGCAACGCCCACTCGGGAGCGAGCGTGCGCTTGGCCACAGCCGACGAGGGAGCTGCACCGCCGCCGAAGAAACCGCTGAGGTTGAGGTCGGCCTGCTGCGAAGAAGGGGGAAGGGAGAATAGAGCCACGGAAAGGTATAAATATTATAGGTATGGTCAAACAAACGTAATCAGAACGAACCACCGCGCAGATAGTTGACAAAAGCGTCTGTGGTGAAGGGCATGCCTTCCGCCTTTACCTCCTGATTGTCGGGGAAGAGTGATGGAGAGTAACCATCGCCGCCGTGCGTCATGAAGTCGTCGGCCGCCACGTAGTATTGGCCTTTGGCCTTAACGACGATGCGCTTGCCCTTGTGGCTGACGTAGGTGAGGCGCTTGACGTGCGTGGCCGCGTCCTGTTCAATTTCGAGATTGCCCGTTTGGATGCGTCCGAAGCGGTCGTTGTGCAAGCCAAACTCCACCAAAGCCGTCAGTTGCTTGCCCGAAAGGCGGAACACACGGATGGCGTTGGAGAAAGGAAGTACCTCGCCCACGTCGAGCACGCTGACCTCGCCCGTTGAAAATCCGGCGCGGATGCTGCCGAAATGGCTGCACCCGATGATGGGCGCAGCATCATCGAGACCTGCTGCCTTGCGGTAAGCCTCGGCATAGGACTGGCATACGAGCGTGCCCATCTCCGTTTGAATTTGGTTGTCCTCGCGGTCGTGTCTCATGGGGTGCGACACGGTGGCGAGCTTTGTACCGATGGGCGTGCCGCCGGCCGTGCAAGTGTGCTGCAAGAGCGAATCAATCTTCGCCTGCAAACGAGCTGCGCGCGGTTCGAGTTTGTCCTTGGCCGACACACGGACGAGGCGAGGCTCCACCTTCGTCACCTGCATCGTGGCACTGTCGATGGTGCAAAGGAGCATGCCGATGAAGTCGCCATGCCAGCGGCCCTGCTCAATGGGGTATTGACGCTCGCCGATAGTGCCACAAACGGGCAGGTGGCTGTGCGAGGAGATGATGCCGTGCCACAGGGGACTGTTGATGGCGTAGAGGTTGGCTTCGTCCTTATCGTTCCATTTAGGTTTGCCGTCAGCACCCATGCCGCTGCCAATGTGCGTGAGGAGGATGCGCAAGTTGGCATCCGTAACGAGCGAACCTTCGGGCAACTGGAGGACGGAATCAATGACGGCATTGTATTTACCGTCGAACGTGAGGCCTTGGAGCTTGCGCACACTGGCCTGCTGCGGCGTGGACGAAGTGAGAAGACCGAGGAAGGCAATACGGAACGTGCGGCCGTCGGGCAGCTCAACGGGGACGGACACCACGGGCGAGGCGAAGGGCGGAATGGCTCCTGTCTGCTCGCTGCGCACGTTGGCGCAAACGTAGGTGATGTCCCAATCGGCAGGGCGCGAAGGAACGCTTGTCCACTTGTCCGCCAAGGAGCGTTGGCCGTCGTCGAACTCGTGGTTGCCGATGCCCGAAATGCGTATGCCCATCTCGTTGAAAAAGTCCGGGAGAAGCACGCCGTGCGTGGCGTTGTAGAAATAACTGCCGCCGAAATTGTCGCCCGCCGAAACGGTGACGTTGCAAGGGTAAACCTGTTTGAGCGAATCGAGCGTTTGGAGTATGGAAGGCGCGCCAACAATGCCCTTGTCGTCGTTGCGAACAAAGGCGGCGTGGAAGTCGTTCAACGTAAATACGGCAACCTGCTGCTGAGCCTGCGCGGAGAATGCTCCGCCGACCAAAGCCGCCAAGAACAGCAGTTTGCGACACAATCTTTTCATTGTCGTGAGTTTGTGTGAGTAACTAATAAGAATTATTGTCGTTTTGTTTTTGTCGTGAACGCATGTGCGGTTCTTTTTGAACACATACTTACGAGGTTCGTGTAGACGTGTTCATGTTTGGCCTAACTTCGGCTTATTTGCAAGCCCTTGGCCGATACGCTCATGTCGACAAAGCGCGAGTTGGGCATCAGGGGATGTTCGGTGAGCAACGTGCGTATGCGCTGCGCCGCCTCGCGGTCCTTGGCCACCATGTAGAGAAAGCCACCGCCGCCTGCGCCGGGAAGTTTGTAGCCGTAGCAAAGGTCGTCGATGCGGCGGCAAAGGTCGTCGATTATGGGAGGGTTGGTTCCGGAGTCGAGTGCCTTGTTCTGCTCCCACGTGGCACGCACCATGCGGCCGTAGCGTTCGAGGTCATTGGTCTGCATTGTGTCGAACATAGCAAGAGCGTGCTGCTTCATGCGGTCGAGCAAATGGTAGTGGCGGGAGTTGTTGAGGAACATGCCTCGGACAATCTCCGCAAGTATGTTCTTGGCCGTGCGCGTCACGCCGGTGTAGTAGAGCAGGTGACAGCATGCCGTGTCGGGGCTGTCGAAAAGCGTATTGGGCAACCAGCGCGCAACAGCGTTTTGGTCGAAGCCGGTAGACGTTTGCAGGAGTTTTACGCCGGGCAGAACACCGCCGTACTGGTCCTGCCAGCCACCGCCCGTAGTGAGGAGTTGTTCAAGTACGAGCGTGCGGTTGCACACCTCGTTGTTGTCCCAGCCCAGGCCGCAGAAGTTTCCCAGAGCGGCAAGCACGGTGGAAGCCAGAATGCTGCTCGTGCCGAGGCCAGAGCCTGCCGGGATGGCTGCGAGGAGCGTTATCTCAATGCCGCAGCCAAAGCTTTGCAACTGTTCGCGGAGCGTGGCGAACGTTTCCTCGCCGAAACCCGGAAGGAAGCCTGCCAACGTCAGGGCCGCCTTGGGGATGGAGAAGGGAGAGCCTACCTTATTATATTGCCGAAGTTCGTCGTACGTCTCAATGCGCTCCATGGCCCCGAGGTCGATGGAACGGCAGATGACAACCGGCTCTTTGCAAGGCTTGACGTAGACCTGCAAGGGAGGTTGGCCGTTGAGGTTGACGGCAAGGTTTACCACGTTGCCGCCCGTCGTCAGGCTGTATGGGGGCGTATCCGTCCAGCCGCCGGCCACGTCGATGCGCACGCTGCTCCTTGCCCAAACAATTTGGTCGGAGAAGGTGGTCATACGAGGACTGACCTTGCGGCGCAGGGCATTCTCAACAAGCCCTTGGCGCAGGAGGGTGAAAGCCTGCTGCTCGTGGAGCGAGGACTGCGCATCATCCGTCGACCTCAGCACTTCGGCACGAAACATTGCATCGTGAATGCGCGTCATGAGCGGAGCGTCGGCAGGCAATGCCTCGGGCAACGCCCAATGGCCAGCGGAGTACTTCGCCGCCATGTCTTTGAGGTTCGTTTGGTAGAACACGCTGCGCTGCCAGTTGGCGGCAATCTGCGGCAGAGCCTTTGCCTGGATGGCCCTGCGCTGGGCGAAGAGCCGCACAAGGTTGGCATGGTCGGATATTTCGTCGGCCGATAGGCGCGGCAGGGTGCGCCATACGTCGGTGTACTTATTGTCAGGCCGTTCGGCAATGAACCATTCGAGCAGTTGGCCCATCAAGGGCACATCGTCCGTCACGGGGAAAAGGCGTGCCGCTTGAAGGTCGTCTGTCCGTCCGAGTTCGTCGGGGAGGATGCCGCGAACTGCAAGCCATTGGCTGAAAGACTTTTGGAGGAATAGCGTGCGTTCGTCGTTTACGTCGCCGCGGAAAGCGTCGTCGAAACCGTACGGACGAAGAACAAAACTGCCATCCCCTATCGGCGCAACGTCGACGCAAATGCCCGAGGGAAGAGAGACGTTCCAGTCGTTCTCAGGAACGCCCGTAATGATGTGGTTACTATCATATTGCCAGCCATCGCCCACGTAGGCATTCTCTATCCACACGTTGCGCGTGGACGGCGTGGGGCGACTGGTGAGAACGGTGTTTTGCGTAACGACGGACGATTGCGGCTTCACCCCTTTTTGCAGGATGAGCCGCTGGTCCTTGACGAGGTTTTGCACGGCCACGGTTGAGGCAATCATGTCGCTGCCCGTGCCGTAGTGGTAGAACTCGCCGCCGGGAAGGGGCAGAATGGCTACTTTGAGGTCGGAGAGCAAAGCGTCGGGCTGCGAGGGGTTGTTGCCGAGGGCGCAGCCGAAGTCGCTGTAGAGGTCGTAAGTGGTGGGGAGGTTGTCGTCCTGCGCCTGACAGTTTGGCAGAGCGTTGGTCTTTTCCATCAGGCGCATCACCGCCTTGTCCGACAAGAGCCACACGCCGATGTCCATCAGCATGAGGTGCGTCTGTCGCAGTGCTGCCTGCTGCTCCACGGTGGGCTTTTGCAGCATAAAGTCGAGCTCGGAGGGCCGCTGGCGGTTCATAAGGAACACGCCGTGGTGAGATGCCTGTTCCGGCTCAGCCCAAAGTCCGTAGCAAACCACGTCGGCATCAGGGATGTCCTGCAACGGCTCGGTGGCGCGCAGGTATACATCGCCGCTCACCACCATGGTACGCAAGGCGGTGGGGGCTTTCTGCATAATGTCGGTGTAGAGAGGGAGTTGGAGGTCGAGCAACGACTGGTCAACGGCCTGGGCACGCGCCCAGCGAAATACGGGGATGGGCGTCAATATCTTGCCGCTCGGGGCGTAGGCCGGCAAACGGCGGCTCTGCCCACCGGCGTGAAGCAGTATGCGCTTTTCCTTTGCCAACCATTGGGCAAAAGGCTCATTGCCCTGTTCGTCGCGATAGGCCGAACGGAGAAGCCAAGCCGTGCCGCCCCCCGAACCGAGCTTGTGCCCCTTGGGGTCGGACGTGGCGTAGTATTCTTCGTGTGAAAGTCCCGTGATGGCATGGAACGAACCCACCACATTGGGCGGCAAGGACAATAAGTTTTTCATGCAGGAGCTTGTGCGTTTACTACGGCAAAGATACTTCAATCACCAAAAACGGCAAAGGGAGGGCGGAAATACGCCCTACGCAAGAAGCAGAGAAGTCGCCTCCCGAACCAAGTCTTTTTGATTAGGGGGGCTTGTTTTTGAAAACAGCAAGCCCGAAGTCCCATTTTACAGGGCTTCGG
>CAVLCM010000126.1:0-8396 GCA_963661625.1 bacterium
TACGCTTTGATTTTCAACGGAAATACTGATTTGGGTGACGCATTGACGAAGTCAACAAAAAATCTCCGCATCCGTGCGAACGGGTTGCGGAGATTTTCTTGATGGAGTGCGCCTCAAAGGGTTGAGGCTATGTTTGGGATTACTTCACGCGCTTAGCTGTGGTTGCGCCCTGGGTGGTTACCGTCTTTTCGAGGTAAATGCCGTTGGCGGGAATGCGGGAGAGACGCTGGCCGCTCACGCTGTAGTATTCCTTGCTGAGTACTTTGCCGGCTGCGTTGGCCTTGGCCGTGTGTATAGCGGCAGCGTTGGGGTCGAGTTCGATGTAGTAGGAGAGGAGTGAAGAATCAACATCGGCTGATGCGTCGTCATCGTCGCCGGCCACGGCTGCGTTGTCGTTGAGCAGGCTCATGCTCTTGCGGGCAGAGGCGAAGAGGCGAGCTGAGGGCTTCTGCTTTGTGGCAATGCGGTGGTTGCTGAAAGCGATGCCGCCGTCGTCAGTATCGTCAGAGAACTGGTCCTGCAAGTAAGCTACGAACTTGTTGCCGTCGGGGCTGATGAAGACCGTACCCGTAACGAGGCTGTCTTCCACTACGTCGGTGACGAGGTTGCCGTCGTCGTCATAGTCGTAGAGCGTTACGTCGAAGGTGAAGTTGTCCTTGAGGAATTTAAGCGCTTGCGGGTCTTTCTCGGCCAGGTAATCGGCAAACGGTGTGGACTTCCTTTCGCCCAACTTCAAGATGCCCGACTGGCGGGTGTATTCCATCACGGGGCTTGCCACTGCCACTGTACCGTCGTCGGCAATCGACGTGGCATAGCTTGTGTTCTCGTCGGCGATGTAGTGCGTCAAGGTGTCGGAGGTGATGTCAATCACAGCGGGGTGGTAGAACGAGCCGCCGCCAAATTCGGGGTTGCTGTCGGGGTCTTCCTCCACTACGGACACGGCGAGGTACTTGCCGTTGCGCGAGAGGTGTAAGCCGTTGAACGAATAGCTCTTGCCCGTTACGGCAGCGTCGAGAGCGTCCTGATAGGCTTCCCACTTGTCCATATAGGTGTCAGCCGCCTCTTCATAGGCGATGGAGTCGGCCTGCCACTGAGCTTTGTTGTCCGTAAGGAACATGTAGTACGTGGGGTAGGTAGGTACGGAATCCCAGGGAATGAGTCCTGAGGCATACTGGTCGTACTTGTCGTTGTACTCTGTCACGGCAGCGTTGTAGGTAGCCTTGTCGCTGTCGGTCATGTAGGTGGTAATGTCCGGGTAGGTTACTTCCGTGGGGTATTCCGGCAGGTTGTCGATGAGCTTCTGGTCGCGGATGATGAGGCTCGTACACTCCGTATACGTCCATTCGCCTTCGCCGTTCTTCTTGTAGACAACGGGATAGCTGAAACGGCCTGTGTAGTCGCGCACTTGGCCGATATGTGCGCAAAACCGATATATGGATGTCTAAATGTTTTCTTTTACATCGTTGTCTCCGTGTAGTAGCCAATGGAATGAACGCAAAAATCCCTTGCGAACTCTGGATGAGAACGCAAGGGATTTTGGTAATGTGACGGGTGAACCCGGATTATTCAGCGTTGTTGTCGCGGCGCGGACGACGAGGGCCGTGACCCTCTCCGCCTTCGCGGCGCGGACGGCGTGCAGGACGGTCTTCCCAGCCTTCGGGCTTCTCTTCGAGCACACGGTGAGAGAGGCGGAACTTGCCCGTCTTTTCGTCGATCTCGAGGAGCTTCACCTTGATGGAGTCGCCTTCCTTGATGCCAGCCTCTTCCACGCTTTCAAGACGCTTCCAAGCGATTTCGGAGATGTGGAGCAAGCCTTCCTTGCTCGGCATGAACTCAACGAAGCAGCCGTAGGGCATGATGCTGACAACCTTTGCGTCGTAAACCTCGCCCACTTCGGGGATGGCCACGATGGCACGGATTTTGGCAACGGCAGCGTCGATAGAGTCCTTGTTAGGACCAGACACTTGGATTTTGCCCACACCGTCTTCTTCGTCGATAGTGATGGTTGTGCCGGTGTCTTCCTGCATGCCCTGGATAATCTTTCCGCCCGGGCCAATAACGGCACCGATGAATTCCTTGGGAATTTCGAATGCTTCGATGCGGGGAACGTGCGGCTTGAGTTCGGGACGGGGAGCAGGCATGGTCTCTACGATCTTGCCGAGGATATGCTCGCGGGCTTGCTTAGCCTGGTTGAGAGCCTTTTCGAGGATTTCGTAAGAAAGGCCGTCGCACTTGATATCCATCTGAGTAGCAGTCAGACCCTTAGCCGTACCCGTAGTCTTGAAGTCCATATCGCCCAAGTGATCCTCGTCGCCAAGGATGTCGCTGAGGATAGCGTACTTGTCTTCGCCCGGGTTCTTGATGAGGCCCATGGCGATGCCGCTCACGGGGGCCTTGAGGGGAACGCCTGCATCCATGAGGGCGAGCGTACCGGCGCAAACCGTAGCCATGGAAGACGAACCGTTCGATTCGAGGATGTCGCTCACTACGCGGATAGTGTAGGGATAGTCTGCGGGAATCTGGCCCTTCAATGCGCGCCAAGCCAAGTGGCCGTGGCCAATCTCACGACGGCCTACGCCGCGCTGAGCCTTAGCCTCGCCCGTAGAGAACGGGGGGAAGTTGTAGTGGAGGAGGAAACGCATGTAGCTCTTGTCGAGTACGTCGTCCACCATCTTTTCGTCGAGCTTCGTGCCGAGAGTAGCGGTGGCGAGAGCCTGTGTTTCGCCACGGGTGAAGATAGCCGAGCCGTGGGGCATGGGCAGGGGCGACGTTTCGCACCAGATGGGACGGATGTCGGTAGTCTTACGGCCATCGAGACGCTTGCCTTCGTCGAGGATGCAACGGCGCATGGCATCGCGCTCCACGTCGTGGTAGTAGCGGTCAACAAGGGCGTTCTTCTCTTCGAGTTCTTCGGCAGAGAGTTCTGCGTGAGCGGCAGCGTAGCGCGTCTTGAAGTCCTCGCGAATTTGAGTGAAAGCCTCTTCGCGCTGGTGCTTGTCGTGGTCGCCAGCTTCGGCAATGGCGTAGGCGGGCTGGTAGCACTCGTCCTTCACCTGCTGACGGAGTTCCTCGTCATTCACCTCGTCGTCGTATTCGCGCTTCACGTCAGTGCCGAGTTCCTTAGAGAGTTCCTTCTGCAACTGACACATGGGCTTGATGGCCTCGTGAGCGGCTTTCAGTGCGCCGAGCAGTGCGCTTTCGGGCACTTCGTCCATCTCGCCTTCCACCATCATAATGTTCTCTTCGGTCGCGCCCACCATGATATCCATGTCGGCATTCTTGAGCTGTTCAAAGGTGGGGTTGATAACGTATTCGCCGTCTACGCGAGCCACGCGAACTTCGGAGATAGGACCTTCGAAGGGGATGTCACTGGCAGCGAGAGCGGCTGATGCGGCAAAGCCTGCCAGAGCGTCGGGCATGTCAACGCCGTCGGCGGAGAAGAGCGTGATGTTCACATAAACCTCGCAGTGGTAGTCGCTGGGGAAGAGGGGGCGCAGTGCGCGGTCAACGAGGCGCGAGGTGAGGATTTCGTAGTCGCCAGCGCGGCCTTCGCGCTTGGTGAAACCGCCGGGGAAACGACCTGCGGCGCTGTACTTCTCCTTGTAGTCGCACTGGAGGGGCATAAAGTCTGTGCCGGGCTGAGCCGTCTTGGCGGCGCAGACTGTGGCAAGCAGCATGGTGTTGTTCATGCGCAGCATCACTGCGCCGTCGGCCTGCTTTGCCAACTTTCCTGTTTCAATGCTGATGGTGCGTCCGTCAGGCAGAGAAACGGTTTTTGTGATCACGTTCATCTTGATGTTATTTGTGTAATTCGTTTGTTTTACCTGTTGTGAAACGTGCAAAAGTAGCAATTAATTTCCACGTTGTTGCTAATAATCAGTTACTTTTTGGCGTTTCGAGCATCTCAGCATTCTTGCCCCTAAAGCCCCTGTTTTACCATTCGGCACGCTCAATGACCTTTTGGTCTTCCACGTGCCAGATACGGCGGCCCGCCACGTGGGGGAATTTGTGCTCGTCGTGGCTCACTACCACCACTGCCCGACGGTGGTTCTCCTGCGAGAGCATTTGGTAGAGTTCGTCGCGCGAAGTCTCGTCGAGATGCGTCTCAGGTTCATCGAGCAACAGGAGGTCAGGCTGCGACACGAATGCGCGTGCCAAGAGCGTTCGTTGCCACTGTCCGCCGCTCAGTTCGGCGATGGGGCGGTTGGCAAGTTGCTCCAAGTGGAACTGTTCCAGTGTTCGGGCCACCTGTTCCCTATGGGCAGCAGTGAAGGGGTGGAGCAACTTCTTTCGGCACGCCATGCCCGAGAGGACGATGTCTGCCACGGTGGTGGGAAACTGGCGGTCGATATGCCTGTATTGCGGCAAGTAGCCCATCACGGTGTGGGCGGCGCGCTCGATGCGTCCACACGTGGGTTGCAGCAGTCCGGCAATGAGCCGCAGCAACGTGGTTTTGCCGCCGCCGTTAGGCCCTGTCAGCACCACGAAATCGTGCGCCGACAGAGTTTCCTCGATGTGGCAAAGCACGTGCCGTTCGCCGTAGCTCAGGCAGACGTTGCGTATCGTCAGGAGCGTATTGTCTTCCATTCAGTATGGGCTATTTGTGTGATTGGTTCTTTAATGATGTGGCTACGAGCCGCATCTGTTCCTTTACGTTGTAGTCGAGCGGGTTGATGGTCGTCACCTTGGTTCCGATGGCTTGCGCCACGCGTTCGGCTGTGCGCCCGTTGTGCTCTTTCGACACGAAAACGGTCTTCACCCCGTTCTGGCGGCACGCATTGATCAACGTTTGCAGGTATTGAGCCGAGGCTTCCTTCCCGTCGTGTTCCACGGCGAGTTGCTTCAAACCGTATTCCGCTGCGAAGTAGCCTAATGCTGGGTGGTAGATGAGGAACGACTTCCCCCGTTCCGATTGCAACAGGGTGGAAAGTTCGCCGTGCAGCGACTGCATATCCCTCTTGAAGGCGGCAAGCCGCTCCTTGTAATAAGCGGCGTTGTCATTGTCGGCCGTGCAAAGCGCACGGCAGGCGTTTTCCGCCATTGTTTGCAGGTTTTTTGTGGACATCCACACGTGCGGGTCGCCGCTTTCCAGCTCTTCGTTGCCGTGCTTGTGGTCGCTTTCAATGAGCTGGATGCCCTGCGAAAGGTCCACGAGCGTGGCTCCCTCTGCGTTCTTGACCATTTGCGGCAGTTTTGTCTTCTCGAAGCCCAATGTTCCCACGCGCATTACTAAGCGGCTGTCGTTCAACGCCATCATTCGTTTGGGCGAGGGCTCGTAGGTTTCGGGACTTGCCCCTTGCGGCATAAGCGTCTGCACGCGGTACTTGTCGCCGGCAATGGCCTCCGCCACATAGCGCAGCGGCTCGATGCTCACGGTTATATACCGTTCGTGAGCCTCGTCGCCTCTCTTTTTGGCGCAGCCGCAGAGGAGGAAGGAGAAGAGCAGAATGGGGAAAAGTGTACTTGTATATATATAAAGGTGTGTTCGTTTCATTTCAAAAGTCCAACGGTTTCGAGCAGCAGCCAGTAGCGTACGTATTTGCCAGCGGCAACGGTTATCATGGCGTACATGAGTTTTACGCGTAGAAAGCCCATTGCCACGGTGATGACGCTGCCCAAGATGGGTATCCAGGCGAGCAGTCCCGCCCACGCCCCGTAGCGGCGTACCCAGCGCTTGCCGCGTTCGAGCTTCTCGGGTTTTACCTTTGCGTATCGTTCCATCCATTCCTCCTTGCCGAGCGAACCGATGCCGTAGTTGAAGAGCGATCCGAGCGTGTTGCCGGCTGTGCCCCAAAGCAGGAGTTCGCCGCTGTCAGCCCCTGCCGCAAGCAGGGCAACCATCACGGCCTCGGAACTGAACGGGAAGAAGCTGCCGGCCAGGAAAGCCGCCACAAACATTCCCGCCCCTCCGTGGTCGGCAAGCAGTGTTACGATAGCGTCCATGAGTTGTGCGGGAAAAGGTTAGAAAAAGTAGTTGTAGATGCCCAACGCCGCCACTGCCGTTGCGCTGAGGTTGAACCACGGGTCGATAAACCGTCCGTTCGACAGAGCGTAGTAGTGGGCGATGAGAAGAGCAGAGTTCGTGAGGAACAGGCGGAACTGCACGTCGAATTGTTCGGGCAGAAGTGCGATGCCTGCGACAAGGAACACTTCCGTCACGAGAATGGTCAGCAGCAGTAGCCGTGTGCGGATTTTGTCAGCATAGGCAGTGCGGCAAAGGTGTATGATGGCGAGTACCGCAAAGAAAGCGATTGTCCCCAACGAAGCCCATTCGTGAATGCCCAGCACGGAGTATTGCGGCACGCGCAGTTGCAGCCAAGGCTGGACGAAAAGGAATGCCGTGTCGAGTTGGTTTTCCCAGATGGCGTAGGCCGCATATCCCCAATAGGGGAGGGCAAGGCCGATAAGTCCGGCAAGGATTGTCCGCCACGTGAAGTTGTGCAGCAAGAACGCCATGCAGCCGTAGTAGCACAACGCCAGTACGGCAAAGGGCGGAAACAGCAGACTGCCAACGCCGAGGCAAAGGAACGCGTGAAACACGTAGCCCGGTGCGTTCGCCGCTTGGTACGACCCGAACAGAGCGAAGAAACCCAGCACCAGCAGCAATGGCAGCAACGAAGCCGTACTCCAAGAGTGCAGAGCAGGGCATACCGTCATGAGAAACAGAAAGGTCACGCTCATCATGCGCGACCGTATCCGCAACAAGGCGTTGCGGTTGTTCAACTCCATAATGAGGTAAGCCGTTGCTAACGTTGCGCTCAGGCCGCCCCATCGTTGCAGGCTCTCCACGTCGGGCAATACCCATGCAAGCACGCTCACCAATGCCGCTACGGGCAGGGTGAGCGTGCTTGACACTACGCTATTTCGGAATGAATGTAACAAGTTTGTGTGTGCTTCCCTTAGCCTTGAATGGCAAGGTTATTTATTGAGCAAATCCTGACCGATGTCGCTGCGGAAATATTTTTTCTCGAAGTTGATTTGCTTGGCTCCCTGCATCGACTTTGCCAAAGCCTCGCTCTGCGTTGCGCCGTATGAGCTGACGGCAATCACGCGGCCGCCGGCGGTAACAAGTTTGCCGTCCTTGCGGGCTGTGCCGGCATGGAATACCACGCTGCCTTCAACCTCGCTGCCGGTAATCTCAAATCCCTTGTCGTAAGCCTGGGGGTAGCCGCCCGAAACGCACATTACACACACGGCGGCGCGCGGGTCGAACTCTACCGTCTTCTCATCGAGGTTGCCAGCTGCCACGCCCTCAAACAGATCCACAATGTCGCTCTTCAAGCGAAGCATCACAGTTTCCGTTTCGGGGTCGCCCATGCGGCAGTTGTATTCTATCACCTTGGGCTGGCCGTCGCAGTTGATCAGGCCGAAAAAGATAAAGCCCTTGTAGTCAATGCCCTCAGCTGCCAAACCGTCTACCGTGGGACGAATGATTTCGTTCTCCACCTTTTTTATCCACTCCTTTGTGGCGAACGGAACGGGCGAAACAGAACCCATGCCGCCCGTGTTCAGGCCGGTGTCACCCTCGCCAATGCGCTTGTAGTCCTTTGCCTCGGGTAGTATCTGGTAGTGCTTGCCGTCGGTCAGTACAAACACTGAGCATTCAATGCCCGAGAGAAACTCCTCAATCACCACGCGGCTCGAAGCGTTGCCAAACATGCCGCCGAGCATTTCGCGGAGTTCTTTCTTTGCTTCTTCCAATGTGGGGACAATCAGCACGCCCTTTCCGGCACACAAACCGTCGGCTTTGAGTACGTAGGGCGCTTGGAGCGTTTCGAGGAACTTGCAGCCTTCCTCCACCTGCGTGCCGTCGAAAGTTGCGTAGGCTGCGGTGGGGATATTGTGACGCTTCATGAAACTCTTGGCAAAGTCCTTCGAGCCTTCCAATACGGCACCTGCCTTAGACGGACCGATGACGGGAACATTGCTCACGCGGGCATCCGCCTTGAAGTAGTCGTAAACACCCTTCACCAACGGGTCTTCCGGTCCAACAACAACCATGTCAACGCCGTTGTCGGCCACAAATTGCGCCACTGCGTCGAAATCGGTCGGGCTGAGTTGTACGTTCTCGCCCGCATTCTCTGTGCCGGCGTTGCCCGGGGCAATAAAGAGTTTGTCGACCTTGCTGCTTTGAGCAATTTTCCATGCGAGAGCGTGTTCGCGCCCTCCGCTACCCAAAAGTAAAAGTTTCATGTGTGGTTTGTGTCGTTTGTTATTGTGCGACAAAATTACCTCTTCGTGCCTTATGTGCCAAAGGAACGGCTTGAAACTTCGCCATGGCAGCTCTTGCAAACCCGGCCATCCACTCGAAGAAGGCTTCATCTAACGACGTACGTCCACTCTCTTTAATGACGTACGTTCACTCAACTTATAGACGTACGTTCACTCGAGTTATA
>CAVLCM010000127.1:0-8375 GCA_963661625.1 bacterium
TCAACCCTTTGTGAACGCTTATGAACAGAATTTCGGGCGCAGGGGGATATTGCAGTTTTTGTAGGGTGGGATGAAAGGCGGAGAGAAAAACCTATGCAATACGTCGGATTTGTTTTAGCGGACAGCAATAAAAGAAAAAAGTTGCCCCTGACATATAGTCGAGAGCAACTCAAGAAGATTATTCAAAGATTACCCGTCAAAGGGTAACCAGCGTTCATTGTTTCATAGTTGGACGAGCTTACTGCTCGGGGGCTTGCGCCTCCTTCTCAGCCTTGATTTGCGTGTTCACAGCCTTGATTTTCTGAGCGAGTTCGTCGAGTTCTTCCTTGAGGCGCGCCACCTTCTTCTCGATGTCGGCCACGAGGGAATTGCCTTTCTTTGAACTTGTGCGGAAGAAGCCGAGGTTCGTTTCGTAAGTCTGAATTTCCTGCTTCTTAGCCTCCAAGGCGTTTTGCAGACGGCTGCGCTCGCGGGTGAGTTCCGAGCCGCCCTTGTCAGCTACCGTGCGGCGGAAGTTGTCCATGCGACGACGGCCTGCTGTTTCGTGGAGAGCGTCGTATATCTTGTCGCAAAGTTCGCGATAGCGGCGGTACATCTTCTCCTTCTTGCTGTAAGGCACGTGGCCAATTTCGTTCCACTTGGCCTGCAAGTCGCGCACGCCCTGCAACATGTTGTCGCCACCATTCTCGGCAAGAGCCTCCAATTCGGCGATTACCTGCTTTTTGAGTTCGAGGTTGGCTTCCTCCTCCTTGCGCTGGCCGGCATTCACCTCCGACTTGCGGTTGAAGAAGTAGTTGCAAGCATCGTTGAAACGCTTCCAAACGGCGTCGGACACCTTGTGGGCAACGGGGCCAATAGTCTTCCATTCCTTTTGCAGCTCAACGAGTTTTTTTGTAGTGGCCGTCCAATCGGTGCTTTCCTTCAAAGCCTCTGCCTTCTCGATGAGGGCATTCTTGGCAGCGAGGTTGGCACTGAGTTTCTCACGGCTTGCTTTGAAATACGCCGTTTTGCTCTGGAAGAAGCTGTCGCAAGCCTTGCGGAAACGGTCGAATATTTCGGCGTTGACCTTTCGGGGCGTGAAGCCGATAGTCTTCCATTCGGCCTGCACGGCGAGTATTTGCTTCGTCATGTCTTCCCACTGGGCGTAGGTCTTGAGTTCGTCGAAGTTGAGTGACTCCACCTTTTCGCAAAGGGCCGTCTTCTTAACGAGGTTTTCCTCCTCCTGAGCCTTCAAAGCCTCGAAGTGGTCCTGATGGCGCTTGTTGACTACGGTAGACGCGTCCTTGAAACGCTTCCACACCTCGTCGCGCAATTCCTTGGCTACGGGCCCCGTTTCGCGGTACTCCTGATGGAGCTTCTGCAACTGGTGGAATGCCGAAATAACGTCCTCCACCTCAGCCAACTTCTCAGCGGCTTCGCAGAGGCGCGTCTTGATTTCAAGGTTCTTCTTGAAGTCGTAGGCACGCATCTCGTGGTTGAGGCGCAACTGGTCGTAGAACTGTTCGGTGTAGAGTTGGTAGTTTTTCCACAGTTCGGTGGCGTTTTCGGCCGGCACGAGCTTAATCTCCTTCCACTCGGCTTGCAGTTCCTTCACCTCGTTGTAGCCCTTGTCGGCATCCTCGGGGGTGGCGGCGAGTTCTTTGATGCGTTCAATAATCTCCTGCTTGCGCTTCAGGTTGGCCTGCTTGGCCTTCTCAGCCTCCTCGGCTGCCTTGTTGCGCATTTCGCGGATGAGCGAAAGCTGTGCCTTGAAATTTTCCTCCTCGGAATCGGCGCTGGGAATAAAGTCTTCGGGATTTCCGCCTTCTTCAATAAACTTTTCGCGGGCGGCGGCAGCCTCGGCGTTGTGGAAACGGTAATAGAGCATTTTGAGCCTTTCAAGTTCGGCGCGCTCAACGTTTCCGCCATTGTATACAATCTCCTTCAAGCGTGCTACCACCTCGCCTTTCGTGGTGGGGTCGGCAACTTGGGGAGCGGTTGTTTCAGTGTTTTCAGCAGTCTCTTCGTCAGCGGGCGCAAGAGCCTCAGCCTGAGGTTCGCTCGAAGTGGTTTCAGCGGGTTCGTTTACAACGGTTTCCTGAATTTCTTCAGCGGGCTTGTTCATTTCGTCCATAACAAGTAGGATAGGATCGTTCGGTGTTCTTATATAAATATATGTGTGCGGGGGCGGCTTTGCGTGCGCCGTACCCTATGCAAATGAAACTATTTTATTCTTCCCCACAAAGCATTTGCCGCAAAACTTGCCACAAGTGGCTCAAATCCACGCTTTCCAGCGGAAGAGCCAATAGAATATGCCCGTCACGACGATACTGGCCACTATAACCACGGGGAAGCCCCACCAAACGGTCTCCATGCCGCTGACGAGGTTCATACCGAAGATACTGGCAATGAGCGTAGGGAACATGAGGATGATGGATACGGAAGTCATTTGCTTCATCACGCCGGCCATGTTGTTGTTGATGATGCTGGCGTACGTTTCCATCGTTGAGTCGAGGATGTTGGTGTAAATGTTTGTCGTTTCGCGCGCCTGGTTCATCTCAATGGTCACGTCCTCAATGAGGTCAGCGTCGAGTTCGTCGACGGGGAGCTTGAATTTCAGCTTCGAAAGTAGCGTTTCGTTGCCGCGGATGGAGGTAATGAAGTACGTGAGGCTGTCTTGCAGTCGCGAAAGGCCGATGAGGTCTTCATTGTCTATCTGGCGGTCGAGGTTGCGCTTGGCTTCCTCGAGCAGGATGTTGATTTGTTTCAGGCGTTTCAGGTACCACACGGCCGAAGAGAGGAACAGGCGGAACACAAGGTCGACGGAGTCGGTGAAGCCCTGGTTGCGCTTTTGCTGATACGACACGAAGTCGATCATCATGTTCGTCTCGTAGTTGCACACCGTGACGCAAACACCTTTGTTGAGGATAATGCCCATTGGGATGGTGGTGTGCGGCGTGCGCGAGGCCACCTCTTTGACGTAGGGTATGCGCAAGATTATGAGCGACCAGCCCTCGTCGTATTCATAACGGGAGCGTTCGTCCTTATCTCGGATGTCGTCCAGAAAGTAATCAGGAATTTTGAGTTCGTTGATGAGGAAATCCTCGTCCTCGGGAGTGGGACAAGTCACCTGCACCCAGCAGTCGGGTGTCCATTCGTCAATGGTTCGCAGCGCTTTGTTGTAGTTCCAGTAGGTACGCATAAAAAAAGAAGCTGAAGTCTTTCGTTGCGGGCAGGCAGAGCGGCAGGCTCGTCGGCAGGCAAAGTCAGTGGTTTCCAGCTTAGGGGGCGTGCAAACCTTGTTTTTGCTATCTCATGCCGGCGACGTTGTCCGCTCTCTTTTCCGCGTGATAGTCGTCCATTATTCTGTTTGTTGAGATGGTTTGTGCGTGGCAAAATTACCTAAAATTCATTTTTTCGCCGTCTGTTGCCTCGCTTTTTGTACTACGTTTCTGTGAAAAGGGCGGTTGGGAGGCTCGGGGCAGCCATTCGTCAATCTCTACAACGCATTTGCTACCGCTTATGCGTTCATTTCGCTCCGATACGCACGTTTTAGCACCAAAGGCGTTGAAAGTAAAGACGTATGCAGAGACATAAGGAGAAAAATACATAATTTTGCAGCGAAAGTCACACGAAGAAGGTGGCTTCGTGTCCGTTGAAGCACAGCGGATTACCTTAACACACAAAACTCATATTTATGAAGAAGAAATTTGTTTACCTGCTCGCAGCCACCCTGCTCGCAGCAGCACCTGCCGTAACGCTCACATCGTGCGGTGACGACGACCCCACTACTGATGCTACTGGCGGTAACGGCGGCACCACGGACGGCGGAAGCACCGACGGCGGCACCACCACGGGCAAGCTCACTCCCGACGAACAGAAGGCTAAGTTCGAGACTGTGGGCAAGGAGTTTATCAACGAGTTCAGCGCAAGCAACTTCACAGAACTCTCTGACCTCTGCGCATACGCAGACGACGAATACGTCAACAACCCCAGCTACGACCACTCCGCAATAAGGAGTTGGTTTGAGGCTGCTCTTGACGCTTGCACTGAATTTGATTTTGCCGATAAGAGGGCTAACAGCTACGAAGACTGGAACGGCGTACACATTAATTACTATACAACGAATTACTACCAGCGCCTCATTGAACTCTCCTGCTTCACCGGTCACTTCACAGCTGGCGAAAAGGGCTGGACACAAACGTCGACGGACACAAGCGACTTGCAGTTCAGCTTCACCGACGAGAACGGCAATCCCTGCACGCTCACAGTGGCCCATAGCGGCAACACCGTCATCATTCCCCTCGGCGAAGAAGAAGGCGACTATGAATACCTCCCCAAAGACAACGATTTCTATACCACGACGGATATCTACGATAACAACGTAGAAGTTCCCGAAAACATCGAAGTCACGCTCACACAGAACGGCAAGACGATGGCTCATGTAGCCTTGAAGAGCGACCTCAGCAGCCTTCAGGGCGAGGACTTCAGCAAGATGTCTATCTCCACCGCTCTCACTTGCGAGCTCTGTGGTTACACTATCCAGTTGAACCGCCTCGCCTACTCTGCCGAAACAGGTAACGGCGAAGTGAGCGTAAGCCTCACAAAGGGCAACAAAGCTCTGCTCGCAGGCAGCCTCACGGTCAACAACTTGAAGTTCGACTTTGACAACATGAACGTTGAAAGCGGCGACGGTGTCAAGATCAGCTTCGAAGTTCTCGGCCAGGTACGCATCGAAGGCGTATGCGACAATATTAGCGACGTGGCTGAATACCTCCAAAACTGCGATGCTCACAAGTACGACGAAACAAACTTCAAGGCAAACCTCGGTTTCGCCAATGAGTTCCTGCACTTCGGCTCTTACTTTGTAGGCAACCCGACGAAGCAGACCGACGTTATCCTCGGCGCGAAGTTCTGCGAAACTCCTTGGGCCTCCTCCGAGAGGGGCTACTGGACGTGCGAGCCGCTGTTGAAGTTTGACGACAACACAACGTACGCTTTCGGCGACTACTTCAACGAAACGTCGTTCAAGGCAGTCATCGACAGCTTCAACGACCTCTTGAAGTCGTTCCAGGATCTCGCAAAATAATCACTCCCAGAGCGGCACGCCCCGTGGCAAGCCGCTTTGCCTATACGAAATGAAAGCAAAAAGTACTTTATTGAGTACCCTAAGCAAATACATATCGTAGATACATCTGGCTTTGCCTTGCGCACGCAGGGCGAAGTCAGATTTTTGTTGTATTATCACTCCCATATATAACAAGGTGTACAAGTTACTACTCTCTCTATTCGCCCTTTGCGGCATCAGTGCTTCCGCACAGATAGCCGACACGCTGGCCGACCGCCAGATAGACGGCGAGGCAGTTGTTTCCGTGAAGCGCAACCGATCGATGCTCAAGAAGTCGGAGGTCGGCACCGTGAAATGGGACATGAAGCAACTTCAATACATGCCGCAAATTCTTGGCGATGCCAACCCCATGCGCTACGCCCAGTTGCTGCCAATGGTGCAAACCTCCAACGAAACCGATGCCGGCTTTCACGTGCAGGGCTGCAACAACGGTCAAAACGCCGTGCTGATGGGCGAAGCCGTGGTGTACAACCCGGCTCACCTCATGGGCATATTCTCGACGTTCAATAGTTTGCATTTCAGCATCATGGAGTTTTCCACACTCATCCGCACGGACGCTCCCAGCCGTTTGGGCGGATTGCTCAAGATGCACCTGCCCGAGGTTGAAAACCGCAACACGTGGCGGCACTCCACTTGGCGCGGCGAACTCGAAGTTGGGCCTTTGTCGTCGCAGGGTACGGTGCGCATTCAGCCCAACGAAAAGTTGAGCGTTGCCCTCTCTGCCCGCCAATGCTACATGAACTTGCTCTACGGCAGTTGGCTGAAGATGGACGATAACGAGCTGAAATACAACTTCGGCGACTACAACGCCACGCTGCACTACCGCGCGTCGGACAAGCACCAGTTCCTCGCAAACTTCTACTTCGGCAGCGACAACATCAGGTACAAAGCCGAGGAGGTGGGTTCAGACCTCTCGATGAACTGGCGCAACCTTGCCGGCGAAGCCACATGGATTTATACGCCGCGCTCCGGCAGGGAGTTGAAACAGAGCGTCACGTTGTCGTCCTACCGCAACTCGCTCAACGTGGGACAAGGCACTACGGATGCAAGCATGCCCAGCCGCATCACGACGTGGAACTACCTGTTGCGCTACGCCACCGACCGCCTCAACACGGGCGCCCAGTACCAATACCACCACACCTTGCCGCAGTCGCCGCGCATCGACGGCAGCTATTCCACCAACGATGCGCCGCAGTCGTATGAGAATGCGCACGAGGCTGCCGTCTTCGGCGAATATCTCCTGCTCAAAGCCGCCTCGCCCTTCAACATCCAGGTGGGGGCGCGCGCCACGCTCTACCAAGCGGTTGACGACAACGCCAACTTTGCCTTCGACCCGAAGGTGACGTTCTCCTATCGCTTCGGCAGCACCCAGAAGTTGTCGTTGCAGGGTGCCATGCGCCACCAGTTCCTCCAGCAAACGGGCTTCACGTCGACGGGCTTCCCCATTGAATTCTGGTTCGTCTCCACGTCGCAGCGCAAGGCACAACGTGCCGAAAGCATCTCGCTGCTCTACGAAACGGAACTCTTCGACGGCGGCTACAAACTCACTGCCGAGGGCTACTACAAGTGGCTGCACCACCAAAAGGAGACCAACGGCAGTATGCTCGACTTACTCACGTCGTCGTACGACCTCGATGCGTCACTCCTCGAAGGGCGCGGACGCAACTACGGCTTCGGCATCCAGTTTATCAAGCAACGCGGACGCGTCAACGGCTGGCTGAGCTACTCGTGGGGACGTTCGCTCCGCACCTACAACTCAGAAAACCTGCACGGCACATTCCCCTCCAACTACGAGCGGAAACACGAGTTCAACGCCGTGGTCAACTGGCACATCTCGCCCAAGTGGGACGTGGCCGCCACGGGCATCGTAGCTTCGGGAACGCCCTTCACCATGCCCGAGGCTTTCTACCTTGTCAACGGCTACCTCGTGTCGCAATACGGCGAACACAATGCCTGCCGCCTGCCGCTCTACAAGCGTGTCGACTTGGCAGTAAACTACAAACTGCGCCGTCGCAGCCGTTGCGAGCAACGCCTCAACTTCTCGCTCTACAACGCTTTCTGCTGCCGCAACGCATTGTTCTATCGCTTAAGAATCAAAGATTCAGGTTTCTCCATGCGCGCGGTCAGCTTTCTGCGCTACCCGCTACCCTCGCTTAGCTACTCCATTAAATTCTGACGCAACATGAACAAGATATTCTATTTCATCGCACTATTTCTCACGATAGTCGCCGGCGGCGGCCTCGCCAGTTGCACCGACACCGAAGTGCCTTACGTGGAACAGCAGATTGTAGTGGAGGGCTGGATTGACGATGGTGGTTTCCCCGTCGTATTCCTCACGCAGACAGTCACACCGCAAGGCGACGAGCAGGGCATGGAGAGCCTTGACAGTCTGCTCATACGCTGGGGACGCGTCACCATCACCGACGACGAGGGTAACACCGTGACGCTCAAAGGCGGCAAGATAGCCAACCAGGCCCTGCCCTTCGGCTACACCAGCACCGATATGCGTGGCCGTGCAGGCCACTCTTATACGCTCGAAGTAAACTACCAGCGTTATCACGCCACGGCCGTCACCACCATTCCTGAAGCGGTATCGGTCGACTCGTTCCGCAGTGTGCGCGTTGAAGGCAACGACACGCTTCGCGAACTCCACGCCTATGTATCGGGCCGCGCCTCAAACGCTTACGGATATAAGTTTCTCGTGCAGCGCAAAAACAAGGACACTTTTTTGAAGTCGTCATACCTCGGCGTGTACAACCAAAAGCACCTCGAAAACAACCCCTACCTCACCGTGAGCGTGGGCCACTCGATGAACACGAAGCACTTCACGCCGCTCTTCTCCGTGAACGACACGCTGTCCATCAAACTTGCCTCTATCGACGAAGTGAGCTACAATTTCTGGAACGACTACGAATCGACCGTCACCTTCTCGCGCAACCCGTTCTTCTCATCGGGCAACAACATACGCACCAACATCCAGGGAGGCCTTGGCTATTGGTGCGGCTACGGCGGCACAACGGGCCGCCCCGTGATTATGCGGGATTTGGAATAGGGGCGTTTGCGCAAACGCCTTGCACACACTTCAAGGAGCAATCCATTGGGTTGCTCCTTTTCCTGACTTCGTCAACGCTTCACCCAAATCAGTTTTCGGAGGTTCCTAACCCGAAAAGCGGCTTTATGGCAAGATGCTTCTCAGTGAGGAACAGCGTTTTTCGTTGAAAATCAGAGCGTACATTTATACGATGAGTGAACGTACGTCATGAGGGTG
>CAVLCM010000128.1:0-8217 GCA_963661625.1 bacterium
AAATATCTGACATTTGTTTCATCTACTATCATAAAGGAGGACTAACCAATATGAGGGACAATGTACTATGGCGCAAGCAGAGCCGTATCATCATGCTACTTGCAGAAACGCTGCACATCAATGCCGAACGGGCTCTCGACTTATTTTATTCCACTCAGGTGTATCAGCAACTGACAAACCCAAAGACGGGTTTGCAACTGATGAGCGACCAGTATATCTTGGAAGACCTCATCAGAGAACTGAGAGGATGACAGCTCAGGCATATAGTCACTTGCCTTTGAATGACACAATGACGCTTGTCAGCAATCCGTAGAAACTCGGCAGTTGCCCGAACGACAACCTCCAACACCTCGCAGGTTTGTTGAGGGTTGAGGAAAATTGATTGGAGCAAAAAAACGGAACGTTACAAAATGTCTTTCAGAACCTCGGCAAACTTGTAGGCGGTCACGTCGAGTTGGATGGGCGTAACGGCTACGTAGCCGTTCTCCAAAGCCCAGGTGTCGGTGTCGGTAGCCTCAGGTTCAAGGTTTTCGGGGTAGCCGGCCAGCCAATAGTAGTTGCGGCCGTGGGGATGTTTGCGCGGCTCCAATTCCTCCTGCCAACGCGAGCGGCCCATGCGGCACACCTTGACACCGGCAAACTTGTCCGCCTTCGGGAAGTTGACGTTCAGGCAGGTGAAGGGCGGCATGGACAGTGTGATAGCCTTGAACATAAAATCAACGAGGTACGGGCGCAAAGGCTCAAAGTTTGCCTTCATGCTGTAATCGCAAAGCGAAAACGCCACGGAGGGGTAGCCCTGCAACGCCCCTTCGGTGGCCACACCTACCGTGCCGGAATAGTGTGCATTGACCGAGGCGTTGTCGCCGTGGTTGATGCCGCCGATAACAAGGTCGAACTTACGCTCCTTAAACAAATTGAGAGCCATCTTCACGCAGTCGACGGGTGTGCCGGAACAAGAGCAAACGGTCAGACCCTCCTCCTCGCGCAGCACTTTATAGGTGATGGGCAACGCCGAGGTGATAGAACACGAAAAGCCCGAACGCACGCTGTCGGGAGCCATCACCAAAATGTCCGCATACGGGCGGAGCGTTTCCACAAGGAAGTTGATGCCCGGCGCGGCAACACCGTCGTCGTTTGAAATGAGAATGTAGGGTCGCATAAAGTGTTTGATACTGCGTGAGTTCGTTTGCTTTTGCAAAAATACTAAAATAAGTTTAGCGGCTGAGGGGTTACTGTTTTTTTCTTACCTTTGCAACTTACAAAAGGTGGCTTGTTGCAGCGGCTAAACGCGCTTGCGCATTCACGGCCCTACGGTTCTCAACAAGTCACGGCGCACAAACACGGAAAAGCCTTTTACACACTTTTATGAGCAAAATCATTGCTTTGGCCAACCAGAAGGGCGGCGTAGGAAAAACAACAACCTCCATGAATCTTGCGGCGTCGCTTGCCACGCTCGAAAAGCGCGTGCTGCTCATCGACGCCGACTCGCAGGCCAACGCCTCGTCGGGCCTCGGGGTAGACCTGAGCAAGGTGGACTGCTCCATCTACGAGTGCCTGATCAACGGGGCCGACCCACACGAGGCCATCTACACCACCGACATTGAGCGGCTCGACGTTATCCCCTCCAACATCAACCTTGTTGGGGCGGAGGTGGAGATGCTCAACTTCGACGGGCGTGAGTACATCATGAAGAAATTGCTGAGCCAACTCACCTCTGAGTACGACTACATTCTGATTGACTGCTCCCCCTCGCTCGGACTTATCACGGTGAACGCCCTCACGGCGGCCAACTCGGTGATTATCCCCGTGCAGTGCGAGTATTTCGCTTTGGAAGGCATTTCCAAACTGCTCAACACCATCAAGATTGTCAAGAAGAAGCTCAACCCGGCGTTGGAGATTGAGGGCTTTCTTCTCACCATGTATGACAGCCGCCTGAGGCTCGCCAACCAAATCTACGATGAGGTGAAGCGCCACTTCCAGGAGTTGGTGTTCAAGACGGTCATCCAGCGCAACGTGAAGCTCTCCGAAGCGCCGAGCCACGGCCTGCCCGCCATCCTCTACGACGCAGAGTCGACGGGCGCGAAGAACCACCTGGCTTTGGCCAAAGAGATTATCAAGAAGAACAAGATTTGACAGCCCCTATATGTCAGCACACAAGAAATTCCCGGCACTCGGACGCGGCCTCGACGCACTCATCTCTACCGAAGAGGAAGTGCACACCAGCGGTTCGTCGAGCATTAACGAAGTGCCCGTTTCAAAGATAAAAGCCAACCCCAACCAGCCGCGCCGCGAGTTTCAGCCCGAGGCGTTGCAGGAACTTAGCGACAGCATCAAGCAGATTGGCATCATCCAGCCCATCACGCTCCGCCTGATGGAGGACGGCTCGTACCAAATCATTGCGGGCGAACGGCGTTGGCGCGCGGCTCAACTTGCCGGCCTGACCACCATCCCAGCTTATGTGCGCACGGCCGACGACGAGAACATGATGCAGATGGCCCTCGTGGAGAACATCCAACGCGAGGACCTCAACGCCATCGAAATTGCCTTGGCCTACCAAAACCTCATCGAGCAATACAACCTTACACAGGACAAGCTCTCGGAGAAGGTGGGCAAAAAACGCGCCACAATAGCCAACTACCTGCGTTTGCTCAAACTGCCCGCACAGGTGCAGGTGGCTCTGCAAAACAAGGAAGTGGACCAAGGCCATGCGCGCGCCCTGCTGGGACTGGAAAAGCCCTCGTTGCAGGTAAAGCTCTTCAACGAGATACGCGAAAAAGGTTACTCCGTGCGCCAGGTGGAGGAGATGGTAAAAGCCCTCAACGCCGGCGAAACGCTCCGCAGCGGTCGCCACACGCTGAAGAACAAAACAGCCAGTCAGCGACTGCCCGAAGAGTTTAAGGAACTGCGCGAACGCCTTTCGGAACGGTTTAGCACCAAGGTGCAAATGACCTGCTCGCAGGCCGGGAAGGGCAAAATCAGCATCCCCTTCGCCACTGAGGAGGAACTGGAACGCATCATCGCACTGCTCGACAAAATAGGCTAAGCGGCACGCACCGCCATACATCTGACAGAAATGAGTTTGCATAAAACACTAAGCGCAACTTGCTTTGTGGCATTGCTTGCCGTGTGCCTGAACAGCCTTTGTCTGCACGCTGCAACCACCGCAAAAGTCGGAGTCTCCCCCAAGGCTTCGGCTTTGGCTGTTTTTGCGAACTCTTGTTCCGAAACGCCGGTTTGCAGCCCCGACACCGTGAAGAGTGCGGAGCAGATAGCCATTGAAGCACAGAGCAAAAAGGGTATTGAAACAGCCGAAACCGTTTCCGACCCCGACACGCTGGCCGCCGTGCTCGACACCGTGCGCCTTCGCCAACTGGCCGACTCCCTGGCCAAGCAGCCCATAAAGGTGCCAGAGGCCGTAAAAGTTGCCTTCAAGCCCAACCCTAACAAGGCGCTTTGGCTCTCGCTCGTGCTGCCGGGTGCCGGACAGATTTACAACCGCAAGTATTGGAAGTTGCCCATCATCTACGGCGGATTTCTCGGTTGCGCCTACGCCCTGATGTGGAACCAGATGATGTACCGCGACTACTCGCAGGCCTACCTCGACATCATGGACGACGACCCCAACACGAAATCGTATATGGAGATGCTGCCGCCACGCTACGACATCACCGGCCGCGAGGACCAGTTCAAGAGCATCTTCAAGCGCAAGAAGGACTACTACCGCCGCTACCGCGACCTGAGTGCATTCTGCTTCGTGGGGGTTTACCTCATATCCGTCATCGACGCTTACGTTGACGCACAACTCTCGGAGTTTGACATCAGCCCCGACCTGAGCCTCCGCGTAAAACCGTCGGTCATCAGTGCGCCCTCGCTCCTCGGAAGCACCTCGAAAAACGCTTATGGAGTGGGGTGCAGCCTCAACTTTTAGGCAAAGTCCTGACAACAGGCCTTGCCCTCAGCCGTTTGCCGCAGTGGCAAACGAAGAAGAACAAGAAAACAGATCAATGAAATCAATTAAATCTCTCATACTCTCGCTCACGTTTTCGCTGCTGGCCACAGGGGCCGTGGCGCAACGCTCGGCAGAGTCTATCACCGTACACGACGACCAACGGGGGCGCGATGAACTCATCGCCCTGCCCGAGGGCATGACTGCCAACTGCGACTCGCTCATCAACGAGTGGATGGCCAAGAAATACCTCTACCCCGACACCACGTGCGTCAACGGCGACTACAACCCCACGTTTACCGCTGAGGAATATCAGGAGCGTCTGCGCCGCCTGCCCGTAGTGATGGAAATGCCCTACAACAGCGTGGTGCAGAAGTTTATCGACCAATACAGCGGACGCCTGCGCCGCACTGTGGCGTATGCGCTGGGTGCGGGCAATTTCTACGTGCCTATTTTCGAGGAGGCGCTCGACTTCTACGGTCTGCCCCTCGAACTGAAATACCTTCCCTTCATTGAGTCGGCGTTCGAGCCTAAGGCCAAGAGCCCTGCCGGGGCAGTGGGTTTGTGGCAGTTCATGTTGGCCACGGGCAAACGCTATGGTCTGACCGTAAACAGCCTCATCGACGAAAGGCAGGACCCTTACAAGAGTTCGTGGGCAGCGGCCAAATACCTTACCGACCTCTACAAGATATATAAGGACTGGAGCCTTGTGATTGCCGCCTACAACTGCGGCCCGTCTACCGTAAACAAGGCCATACACCGTGCCGGCGGCACACGCGACTACTGGACCATCTACCCCTACCTGCCCAGCGAGACGCGCGGCTACGTGCCTGCCTTCATTGCGGCAAACTACATCATGAATTACTACTGCGAGCACAACATCTGCCCCATGAAGACGCGCATCCCCGTAACCACCGACACGGTGGTGGTCAACAAGGACTTGCACATGACGCAGGTGGCTGAGCTTTGCGGCATCGACATGGAGGCCATCCGCGCCCTCAACCCACAGTATCGCACGGACATCATCCCAGGCAACTCGGACGCAATGACGCTCTGCCTGCCCACCGACCAGCTCAACACGTTCATCGACTTCAAGGACTCCATATATAACTACCGAGCCGACGAACTCCTGACGCGCCGCAGCGCAGTGGACGTAAACGAGAAGCTCGACAACCGCAGCGTGGCCGCACGCCGCCGCGACAGCAAGGCATCGAAGAGTTCTGCCGACGAAACGAAGACCACAGCCTCCTCGCGCGGCAGTTCGTCGAGCAGCCGCTCGTCTTCAAAGAACCGCAACAACAAGAAAAAGAAGGAAACAACGAAGACAACGACCGTGCGCAAGGGCGACACGCTGATTGAGATAGCCGAGCGCAACGGCACCACGGTGAAGCAGCTCAAAAAGCTCAACAACCTCAAGGGCAACATCATCAACCCGGGCAAGAAACTCCGAGTGAAGTAAGTTAGCCGCCACTGGCGCAAACCCGTGTATTCACCCCTAATTCCACTATGCCATGACACCCCAAGAACAAAAGGACGAGGAACTCATACAGGCGGCATTCCAGCGTCTGCTCGACACATACTTGGATTCTAACCACCGGCGCAAGGTAGAACTCATCACCAAGGCGTTCAACTTTGCCAAAGAGGCGCACAAAGGGGTGCGCCGCCGTTCGGGCGAACCTTACATTCTGCACCCCATTGCCGTGGCGCAGATTGCCTGCGGCGAAATCGGACTAGGGTCTACCTCTATCTGCGCTGCCCTGTTGCACGACGTGGAGGAGGACACCGACTACACCAACGAGGATCTCTGCAACCTCTTCGGCCCGAAGATTGCCAACATCGTGGAGGGCGTGACAAAGATATCGGGCGGCATATTCGGCGACCGTGCCTCGCTCCAAGCGGAAACGTTCAAGAAGCTCCTGCTCATGATGAGCGACGACATTCGCGTCATCCTCATCAAGATTTCGGACCGCCTGCACAACATGCGTACGCTGTCGAGCATGCTTCCCTCAAAGCAGTACAAGATTGCAGGCGAAACGCTCTACATCTTCGCACCCATTGCCGACCGTCTGGGGCTGAACAAAATTAAGATTGAACTCGAAGACCTCAGTTTCAAATACGAACACCCCGACGCTTACAATGCGCTTGTCAAGAAAATTGACGACAGCCATGTGGAACGCGACAACGTGATAGCCAACTTCACGCCGCCCATTGAGGAGAAGCTCCAGCAGATGGGAGTGAAGTACGGCATTAAGGCACGCATCAAGAGTCCCTACTCTATTTGGTGCAAAATGCAGAAGAAGCACATCCCTTTCGAGGAGGTGTACGACATTCTGGCCATTCGCATCGTGTTCACCCCGGCCGACCGCGAGCACGAGAAGGACGAGTGCTTCCGCATATACTCAGCCTTGACAGAAATCTACAAGCCCCACCCCACGCGTTTCCGCGACTGGCTCTCCAACCCCAAAACCAACGGCTATCAGGCGTTGCACAACACGTTCATGTCCAACCAGGGCAAGTGGATTGAGGTGCAAATACGCTCCGACCGCATGGACGACATTGCCGAGGTGGGCTTTGCCGCACACTGGAAGTACAAGGATAAGAACGCCGAATACGACGAGAACGAACTCGACAAATGGCTCAACTCCATCAAAGAAATCCTTGACGACCCGCAGCCCGACACGCTCGACCTGCTCGACAACATCAAGCTCAACCTCTACGCATCCGAAATTATGGTGTTCACCCCAAAGGGCGAACTCAAAACGATGCCCAAGGGGGCCACGGCGCTCGACTTTGCCTATTCCATCCACTCATTTCTCGGTTCACATTGTTTCGGAGCGAAAGTAAATCACCGCCTCGTGCCGCTGAGCTACACGCTCAAGAGCGGCGACCAGGTGGAAATCCTCACCTCGCGCACGCAGCACGTTCAGCCCGAATGGCTCAACTTTGCCACCACGGCCAAGGCTCGCGCCAAGATTCAGGCTTACCTGCGCCGCGAAAGCCGCGACAAGCAGCGCAAGGGCGAGGAGACTCTGCGCGAGTTCCTCACAAAGAGCGGAATGGAATATTCAGCAGCCGCAGTCGAAAAGCTTCGCCACTACTACAACGTGCTGACCACCGAGGAGTTCCTCGACAAACTGGGCGACGGCAAAGTAACCCTCTCCGACGAAGCCCTGAACTACCTGCGCGGCAAGTCGCACTCGAAGGGCTGGCGGCGCTTCCTCCCGTCGTTTATGGACAAGAGCGGCCACGCAGCAAGTTCCTCTGCCGCAAACACGGCTACGCATGAGCCGGGCTGGGCCAAGCAGCTCAACCGCAAGGAGACGCTCCTGCTCACCGAGGACGTATTGCGCAAATGCAGCCTCTGCGGCGACTGCGCCCCCATCCCCGGCGACGACGTGCTGGGCTACATCACCGACGACGGCTCCTTGCAGCTCCACAAACGCAGTTGCGAAACGGCCGTAAAACTCAAAACGCGCTACGGCAACAACATCATCGCCTGCCTGTGGGACACTCACCGCATGATGTCGTTCGACGCTAACTTTGAAATACGAGGCATCGACCAGCAGGGCGTTCTCTACGCCATAGCCGACACGCTGCACCGCCTCACGCACTACACCGTGAAACACATCTCGCTCGACACGAACGACGGCATCTTCGAGGGCAAGCTCACCATCTCCGTGTTCGACACCTCCGACGTAGCCAACATCTGCGAAGAACTCAAGCAAATCGAAAGCGTCACCAAGGCTGCACGAATATAGCAGGGCACACGGGTTGGAGTTTTCATAACCCTGCCCTGCGTCCCTATCCGCATCCCCGCAAAAATCCCCTCGTGCGGTTGTGAATGTGAAATTAAAGCGTTACTTTTGCACACGCAAAAAGCAAATACTTTGCGGCAACCGCCGCAAAGCACCCTCCCAAAAGCTTTCTGCAACGGACTTGTAGCTCAGTTGGTTAGAGCAACAGACTCATAATCTGGAGGTCCTAGGTTCAAGCCCTAGCTGGTCCACCTTGAAAATGAAGCGGTTATGTTTTTTTGTAGCCGCTTTTTTGTATAGTTGCGTAAACAAACTGTTTTAATTGGGGATGTTTACGCAATTATTGCTGTCCGCTAAAACTTTTTTTGAGCCAATGAAATAGGGCTGGGCTCTTCGCTTTGAGTTCAGCCCCTTTGGTTACCCTTGTTCTTGTTAAAAAAGTTTTAGCAGACAGCAATAAATTCGATTACAAGCGTTACGCACGGGATCTCTTCATGTCGGACTATTACTTCGATG
>CAVLCM010000129.1:0-8077 GCA_963661625.1 bacterium
TGACGCTTTTAGACGATATCCGTTCCGTTGCAGTAAGATATTTGGTTAGGTTGTGGGTTATCCACGGAAAAATCCCCCTGTGCCGAAAATTCATCAACCAGATGCGCATGAACCGCACCGATTCCATTACGCTCGTTTCGGGCTTTCTGATATAATGTGGCAACGCAGTGAAACAACGTAAGTGGCGCAGAGATAGGCTTTTGGCCTATTCCTGCGCCACATACGTTTTGAGGGTATGGTGGGGTGTAACATCTAATTACTGAAAGCCCCAAGAAGAAGGTTCAATCAAATCTTCTACGGTCTCTTCGGTCTTGTCGGGGAGGTTGTGGAAGAAGTCGATACCAGTATACTGCTCGAGCTGATTGACGGAGACGATATTCTTCTTGATTTCAGAGAGGGGAGCCGTCTTGTCGTAGCTGTAATTCTTCTCCTCGTGCTTCAACCAGAAGGCGATGGAGCTGTACTGCTTGTTCTTCACCTTCAAGAGAGCTACAAAGTAGTACATCGGCACAGCCACCTTCTTGCCGTTATTGCGCTCCACGTAACCGAGGATTTTGTCGTCGGTGATGGTGCCGCCCTTAACCACATAGAGCGTGTCGCAGAAGTTGCGGTCCTGGCCGAGTTTTTGGATTTGTCCTTCGAGCGACACCCAATAGCCCTGGTTGAAGGAGGAAATCTGCGGCGACATGTTCGTCATGTAGAACGTGTTAGAGTTGGCTGCGTTGGAGTAGACACGGTCGGCAGAGGCGCAAAGGTGGCCGCGGTCGTAGTGTGCACCATTGGAGCTCCAAAAGCTTTCGCTGCCAATCCACAGGGAGGAAGACACGCTGGGGTCGTCGATGAAGTTGTCGCTGCGGCTCGTCACCTTTTTGCTCGTCACAGCATCGAAGCGGAAGGCCACCCACTTGGAATGGTACTTCTGCGCATCGTACTGTAAGCAGTAGGTCATCACGCTGTCGCCATTCTCCACCGTCCAGTGCGATACGATGATGGCGTTGCTCTCGGGAATGGCCGGCACTTCAAGACGGTTGATAATCTGAGGATCGCCTTTGCTCGGGACTGAACCACCACCCGTGGAAACATCGTCGTTGTCGTCGCCGCAAGCAGCAAACGAGAGGGAGAGGAGAAGGAGGAAAAGAATTTTAAGATATTTCATGCAAGTTGATTTGAAAGAAAGCAAACCGTTGTTGCCGCTAAGCAGTGTGGCAACAACGGTTTACCTTATTGGGTGAATGGGCTTATCGCCGCGGATTATTCGGCGTACTTAATGGCTATCTTCGTGAAGCGCAACTGGCTATTCACGCCGCTCGTTGCAGTGGGGTTGAGCGTAATCTTTGAGCTAAGCGCATTGATGTTGCTCACCACGAGGATGTTGTCGCTGGCAGACACAAGGCCGGGTTCTGCAACGAGTTCCTTGTTGGCGTAGTAAATGTCGCCGCTGTAAGTGTCGCAGAGGAAGGAAATCTTTGCAATCTTCTTCGAGGCACTCGTCACGGTGATGGAGTTTTGGGGATACATACGCACATTGGTGCCGTTGTCGTAGTATTTGGGGACGTTAGTCTTGCCACCGCCGTCGAAGGTCAACGTTGTGCCGTCAGAGAGGGTGATGGTTTCGAGTGCTGTGCCGTTGGCAATGTTCCAGTCCGTAGCCGTAAATACCGTGCCGTCGAGAGTGGCAGAGGGCGTATCGGGAGTGTCGGGAGTAACGTCGTTGCTCTTGAGCGAATAGAGATAAGCCTCGCCCTTGACCGTTTCGGGAGTGTTGCCGAGGTAGTTAACAACCTTGCCGCAAACCACTACTTCATCGCCGGCCTTGATGTTGGTCTTGCCCTCAGTGAAGTTTTCGTTGCCGAGGTAAAGAGCGCGGTACACGTAGAATTGGTTAGTGCTTGTGCCGTCGTCGGAGATGTAGAACGTGGCATTGCCGTACTGCGTGCTGTATTCCTCCTTAACGGAAGAGACGATACCCTTGATATAGATGACATCCGTAGAGGTCTGGTCTGCTGCGAGCGAAGAAGTGTAGTTATTGGCCGCAACGCAGTTGTAGGGATGGTCTACCGTTCCGTCGCCCGTAGCAACGCCGCTGTCGTCGCCGCTACCATCGGCACTGGTTTGGCCGTTGAGCGAATAGAGGTAGCCCGCATTCTGCACTGTTTCTACGGTGTTGCCGTTGTAGTTGGTGATTTGAGCGTGAATCCACACCACGTCGCCCACCTTGATGTTGGTTTGACCATCAACGTACTTTTCATTGCCAAGATACTTGGCGCGGTACACGTAGAATTGGTTAGTGCTTGTGCCGTCGTCAGAGATGTAGAACGTGGCATTGCCGTACTGGCCGTACTCCTCCTTAACGGAAGAGACGATACCCTTGATATAGACCATTGTGTCTGTTGTAGCGCCCGAAGCGAGAGCCGCGCCGACTTCGTTGGCCTTGACACAGTTGTAGGGACTTTGCAGAGAGCCTTCGCCCGTAGCCTCAGCGGTAGAACCGCCGCCACCGTCGGAGCTGTCGGTTGAAGCAATCTGGTAAGGAGCGGGAACGTCCTCGCAAGCAGTGAAGCCCAACGTGAGGGCTGCTGCAAATAACAGGGAGATGTATTTCTTCATTTTAGATGTGTGTATTAGCAAGTAGGGGGAATGTTAGTTCTTTGAGATGTCGGTGGTGTCGCGGAGCTGCACCTGCCAGGTGTCGTAGTAGCTCACGATGCCCGTGTAGGAACGCGTGTCGGTGGGCAGTTCGAGGAACGAGATGCGGTTCTTGGTAGAGGTGCGGAGCGCAACGGTTGAATTGTTGCTCGCGAGCATGATGGTGCGGTCTACACCGTAGCCCTGGTCGTGGAGTTCGTAGGGAGCGAAGATTTTGCGGCCGTTGGCAGATACGCTCTCCGTCTGTCCTTCCACGCCGTCCTCTGTACCGATGTCGAACTTGGCGGCGTTTTCACCCTGCACTTCCTTAATAAGACCACGCACCGTGGCGAGCATCGGCGAGTTCTGGAACGTTTTGTTGGCCGAAGCGCGGAGCCAAGCGTCGCCCGTAGCGTCGGTGAGGTCGATGGGCTTGCACTCAGCCACAGTGGTGTCGGGCTTGCCAACAAGCTGCACGTTCGATTTGAGGTATTCAAAGTCGAATGCGCCGAGGTTGATGTTACCGTACGACGAAAGTACGGGCTGGCCGATGCGAGGCACCTTGCTGTATACGCCGGTGTAGAGGTTCTTCAAGTTGATCTTGATGCGCTGCCCCACAGCGAGGTAGGGATAGATGGCCGTCGTCTTGATGCCGATGATGATGCTCTGGTCCTGCGCACTGCCCGTTTGAGTGGAGTCGATATTGCGGAGGAGAACAGTCTGATAGAGGTTGCCGCTCACGTCGTTGGCGCAGACCACGCCCTCGATGATGATGTCGTCCGTCACCTTGGTGTAGAAGTTGGACGAGTTGCGCATATAGTCGGCCGTGTTGCCGTTTGCGCAGAATTTCTCCTTCACCTCGAGGATCGTGCTGTTCACCGCACCGATGTCGGTGGGGCTTGTCACAATATAGCTGTCGGTATTGGGCTCATCGAAATTGTCCATGCACGACTGTACGCCGAACAACCCCGCTGCGAAGAGAGCTATGATGGAAAGTTGCTTAAGTTTCATTGTTGTTTGCGAATGAAGATGTGAATGCTTGCTTAGAACTTGAAGCCGATGTTGAGGAAACCGTTGATGGCGTTGGCGTAGTAGTACTTCGAGTTGCGCGAGAAGTTGTAGCTACGCTTCGTACCGGTGTTATAGTAGTCGGAACGGTTCTGCTCGTAACCGCCGGTCTTGAGGTTGCGGTTGTTCGTCACGTTCTGCACGGTGAGGTTGATGCTCAGGCTCTTGCCCTTCTTCAAGCGGATGTATTTGCCGATAGAGATATCGAGCATGAAGCCGCCCTTGGCCTTCTCCTGTTCGGCATAGATGGTCTCGACAACGCTGCCGTCGCCACCGTCGGCGAAGACTACGCCACCGCCACCGTCCTTAATTTCCTGTGCGGTATAAGTGGTCGTTCCGCTTGCGGTGCTGAACGTGCCCGTCTTGTCGCACTCGTGGTACTGGTACTGCACGGATTTGTTGCCGTTTTCGTCGACCATCGTAGTGGCCGTGCGGACAAACGTGCGGATGTTGCTCAGACGGCGGTATTCGCTGAAGTCGATGTAAACACGGTCGTAATAGTTGAGGTTGGCGCTGAAGAACCAGCCGTTGACGTTGTAGTCTACGCCGAGGCTAACCGCTGCGAGGGGCGAACCGCTCACGCGGGCGTTCTTTGCCAACACGCTAAGAGGCATCGACTTCTTCGTGTTGGGGTTTTGCCATACGTTGATGTCGGCGATGGTCTGTGCGTTTGAACCCTCATAGGCCATCTGCGCCAAGGGATTGTTGACGTACTGAGCCTCGCTGTACGTGCCGACGAGCTTAACGGCGAGGTTGGAGGTAATCTGGTAGTTGAAAGCAGCCTCGATGCCGTAGTGTTCGCGGTCAACACCCGTCATGGTGAGGTAGGTGAAGCGCGATTCGTCGTCGTTGTAGAACGCCGTCTGCTCCACGCCGTTGTTGAAACGGGTGTAGTAGCCAGCTACCTTACCCGAGAAGTTGCCGAAGCGGAACGTATAGGAAAGGTCGGCGTTGAAGATTTGCTCGTTCGTCAGGTTGTTGACAAAGTCGTTCTGCATACGCGGTGCCACGAAGGAGTTGCGTGCCAAGGGAGCGTTGCTCTCCGAACCGAGGTTAAGGCTAAGCACGTGCGAGGCCGTGGGACGGAACGTCAGGCCAAAGCGGCCGCCGCCTCCGAGGAAGTTTGCCTTACCGCTGCGACCGTAAGAGTTGTCGGCAGCACGGCCGTTGCGCATGAGGCCTTCGCGTTCCATCATCGTTTCGTCGGCAAATGCCTGCAAGTTGTACTGCCACTTGCCCTCGGTGTACTGGTACATACCGTAGAGGCGCGACTTATTAACGAAGATGTTGTAGTTGTAGCCAAACTTATCGCCTACGCCAATCTTGCGGTTGGGGTTGTTGAGGTCGTTCTGGGCTTCCTGACTGTTGAAGCCGTAGTCGTTGGCGGAGAATTTGTCGATGTCGGTGTAGGTTGTACCGCCGAGCAGGTCGGCCATCGTCTTGTAGTGCATACCCTTGGTGTGGTTGTACTGGAAGCCAATGGCGTATTTCTGCTTTTGGTTGATGTCGTGGTTGAAGAGGGTGTTGAACGTCTCGACCATCTGGTCGTTGTGACGACGCTCCTGGTAGTAGAGCGTTTCGTCGCCCTGAGCAGCAGCCAAGCGGTTGACGGCGTACATACGGTCCCAATCAACCTGACGGTGTGCTTTGTTCTGCCAAGCGTCGTACATCACGTTATACTCCTGCAATTCCCAAGCCGAAGGTACAGTGCCGTCGTATACGTCGAAAGCCGAACTGGGAAGGTTCTTGTAGTAGTCGGGACGCGGGTCGTAGGCATTGCCGTTCCAGCCAAGAGCGGTGGAACTATACATAGAATACTTAAAGCCGGCAGACGTGGTGAGCTTCATGTTGTCGGCCATCTTCCAGTCCCACGTAAGGATGGCGGTAGGCTCGTAGTCGTTCACCACGCGCGAGTTGCGCTTCTTGCCGTTCTGGTAGCCCCAGTTGGGGTTGTAGTAGTGAGAGTTGGCAAGCCAATAAGCCTCCTCGGTCGACGCGCCCTGCTGGCCGCGCTCTGTGGGCGAACCGAAGGTGACGAGCGAAAGGGCGTGGTTGTCGCCGATGCGCTTTTCAACAGAAAGGAAGTAAGAGAGTGAATTGTAGAACGTACCTTCGATGTTGCCTTGGTTTGCCCAACGGTAGCCCACGAGACCGGCGAATGCCCAGCCCTTAGAGCTAAGACCGGTGGCGTAGCTGTACATGCCGCGCGCCACGTAGTTGCGGTTGCAACCCGAAAGCGTGATTTTGTTGCCGCTAGCAAACTGGCTGGCACGCGTATTGGCGTTTACGCCACCGCCAAGCCCGGCGATACCGAAGCGGTTGAAGTCGTTGGCCTGTACGCCTTCCTGGTTGCGCGTGGCATCGTTCATACCGCCTACCATACTATAGCTGAAACGCCCCTGTTCGAGGTCGTTGAGCTGAAGGCCGTTCATGTAGTAACTGCTGTACATGCCGTCGTAGCCACGGACGCGGAAACGCATCGGGCTGAACAAGTAGCCCACCTCGGAGTTGTAGGGGTCGCTCTTCTGGCCTGTGATGTTCGACACTGTCTGCGCGGCATCGTTGTCCTCGTCGAGCTGCGACTCCGTAAACGTAAAGTCGGAGTTGTCCACGTTGAGGGTGTCGACAGGAGCTTGCGCCATAGCACCGCTCGCGAGGAGGAGTGCCGCCGCCGTAAGTTTTACACCTTTTTTCATAAAAGATTTGTAGTGGGGTCACTTTCCCATGCTTGCCTGCGTGAATACCGTTCTTTGAGCCGCCGGCAGTTCCCTTAAAGAGACATACGAAGAGAACCTCCGCGCGCCGCTCGCCTGCTGCAAGCGTCTGAAACATAAGGGGAAAATGAACCTGTTTGTGAATTTATTGCGGTGCAAAAGTAAGGAAAAGCCCGTGAAAGGCTATTACGTTTCTGCGAATATTTAAACCGGAGTAAACAAAACACGACGTTATTTCGGGAAAAATGCAGAAATTTGCCGCGCAAACTACAAAACACACACATACATTTTATGCGTAAATCACTACTCACATTCGCGCTAATCCTGTTAGCCCTCACCACGCTCACCTCGTTCAGCACGAGCAACGAGGCCACGCAACAAAAACGCTATGCCGTGTACGGCATCGGCTTCTACAACATAGAAAACTTCTTCGACACAATTCACGATGCCGGCAAAAACGACTACGAGTTTCTGCCCAATGGAAGTTATTCTTGGGGGACAATGAAATACGAGCACAAACTGCGCAACATCAGCAAGGTGCTTTCGATGCTCTGCACGGACAAACTCCCGAAGGTGGGCGCAGCCGTCATCGGTCTGGCCGAAGTGGAGAACGCCAACGTGCTGAACGACCTCGTCAGCCAGCCCTGCCTCGCTCAGCGCGGCTACAAATACGTGGACGTACCGAGCTACGACCGCCGCGGCGTGGAATGCGCCTTCCTCTACAACCCCAGATTGTTCGATTTGGAACGCTACTTCTGCGTGCAATACAACTACGGGCCGTCGGGCAAGGTGGACGATCCGTTGCTCGGCTTCACCGTCGACGAACAGGGCAAAGTGCAGGCTATTGACAGCCTTCAGGGCGACACCACGCACATCACACGCGGTTTCCTCGTGATGGAGGGCCGCCTGGCGGGCGAAAAGATGTTTTTCATCGTCAACCACTGGCCCTCGCGCGGCGCCGGCGACGAGGCTCGCCAACGCGCCGGTTGGCAGGTGCGCCAGCTCAAGGACGCTTTGCAGAAGAGCGAACCCGACGCAAAGGTGGTCATTATGGGCGACATGAACGACGACCCGGGCAACAAGAGCATGACGGAGCAACTGGCCTGCCTCAACGAGCAGGAGGACGTAAAGAAATCCACCGACCTATACAACCCTTGGTACAATTCTTTCTACAAGTCGGGCCAAGGCACGTTGCAGTACAACGGCAACTGGTTCCTCTTTGACCAAATCGTAGTGAGCGGCAACCTCATCGGCAAAGACCGCAGTTCGCTGAAATACTTCCAGCATGCCATCTTCATGCGCGACTTCCTCTTCCAACAGGAGGGCCGCTACAAGGGTTCGCCCCTCCGCACCCACGCCGGCGGTGTTTGGCTCGATGGCTACTCCGACCACCTGCCCACGCAGATTTACCTCGTAAAAGAGGTGAAATAAAATCAGGTTAGACGTAGGTTTACATTCAGAAAGCGCAAAAGTATCACCCACAATGATTACGGGTGTTACTTTTGCGCTTTCTGTGCAACTACCGACAAGGGCTTATCGGCTATTGACAAAGTGCAAGCCCCTGCTCTCAAAGAAAGGGAAAATGACCAGCTGAGCGTCGGCGTACATTTATGCGTTGAGTGAACGTACGTCATGAGGGTGAGTGAACGTACGTCTATAAGTTGAGTGAA
>CAVLCM010000130.1:0-8041 GCA_963661625.1 bacterium
GTCTATAAGTAGAGTGAACGTACGTCTATAAGTAGAGTGAACGTACGTCATTAAAGAGGGTGGACGTACGTCGTTAGATGAAGCCTTCTTCGAGTAATACGTAACTCGTTGATTTTCAATATGCGCCATTGGGTGGTGCAAAAAAGTAATGAAGTCAGGATAAAAGCGAAGCCCAAGGCATCATCCAAATTGGAATGAGCCTTGGGCCTCGCTTTTGTTGATATTTCAGAGGGCTTCTTACAGCACCACCTTGTAGCTGGCGTGGCCTACCTTGACGATGTACGTGCCGTGGGGCTGGCGCGATGCGTCGAGGGTGACGCTGGTAGCGGCAGTGGTGAGCTGCTTAGCGGCTACTGTGCTGCCGCCGAGGTCGTAAAGGCGGATGGTTGTGCCGGCAGTGAGAGAGCCTTGGCACACGATTTGGCCGTCTTCGACAGTGACCGTCACGTCGGACGAAGCTTCGCTCTTGGCCGTGTGGATGCCAGAGGGATCGTACACCGACGGCTTGAAGCGCAACGTGTAGGTGTAAGTGCCGGAGGTGGGGCATTTGTACGTGTCGAGCGTACCCGTATTCTGTCCGCAACTGCCGTTGCCGAGGCCAGTCTGGTAGTAGTCGAAGTGGGCTATGACATTGTCGCCGGGCGTGAGGTTCCAGCGGTGGTTAACGGCCGACATGGCTGCATCCTCGTAAGGAAGTACGGAGAAGGCCACCTGGCCCTCGGTCTGCACGTTGAGCGTCATATTGTTCGTGGGGTTGTAGAGCGAGAGTTCGCGCAGGTCGAGGTGGTTGCCACAGGTCTGCGGATGGGGAACGTCGCTGAAGAAATCAGCCACAGCGGACGAGTACTGACCGAGCAGCGAACCCGTCTGACGGTCTACATAGTTATCCCACGGGCCGCGCGCATAGTAAGTAGCCTGTGTGAAGTCCTTGGGAAGGAGAAGCTTCACGCCGATGCGGCGCAGGTTGTTGTTGGCGTGGGGAGAGAAGGCAGCCTTCACGTCGACTGCGCCGTTGCGATAGACGGTGTAGTCGTAGGCCACATCGCAGTAGTCGCCCGTTTCGGCGGAGGAGAAAGTGACCGTTCCGTCGGCAGAGTTGAACGTCGGTACGGAGGTCAATGAACGAGAAGTGGTGCCATTGCCCGTTACGCTGAGTTGGTCGTTCTCAATCCAGCGGTAGTTGTCGTAATTGAACGTGTTGAGTTCGCTGGCGAAGAGTTTTTGGTCGGCATAAGTCCACGTAACAATACGGCCGGACTTGTTGTTTACCTCGATGTGCGTCTGGTCGTTGTCGATGTAGTAGCGGCCGTTACGCTGTTCCTCTACAACAAGTTCGGAACTGTCGTCGCCATCGGCAACGGCGGGGAGCGTTTTGGAACGAGCCTGCACAGTGAACTGCTGCGTGGTGAGGGGATAGCCCTTGTCGGCCCAGGCGGTGGCGTTCTTCAACACGAGCGAGAGGTTGAGCAAGTATTCAGCATCGTCAACGCTGGCATCGGTGGTGATGGGCAGGGTGATGGTGCTGGAATTAGCCCCGGGAAGAGTGGAGGGCAGGTCCATGGTGTCGGTCTCCACCTCGACGCCGTTGCGAAGCACGGTGTAGGCAAGGCTATACTCGTTGAGGTTGGTGAAGTTGAAGTTGTTGTTCACCTTCACCGTCTTGCGCTTTGCGTTGAAGCTGTTGAAATTGATCATGCTGTACACGGCCTTCACCTCGGTGAGTTTGGCCGACCATGCGCGGTTGGCGGCGATAAGGCCGTTGTTGACGAAGTTGCCCTGATGGGGGCCGGGATAGTCGGAGCCGGTGCGGTACTTAGGATAGCCGTTTTGCGTGAGCGTGCCGTTCTTGATGTCGTCTGCGTCGTAGATGCTCTGGTCAACCCAGTCCCAGATACAGCCGCCTGTGCCGTAAGTAGAACTTGTGATCACACCCCAGTAGTTGTTGAGGTTGCCGACTGCTGTACCCATGGCATGGGCGTATTCGCAAATGAAATAGGGCTGCTTCGTGCGGTTGCCAGACGATTCGCTGCTCACGCGGCTGAGATTGGGGTACATCACGCTGTACATATCCGTATAGGAGGCATTGCCGCGCGTGGCCCCTTCGTAGTGGACGAGGCGCGTGGGATCGATTTCCTTGGCGTGGTTGTAGGCGGCTTCGAGGTTGCTGCCCACGCCGCTCTCGTTGCCCAAGCTCCAGAAGATTACGCTCGGGAAGTTGCGGTCGCGCACCACCATGCGGTCCACGCGATCGACGTACTGCGCCTCCCAAGTGTCTGCCTTCGAGATGGTGTTGCCGCCCGATTCCCAATTGTTGTGGCACTCAATGTCGGCTTCATCCATGCAGTAGAGGCCGTAGTAGTCGAACATGGAGTACATCTTGGCCTGACGGGGATAGTGGCTTGTGCGGAACATGTTGATGTTGGCCTGCTTCATCATGGTTACGTCGCGCAGCATGGTGGCAACGTCGATGGCACGGCCGTGTACGGGATGGGTGTCCTGAGCGTTTACGCCGCGGAAGAATACGCGCTTGCCGTTGACATAGATTTTGCCGCTCTGGCTCTCCACCTTGCGGAAACCGTATTTGGTGGCAAAGGCCATTTCCTCGTTGCCGGAAGCATCGAGCTGGGCAATCTCAACGGTGTAGAGATTGGGCTTTTCGGAGGACCAGAGCTGAACGCCGTCGAGCGTATCAAACACGATATCCGTTTCCATACTCATCGTGCCTTCCTCGAAATTGAAAAGCACGGATTTCTCCGCCAGCTGCTCGCCGGCTGGACTGATCAGGCGCACGCGCACTTGTTTATCGACTGCCTGCTCCGCGGGGTTGGCCACGTCGAGGTGGACAGTCACAGCGGCAGCGGTGTAGGGCGATGCGAGGTCGTCGGTGATGACGTGGTCGCGCACGTAGGTCTTGGGCGTGGTGTAGAGGTACACGTCGCGGTGGATGCCGCTCATGCGCCACATGTCCTGCCCTTCAAGATAGGAGCCGTCGCTGAAACGGATTACCTGAACGGACACGTTGTTCTCGCCCTCGCGGGCAATGTCGCTGAGGTCGAATTCCGTTTCGTTGTTGGACTCCTGGGTGTAGCCCACGTAAGTGCCGTTCACCCACACGTAGGCAGCGGAATAGATGCCGTCGAAGTGGAGAACGATGCGCTTGTTGCCCTTCCAGCCCTCGGGCAACGTGAAGTTGCGACGGTAGGAGGCAATGGAGTTTTTGCACCCACTCCTCATGGTGATGGTTGGGTAGTTGTCCTCAAAGGGGGTGTCAACATTAATATAATAGGGGTCGCCGTAGCCCTTCATCTCCAAGCAGGAGGGCACGGTGATGGTGTCCCAGGCGGATGCGTCCACGTCGTCGCCGTAGAAATCCTTGGTGGGGGCGGCAGACATATCGGTAGTCCACTTCAAGTTCCACACGCCGTTGAGCGAGAGGAAGTCTGCACCCTCGGGGGTGAGCCAAGGCTTTTCGTAGCGGGCTGCGTCGGCATGGAGTTTCCCGGTGTTGGCATAGGGCATAAACGTGGCATGGGGGTCAAGGCGATTTACGCCGAACACTTGCTCGTTCTCCCACTCATTGGCGGCAACCTCCTGCTTTGTGGTCTCCTCAAAGACGAACTGCCCTGCCGTGGCGTCGGTGAGGGTGGCGTTGGAGAACTGCAATTCGCCGGAGGCGTTGGCAATGAGCTGGTATGTGCAGTTGCTGGAAAGGGTAACGGTATAAAGGTCGTCGGACGCACTGACCTGTTCTATCACGAAGCACTGGTTGGCAGAGGTGGTGCTGGCCGGCCAGAGCACAGGGTAGTAACTCTTGGCCGGAGCAGCGTCGATGGCACGGGAGGAGTAGCCCGAGCTGACGATAATGAACTCGTTGTCGGCAACGCCCGTGGGCTGCACGGTCCACTTCTGGCCCTTTATATCCTCGGACTTGTCCTCGAGGCGCACGCGGGTGTCGTTGGAGCCTGAATTGCCGCACGAGATAACCTGACCGGTGCTTGCGTTTTTGATGTAGTACGTCTTTTCGCTGCTGAGCTGCGCCCACATGGGGTAGCCGGCGAAAAGGAAAAGCAACAGTATGAGCAGGCGCGGCAAACCGTACGCTTGGCCCAAAGCTAAGTTGTTCTTCATAAATTAAATGTGTTGGTTATAAGGTTCGTTTTCTTTCACAAGAAACATATAGGGCGGCTCTAAAAACACAGTGTCTTTTAGAACAGCCCTACATGAGTTCAGTTGCGCTTATAATATTAATTCGTCCTGCACGCTTAGCCGATGGTAAGGAGCGTTGTGCCCTCCATCACGCTGTCGCCGGCGTTTACACAAATGCCCGTCACCGTGCCGTCGGCCTCGGCCGTAATGTTGTTCTCCATCTTCATGGCTTCGAGAACGAGTACGGTTTCGCCCTTCTTCACGCTCTGGCCGCTGGCCACCAGCACTTTGGTGACTACGCCAGGAAGAGGGGCTTTGACGGGAGTGCCTGCGCCGGGGCCGCTTGTAGCGGCCGGGGCCGCAGCGGGAGTTTCGCTGGCGGCAGGGGCTGCGGCAGGAGCTGCAGCCGTGGCAGCCGGCTCAGCCGAAACCGTGGGCAGGTCGCCCTCAGTGAGCGTAGAGCCTTGCATCTCCACGTCGAAGGGAATGCCGTTGACCAGCACCTTTGCCTTCTGTCCGGCAATCGTGTCGATGGTCACGTCGAACTGCGCGCCGTTGATGGTATATTTATATTGTTTCATTGCTTGTTTGTGAGTAAGTGTGTAGGGTTAAAGTTGCGTCATCAGCTCCGCCGGATTGTTCCAAGGTGTGCTGTGATGCTCCACGGTGATGATGCCCGGCTCGTCGTCGTGCACGATTTCCACGTCGTGCTCAATGAGCGCAAGGGCTATCGCTGCGGCATAGGCAGGCATGTCCTCGTCGGCCACCGCATAGGGCGCACCGTCCACGAGGCACTCGGCCACCGTGCCTTGCTTGTCGTCCAGACGAAGGGTGAGAGTCTGGCCGCCAAGTTTATACTGGAATGTCTTCATGCTTCGAGTGGATTTACAAAGGTATGTTGCCGTGCTTCTTTGCCGGACGTGTTTCGCGCTTGTTTTCGAGCTGCGCCAAGGCGCGGCAGATGCGGAAACGCGTGTTGCGAGGCTCTATCACGTCGTCTACATAGCCATACTCGGCTGCCTTGTAGGGGTTGGTGAAGAGGTCGTTGTACTCTTTCTCCTTCTCGGCGAGGAACGCCTTGGGGTCTTCCTTCGTCTTGGCTTCTTTGCCGTCGAGGATGGCCACTGCGCCCGACGCACCCATCACGGCAATCTCTGCCGAAGGCCATGCATAGTTGAGGTCGGCCTTGAGCTGCTTGCAGCCCATCACGATGTGCGAACCGCCGTAGCTCTTGCGCAATGTCACCGTAACCTTGGGCACGGTGGCTTCGCCGTAAGCGTAGAGGAGTTTTGCACCGTGGTCGATTACGGCATTGTACTCTTGACCAGTACCAGGCAGGAAGCCGGGAACGTCGACAAGCGACACAATGGGGATGTTGAAGCAGTCGCAGAAACGAACGAAACGAGCTGCCTTGCGCGATGCGTTGCAGTCGAGCACGCCGGCGTATACGCTGGGCTGGTTGGCCACAACGCCGACGCTCTGGCCGTTGAAGCGGGCAAAGCCAATGATGATGTTGCGAGCGAAGTTGCGCTGCACTTCCATGAATTCGCCGTTGTCGACCACTGCACCGATTACCTTGTACATGTCGTAGGCCATATTGGGGTTGTCGGGGATAATCTCGTTGAGGAGGTCTTCCTTGCGGTCGATGGGATCGGTGCACTCTACGCGGGGCGCACGCTCTTTGTTGTTCTGGGGGATGTACGAAAGGAGTTTGCGGATAAGGCCGGCAAATTCTTCCTCGGTCTTAGCCGTGAAGTGGCAAACGCCGCTCTTCGTGGAGTGGACGGAAGCACCGCCCAGGTCTTCCTGCGTCACCTCTTCGCCCGTCACGGTCTTCACGACCTTGGGGCCGGTGAGGAACATGTAGCTCACGCCTTCGAGCATCACCACAAAGTCCGTCAAGGCCGGCGAATAAACTGCGCCGCCCGCACACGGACCGCAGATACCCGAAATTTGGGGTACTACGCCCGAAGCCTCAATGTTGCGTTGGAAAATTTCGCCGAAACCGGCCAAGGCGTTGATGCCTTCCTGAATACGCGCGCCGCCCGAGTCGTTCAGGCCGATACAAGGTGCGCCCATCTTCATGCTTTGGTCCATCACCTTGCAGATTTTCTGCGCCATCGTCTCCGACAGGGAACCGCCATTCACGGTGAAGTCCTGTGCAAAGACGTATACGAGGCGGCCATTGACCGTACCGCTGCCGGCTACTACGCCGTCGCCAAGGAATTGCTTCTTCTCCATGCCGAAGTTGTGGCAACGATGGAGTTTGAACATATCCATTTCCTCAAACGAGCCCTTGTCGAGCAACAGTTCAATGCGTTCACGCGCTGTGGCCTTGCCTTTTGCATGCTGTTTTTCAATGGCTTTCTCGCCGCCGCCCAAACGGGCTTTCTGGCGCAGTTCCACCAGCTGCTTGATTTTCTTCAGTTGTTCACTCATGTGCTTATGTTTGTGCCTGTGCGCGCTCGCCTCGCTCGGCTGTCGCGCGCCTCATGTGTATATTATATATGTGGGGCAAAGTTACATATTTTCTCACATTCGCATTTAAAACGCTTCCCGGAAATGCTTTTGCCCCGCCCTGCGCCGCCAAAGCGAGGGAAAATGCTTACTTTCGCCTAACACAATGAACTTCATCCGCAAACTACGTCATGACACAAACTATACACAACTTCGGCGCAGGACCAGCCCACCTGCCAACCCCGGTAGTAGAGGCTACGGCAGAGGCCGTGCGCAACTTTGCAGGCACAGGACTTAGCCTCATAGAGATTGGGCACCGCACGCCGGAGTTTACCGCCGTTTTGGAGGAGGCGCGCAGCCTTATGCGCGAGTTGCTCCATATCCCCGACGACTTCTCGGTGCTTTTCCTCGGCGGCGGCGCGCGTTTGCAGTTTTGCATGGTTCCGATGAACTTGCTCCGTCGCCAAGCGGCTTACCTCGACAGCGGGCACTGGGCGCACCAGGCCATAGAGGAGGCACAGTTGTTTGGCAAAACAGTCTGCGTGGCAAGTTCGGCCAGCGATAACTATTCCCACATTCCCAAAGACTTCTCGGTGCCGCCCGAGGCTGACTATCTCCACGTCACGACGAACAATACGATCTACGGCACGGAGCTACACGCGGATATAGTCAGCCCCGTCCCTGTCGTGGCGGACATGACATCGGACATTCTCTCTCGTCGCATCGACTTCACGGGCTACGACCTCATCTACGGCGGCGCACAGAAAAACCTGTCCATGGCGGGCCTGACGTTCGTCATCGTACGCCGCAGTGCATTGAACAAATCGGGGCGCGCCATCCCCACGATGCTCAACTACCAAACACACGTTAACCATCACTCCTTATATAATACGCCGCCCGTACTCCCCATCTTCACCGCCTGCGAAATGCTCCGCTGGATAAAGCAACAAGGCGGCGTGGACGAGATGCACCGCCGCGCCATGGAGCGTTCTTCAATCATCTACGACGAAATTGACCGCAACCCACTCTTCCGCGGCACAGCCGCAAAGGCCGACCGTTCCGTGATGAACATGTGCTTCGTGCTAAACGCCCCCTTCCAACACCTTGAAGCGGACTTCCTAAACTTCGCCCACCAACGAGGGATTGTAGCCATCAAGGGCCATCGCTCCGTCGGGGGCTTCCGTGCTTCATGCTACAACGGCCTCTCACAAGCCTCCGCTCAAGCCCTCGCAGATTGTATGCGAGAATATGAGAGGGCTGTTATTGGCGCTTAGCATTCTCTTCCTACTGGATATATAACGCCTTATGCCGTTACGACGCAGTACAGGGCAGCGAAATCAACAAGAAAAGGTTTCCGCAAAGCGTGAGCGATGCGGAAACCCAGAAAGTATGAAAAAAGTTGGCGGCGACCTACTCTCCCGCGGGTGTGCAGTACCAT
>CAVLCM010000131.1:0-8003 GCA_963661625.1 bacterium
CCTAAGCAATGCGCTGGGCTTGTTTTATCGGACAGCAATAGTAAATACTCTCGATCAGTTACTCCTATTATTGTTTGTCGAGCGCAAGCAATTCGTCGCGTATCTGTGCGGCTATGATGAAGTCGAAATTCTCGGCGGCCTTCTTCATCGCCTTTTGCAGTCGCGCCTTTTTCTCCTCAATCGTTTCTTCTTTGCCTTTCTTTGCTGCGGTGTAAACAGCTGCGCCTTCGGCTGCTTTTGCCAGCTGGACTTCCTCGGTGGAGTAGGGCTTTGCGCCGCTTGCGCCCGTGTCGCCCTGTTGCCGGCGCATTCGTTCGCGCTGCATCTCCACGAGTTCGTTGCTCTCGATGGGTTTTATGATGGGGCGCGGCGTAAGGCCGTGTTCCTTGTTGTAAGCCATTTGCTTGGCCCGTCGGCGGTTTGTTTCGTCGATGGTCTTCTGCATAGACTGCGTGATTTCCTTTGCGTACATGATGACCCTACCGTTCACGTTGCGAGCTGCGCGCCCTGCTGTCTGCGTGAGTGAGCGGTCGGAACGGAGAAATCCCTCCTTATCCGCGTCGAGAATGGCCACGAGCGCCACTTCGGGCAAGTCGAGACCCTCGCGCAGCAGGTTCACCCCGACAAGCACGTCGTACACGCCGCGGCGCAGGTCCTCCATGATTTGCACGCGTTCGAGCGTGTCCACGTCGCTGTGGATGTACGCCGTACTAATTTCGTTTTGCAGCAGGTATTCCGTCAGTTCTTCCGCCATGCGTTTGGTAAGCGTAGTCACCAGCACGCGCTCGTTGTTTTCGCGGGCTTTGACAATCTCGTGCATCAGGTCGTCCACGGGATAATCCGAGTCTCGCACCTCGATAATGGGGTCGAGCAAACCTGTTGGGCGTATCACCTGGTCTACCACCACGCCCTCGCTCTCAGCCAGTTCATACTCTGCCGGAGTTGCGCTGATGTAGATTACCTGCTTCGCCATGTCGTGAAACTCGTCGAATTTCAGCGGACGGTTGTCGAGCGCGGCAGGCAGACGGAAGCCGTAGTTGACAAGCGAATCCTTGCGCGAGCGATCGCCGCCGTACATGGCACGTATCTGCGGCACGGTGACGTGGCTCTCGTCGATGACGATGAGGAAGTCGTCGGGGAAAAAGTCGAGCAAGCAGAACGGACGTGTCCCGGCCTCGCGCCCGTCAAAATAGCGCGAGTAGTTCTCAATGCCGGCGCAGTGTCCCAGTTCCCGTATCATCTCTATGTCGTATTCCACGCGCTCTTTCAGTCGTTTGGCTTCGAGCGTTTTGCCGAGTTCCTCGAATAATTGTACTTGTGCCACGAGGTCATCCTGAATGAGGCGGATGGCTTGCTCCTGCGTCTCCTTGGACGTGAGGAAGAGGTTGGCGGGGTACACCTTGTACTCGTCGTACGTATTGAGCCGTGCGCCCGAGAGGGCATCCACCTCCTCAATGCTGTCAATCTCCTCGTCCCAAAAACAAACGCGTATGATTTCGTCGGCGTAGGCCAGGAATATGTCCACCGTGTCGCCCTTGACGCGGAAATTACCCGCCTTCGGAGCCACGTCGTTGCGCACGTAAAGGCTCGACACCAAGCGGTTGAGCAACGAGTTGAGCGAGAGCGTACGCCCCACTTTCAGTTCCACTACATTCTCGTAGAACGCCGAGGGATTGCCCATGCCGTAGATGCACGACACCGACGACACCACCACAACGTCGCTCCTGCCCGAGAGCAGGGCCGAGGTGGCCGCGAGCCGCAGTTTGTCGATGTCCTCGTTGATGGCGAGGTCCTTTTCTATATAAGTGTCGGTCGAGGCTATGTAGGCTTCGGGCTGGTAGTAGTCGTAGTACGACACGTAATACTCCACCGCATTGTTGGGGAAGAAACCCTTGAACTCCGAATAGAGCTGCGCCGCCAACGTCTTGTTGTGGCTCAGCACGAGTGTCGGCTTGTTCACGTTCTTGATGACGTTGGCAATGGTAAACGTCTTGCCCGAACCCGTCACGCCGAGCAGCACCTGTGCCGGCACGCCGCTCTTCACGCCCTCCGTCAGCTGGCGGATGGCTTCGGGCTGGTCGCCCATCGGGGCATAGTTCGACTGTAATTCAAATTCCTTCATACGCAGGTGCAAAAATACGGCTTTTCCAGAGGCTGGCAACCTGTCGGCGCACCGATTGAATTGCCTGACAGTCAGTGCTAATTCGTAAAAACAAAGCGAAAACGCACCGAAGAAAGCAAGTTTTTGCAATCTCTAATAAGCAGTATAGTTTGTTCGTTGTTATAAATGTTTGATTTCCAATAAATAATAAAAGGTTTTTCGTTTTTAGTTGTACCTTTGCTTGCGTTAGGGGTTAAATAGTAATAACCACCTAAATTGTCCAACTAACATATATTTAGAACATGTTCGAAGAAAAGGCTGGCGAATTGGCTGGCAAAATTTGGGAAGCTCTCAACGCTGCCGGTGAACTCTCTGGCAAGGACTTGAAGAAAGCCATTAAGACCCGTTCTGACAAGGACCTCTACCTCGGTCTTGGCTGGTTGCTCCGCGAGGGCAAGCTCAACGTGAACGAAGACGAAAAGGAAATTTTCGTATCCCTGAAATAATTCTTCCCACAAGCTGGAAGATATTCTGAAGCAAAAAAGGATTAGCAACGCGAACCCTCGGGGTGCGTTGCTAATCCTTTTTTGTGGAGTGGCCTTTGAGTAGCGGCCATGAGGGTGTGGCTAGCGTAGATTGTGCGTCAGCCACATCCTCACGCCGCATGTCAGAACTCGCTCGTGAAGTGGAACTTGATGTGTTCGAAGTCCTGCTGCGCCATTTGCAGCACGTAGCCCGAGTCGGCGAGGAATACGTCGCGGCCCTCGCGGTCCTTGGCCATGTACTGGTACTTGCGCTTCTTGAAGTTTTCCAGTTCGGCCTCGTTGTCGCTCTCTATCCAGCACGCCTTGTAGAGGTGCACCGGTTCCCAGCGGCACTTGGCGTTGTATTCGTTTTCGAGGCGGTACTGGATAACCTCAAACTGCAACTGGCCCACCGTGCCGATGATTTTGCGGCCGTTGAACTGGTTGACGAAGAGCTGTGCCACGCCTTCGTCCATCAGCTGCTCAATGCCTTTGTTGAGCTGTTTCGTCTTCATCGGGTCGGCGTTTTCGATGTATTTGAACATCTCTGGCGAGAATGAGGGCAGGCCGCGGAAGTGGAGCTGTTCGCCCTCGGTCAGCGTGTCGCCTATCTTGAACGTGCCGTTGTCGGGCAAGCCCACGATGTCGCCGGCCCAAGCCTCGTCGATGGTGCTTTTGCGCTGCGCCATGAATTGTGTGGGCGACGAGAAGCGGAGCGTTTTGTTGTTGCGCACGTGCAGGTAGGGCTTGTTGCGCTCAAAGCGTCCGGAGCATACCTTGCAGAAGGCGATGCACGAGCGGTGGTTGGGGTCGATGTTGGCGGTAATCTTGAAGATGAAGCCCGTAAACTTCTGTTCGTCGGGGTTCACCTCGCGCTCCTCGGCCACGGTGGGGCGAGGGTAGGGGGCAATCTTCACGAAGCAGTCGAGCAACTCTTTTACGCCAAAGTTGTTCAGAGCCGAACCGAAGAATACCGGGGCTACGTCGGCGTTGAGATAGTCCTGCTCGCAGAACTCGGGGTAAACGCCGTCCACCAGTTCAAGGTCGTTGCGCAGTTGTGCTGCGTCGGTGTCGCCCACATGCTTTTCCAGTTCGTCGCTGTTGATGTCCACGGCAATTTTCTCCGTCAGCTTCTGTTTGTCGGCGGCGAAGAGGTTGAGCTGCTGCTCATATATATTATATACGCCCTTGAAGCGCGAACCCTGGTTGATGGGCCACGAAAGGGGGCGCACCTTGATTTGCAGTTCCTGTTCCAGTTCGTCGAGCAGGTCGAACGGGTCCTTGCCCTCGCGGTCCATCTTGTTGATGAAGATGATTACGGGCGTTTTGCGCATGCGGCAAACCGTCATGAGCTTTCGCGTCTGCGCCTCCACGCCCTTTGCGCCGTCCACCACGATGATGGCGGAGTCTACGGCTGTGAGCGTGCGGAAGGTGTCTTCGGCGAAGTCCTGGTGGCCCGGCGTGTCGAGAATGTTCACCTTGTAGCCCTCGTAGTCGAACTCCATGACAGACGTTGTAACCGAGATGCCGCGCTGCTTCTCAATCTCCATCCAGTCGGATGTGGCAGTCTTCTTGATTTTGTTGTTCTTCACCGCGCCGGCCACCTGTATCTGGCCACCGAAGAGCAGGAGCTTTTCGGTGAGGGTGGTCTTACCGGCATCGGGGTGCGATATGATGGCAAATGTTCTGCGGCGCGCTATTTCTTCGTTCATTGCGTGTCTTGTTGTGATTGTGTTAGCGTGGTTTGAGGTGAGCGAGGACTTAAAGCTCCTTGATGCATTCTTTCAAGGCATCCTCCCACCAGCGGATGGAGAGTTGGAATGTTTGCTTGATTTTCGACTTGTCGAGCACGGAGAAGTGCGGACGCTTGGCCGGCACGGGGTAGTCCTCCGTGTGGATAGGTTCTACGCGGCAGTCGTCAATGCCTTCGAGGTGGTGTATGGCCCGGGTAAAGTCGTACCACGAGCAAACGCCCTCGTTCGTGAAGTGGTAAACGCCCGGCGTGATGCCTTGGCTGACAATCTGCATGATGGCGCGTGCCAAGTCGCGAGCATAGGTGGGCGAACCGATTTGGTCGAACACCACGCCGAGGCTGTCGCGCTCCTTGCCGAGGCGTATCATCGTCTTCACGAAGTTGTTGCCAAAGGTGGAGTAGAGCCAGGCCGTGCGGATAACCATTGAACCGGCGCACGAGCGGATAACGTTCTCCTCGCCGGCCAGTTTGGTGCGCCCGTAAACGGTTTGCGGATTTGTTGCGTCCTCCTCGCGGTAGGGGCGGCACGCCGTTCCGTCAAACACGTAGTCGGTAGACACCTGTATCATCGTTCCGCCCTGCGAGGCCACGGCTTCTGCCAAGTAGCCCGGGGCGATGTTGTTGAGCAGGTTGCACAGTTCCTCGTTGCTCTCGGCCTTGTCCACGGCAGTGAAAGCGGCACAGTTTATCACGATGCCGATGTGGTTCTGCTCAATGAAGGAGTATACGGCTTTGCGGTCCGTAATGTCGAGCTCGTCCTTATCGGTAAAGAAAAAGGTGCAATCGTCCTCATACTTTGGGGCGAGCAGCTGTATTTCGTTTCCGAGCTGCCCGTTGCAGCCCGTCACCAAGATTTGTTTCATTTTCGGTTTGTGGTTAGTCAAACTCGATGGGAGTTTCTTTGTCCTTAAAGTAATAGTCGGAGAGCTGGCCGAGCAGGGCCGACACGTCCTTGGCCGCCTTGGCCGTTTCGCTGCTCACCTCCTTCTTCTGCATTCGCAACATCATCACGCCGTAGAGCAGGTCGAAGCACACTTGCAGTTCGGGTTCATCGGCTGCGTTGTGTTGGCGGCTCTTCCCGCGCAGTTCAACCACATAGGGAAGCACCTTGTAGTACATCTCGCGGTAGTAGGGGAATTTGTTGCTGCCGAGCAGCTTGGCGTGCAGTTCCGAAAGGTCGCTCAGCACGTTCTGGCAAATTTGCAAGTGGCCGCTCTCCATCTTTCCCTCACTGCGCATCATTTCGCAGAGGTTGGCGTACCACGTCTCCGTTTCGCTTCGCTGCTCATCGGTCAGCGTGAAGCGGCTCACGTATTCCTTGGCAATGCGTTCCGCGTCGCAGCGGTACGCCCGTATCAGGTCCTCCACCTGCCACATGTAGAGCAGGTATTCGGCCCGGTTCTTTGTTTTGAGTTGGTTGGCTATTATCATGGCGGGTAGATGAGGCGCAAACCCTTAGAAGAGTTTGATTTTGAACAGCGTGAAAGCAGCGTACAAAACGGCTACGGCAAATACGATGCAGCCAATGGTGCGGTTGAGGCGGCGAATGCCCTTCGCACCGAAGTTGTTGCGCATCTTGTTGATGACGTATGTCAGTCCGAGCCACCACAACATAGCCCCGGCCACGATCGAAAGGTAGCCAATGCACTGCCCAAACCAATTGCCCGGGATGACAAAGGTGAGCATGTTGAAGAGGGCGATGAAAAGGAAAATGATGAGGGGGTTGGACAGCGTGAGCAGGAAGGCCGTGGTGAAGTTGTGCACGAGCGTTCCCTTGTTGCCCGACGATTTGTGTATGCCGCCCTTCTGCGGGTCGGTGCGGTACATGTAGATGCCGAAGATAAAGAGCATGGCACTGCCGAGGAGCTTGAGCCAGAAGATGTTTTCCTCCCGTTCGAGCACGTCCAGCACAAACGACATGCCCAAGCCCGTGGCCATGGCGTAGATTACGTCGCTCAGCGCGGCACCAGCTCCCGTCACGATGCCGTATACGCGCCCTTTGAGCATGGTGCGCTGTATGCAGAGAATGCCCACAGGGCCCATCGGCGCGGAAGCGATTATGCCCACAAGCAATCCTTTCAGTATAAGCAGCAACGGACTTGCGAAGTCCGCGAATATTTGGTTCATGTTCGTTTCCTGCGTGTGTAAGTATTTGCAAAATTACTGATTTTAAGCCTATTGCCAAAACCTTTGCCCTCCCTTTCCCCTTTGCGCTTTTCCATCGGCGCGCCTCTGCTTTGCTGTGCACCGCCGTTCCGGGGCGTGGCGCGGAAACGTAAAATGGGGAGTGCAAAGTAGGTATTTCATTTTTTGTTGTAAATTTGTCGCATATCCGTAAACGAACAATCGAAACTAAAATTTAAACCATGGAATTAGAAGTTGAAAAGCCCTATGTGATTGGTCTCGACATGGGCGGCACCAATTCGGTGTTCGGCATTGTCGACCAGCGTGGCAATATAAAGTCGCAGACGGTGATATCCACCAAAGCCTACCCCGTATTCGAGGACTACGTGAAGGCCTCGTTCGAGGCCTTGCAGCCGGCTCTCGACCAGGTGGGCGGCATACAGAACATCCGCGCCATGGGCATTGGCGCACCCGATGCCAACTACTACTCCGGCAACATCGAGAACGCCGCCAACCTGGCTTGGCAGGGCATTGTCCCCGTAGCTCAGATTTTTGAGGAAACGTTCGGCATCCCCGTACGCGTCACGAACGATGCCAACGCCGCCGCAGTGGGCGAAATGACCTACGGCGTGGCCCGCGGCATGAAAAACTTCATCATGATTACCCTCGGCACGGGCGTTGGCTCCGGCATTGTGGTAGACGGCAAGGTGGTATACGGTAGCGACGGCTTCGCTGGCGAGCTGGGCCACTTCGTGGTTGACCACAGCGAGAATGCACGTTCATGCGGCTGCGGCCGCAAGGGCTGCCTCGAAGCCTATACCTCGGCCACCGGTGTGGCACGCACTGCCCGCGAATACTTGGAAAAGAGCAACGAACCCAGTTTGTTGCGCGACCTCAACCCCGACGAAATCACCTCGTACGACGTGTTCAAGGCAGCCGAGGCCAACGACAAGCTCGCCCTCGAAATCTTTGAGTTCACAGGCCGCCTCCTCGGCACGGCGTGCGCCGACTTCGCCACCTTCTGCTCCCCCGAGGCGTTCGTATTCTTCGGCGGACTGACCAAGGCCGGCGAGTACCTGATGAAACCTCTGCGCGAGGCATACAACGAACACGTGTTGTTCCTCTATAAAAACGAGGCAAAGCTCCTCATCTCCTCCCTCAACGGCAGCGAGGCCGCCGTACTCGGAGCAAGTGCCTTGGGCTGGGAATAACCATCCGCCCCATATAGCAAACCGTACAATAAAAGCCAATGAGGCAAAGTTCCAATTAATGGAGCCTTGCCTCATTGGCTTTTGTGGTGCTTGATGGCAAGATGCCAGTAAAACACTTCTTAAACTATAAAGATTTCCAGGAAGAAGCGTCTCGTAAAAAGGGATGCTTCGGAGTAAAGTATTTCCGTTGAAAATCAAAGCGTACATTTATGCGATGAGTGAACGTACGTCATGAGGGTGAGTGAACGTACGTCTATAAGTTGAGTGAACGTACGTCTATAAGTAGAGTG
>CAVLCM010000132.1:0-7963 GCA_963661625.1 bacterium
TTCTTCGAGTGAATGGCCGGTGAACGTACGGTGAATGAAAGGGCGGAAAACGGAAGGATGAATCAACTTGTTTTATCGGACAGAAATAAAAACGGTTAGGACAATATTGAGGCGGAACGAAATTATTGTTCGACAGAATACCGGTAATTCAGCGAAATGTGTACATTTGCGACAGGTGCCGACGGAGATTTGGCCTTACCGCCCGTCTGCACCCCGTAAATCGAATACCAGAGAACACGCCTATGAGTAACACACTAACCAAGGAGATTGAAAAACGCACGCGGCGCAATATGCACACGCACCGCGACTTCGTATGGCTCAGCAACCAGGTGCTCGCCGCCACTGCCGAGTACATCAGCGCCACAACGCTCAAACGCCTGTGGGGACATCAGAGCGACTATTCACACCCGAGCAGCTTCACGCTCAACCTGCTTAGCCGCTACTTGGGATATGCCGACTACAATGCATTCCTTTCGGGCGAACCATGTGGTTTGGAAACGAGCTGCATCAAGTCAACTTGCTACATGAGCAAAAACCTGACGGAAGGCGACGAACTGAAACTGCGATGGTCGCCCAACCGCCACATCGTGGTGCGCTTCGAAGGCGACGACCGCTTTGAGGTGGTGGAGGCGTTGAACTCCAAATTGCTCGCTGGCGACACGTTCTCCTGCCAATCGTTTATTGAGGGCGAACCGTGCTGCCTCAACAACCTCTACCGTGGGGAGGCCGGCCCTTACACCTGCCTTGTGGGCAAACAGGGCGGCGTAGCTGTCAGCCCTAATTTACCTCTCCCTGTTGATGATCTGGATGTGACGGAAACGGTTCCAAGCACTGCCTTTGTATTTGTCGATTAAGTCCTCCGGCACGTAGAGCGTGACGTTCTCAAAATGGTGCGTGTCGAAAATGTCCTCAATGCGGCAGTGCCACATGTCGCTACCAATGCCCACAAAGTGGGTTGACGCCAGGTAGAGGTCTTTCAGATTAGTGCAGCCCTTGAAAGCCCCTTTTAGTATGTTCATTGTGTCGGCATCGCACTGCACCACGAGTTTTTGGAGCAGCGTGTCGTTCTTGAAACAATCGAAGCCCAGTTCCGACATCTTGTAAGTAAGCCCGTCGTGCGTCACTTGGGCTGGTACAACCATATCGCGCTCTTTCATCACTACGAGTTTGGCCGAAACCGCCAAACCGCCGTACGACGTGTACCTTATGTTGGCCACGCGAAACTGCGCCACTTCTTCGTAGTGCGGCCGTCCGTTTTCTTTTTTCACCATGTACGTTCCCCAAGCCCCGATGCACAGCACGACGAGGAGCAACGCAGCCACGAGGCCTCGCCTCCACTGCTGGCGGCGGCGCAGAGCCTGTTTTATCTCGCCCATGTTTTTGTACCGCTGGTCGAGGGGGCGTTTGCAGTGCGCGGCAAGGCGTTTGCAGAACCACCCCAGTTGCAGGTCGTCGATGAGGCAGCCGAGGCTGTATATGTCGTTGCGCACGTCGGTGGTGCGCTCCGTGGTCTGTTCGGGCGAAATGTAGCCCTTCGTCCCCGACGGCTGTTTGAGGCACGAACTGCTGTCCATGTCCGCCAGCCCGAAGTCAATCAGTTTCACGTTGTGCCCGTTGCGCGTAACCATCACGTTCTCGGGCTTGATGTCGCGATGCACCACTTGCAGCCCGTGGATGTAGTCCAAGGCTTCGACGAGTTGCCCCAACGCTCTTCTGCGCTCACGCCGGCTGGGCTTTTGCGCAAGCCATTCACGCAGGTTTATGCCGTCCACCCACTCCATCACGATGCACTGCCCGTAGCCCGGCACGTATTCCATGCCCGTTGCCCGCACAATGCCGGGATGACTGAGTTGGCTGAGTATGTCGCACTCCTTTTGCAGCAGTCTTTTGTAAACGTCGATGTCGCGGCCATCCTCCGCAACGGTCTTCAACACCCACCATTGGCCGCCACGCTGACCTTTGAGTATCAGGGCGTTGGCCGTACGGTACAATGTTTCAATATCGGTAAAGCCGTTGCTCGGGAGTCCGGCGTCGATGCTGAATAATTCCGAAGTGCTGTTCGTTTCCATGTCCGCAAAATTACCAAAAAGCCGACGCTCTGCAATGCCCTGCGCCGCATTGCGGCACGCAAGCCCTTCAAAAAGCGAATGGCACATTGGGTAATTTTGGAGAAGTCGATGTGGTTTTTTACGCAAACTTAAATTTTGCACTGTTAAAGTTTAGTGATAACTTTGCCTCGTTGACATCCCAAAAATTACCCCCCCGAATCGGGAGGAAGGGGGTTAATCGTCAGGACAACACCTAAAAGGACACAGACAAGAGAGAGATTTTGAGGAGGTGTTCGCCCCTCACATAGAACAACAAGAGCCTCCCGCGTGAAGAGACATGAATATTTTCAACAAGTTTTTTAGCTGGTATTTCAGAAGAGCGGCCCTCCCCTACTGGTACATCATCATTTTCGATACGGTTTTGTGCTTCTTTGGCGGACTGTTTATCCTTTGGCTCAGACAACCGTTGTCGGCCATGATGAACGTTTGGCCTGCGCTGCTCCACTCATTCCTCGTTTATGCCGTCTTGAACCTCGTTGGGTTCAAGGTTTTCCATACCTATTCGGGCATCCTTCGCTACTCGCAGTTTGTCGACTTGTTGAAGGTAATCTATGCCAGTATGCTGTCGTTTGTGCTGGCTTCGGTGTTCAACTTTGTTGTGGACATATGCGGCCTGAGCATGTTCTACCACGTCACGGAGCGAATGCTCTTGGCCATTTATATGGGCACGATGACGGTGCTCTGCCTTTCGCGCATCTGCATAAAACTTACGTTCGACAACGTGTTTGTCAGTCCGCAGGCTGAGCGCACGCTCATCTACGGCACGCACGACGGATCCATCTCCGTTACCAACGAAATACGCAGCACCAAGCCCGTACGCTTCGTTGTGGCCGGCTACCTGAGCGATGACAAGGACAGCTGCAATCAGCGGCTCTTTGGCAAGCGCATCTACCACGTGGACGACAACCTTGAAAAGATTATCAAGGAGGAACGCATCCGCGTGCTGATGGTAGGGCCGTTGGTTCACAATTCATTCGTGAACAACACGAAGTTGCAAGACGCTTTCGTCAACGCCGGCGTGCGCATCTACATAGCGCAGAGCGCCGAGGAGTGGAGCAAGGACAAGAAGTCGGTGAAGAAGGTACAACTGCGCGAGATGCAGGTGGAAGACCTTCTGCCCCGCAAGGAAATAGAAGTGGACCTGGAAAGCGTGCGCCACATGCTCAAGGGTCGCCGCGTGATGATTACGGGGTCGGCCGGCTCTATCGGCTCGGAGATTGTGCGCCAGGTGGCTTCGTTCGAGCCAGCGGAAATGATGCTCATTGACCAAGCCGAAACGCCCCAGCACGACATGCGCCTGATGATGAAGAAGGACTTCCCCAACGTGAAGGCGCACACCATTGTGACGAGCATTTGCCACAGCCAGCGCATGGATGACATTTTCAGCTCGTTCAAACCCGAATGTGTGTTCCACGCAGCCGCCTACAAGCACGTGCCGATGATGGAGGACAACCCTTCTGAGAGCATCTACAACAACGTGCTCGGCACGAAGATACTGGCCGACCTCTGCGTGAAGTACGACGTGAAGAAGTTTGTCATGATTTCGACCGACAAGGCAGTCAACCCCACCAACGTGATGGGCTGTTCGAAGCGTATATGCGAGATCTACGTGCAAAGTCTCGACCACGCGTTGCGCCGAGGCACGGTCAAGGGAGTTACGCAGTTTGTCACGACGCGCTTTGGCAACGTCCTGGGCAGCAACGGCAGTGTCATTCCCCTCTTCCGCAAGCAGCTGCTTGCCGGCGGGCCACTCACCGTCACTCATCCCGACATTATTCGTTACTTCATGCTCATTCCCGAAGCCTGCAAACTGGTTCTCGAAGCCGGTACAAACGGCAAGGGAGGCGAAATCCTCGTGTTCGACATGGGCAAACCCGTGCGCATCGACGACTTGGCTCGGCGCATGATTCAACTCTCGGGGGCTACCGACGTGAAGATTGAGTACACGGGGCTGCGCGAAGGCGAAAAGCTCTATGAGGAAGTATTGAGCGTGAACGAGGGCACGTTGCCCTCGTTCCACGAAAAGATACGCGTGGCACAGGTGCGCGAGTACGACTACGAGGCCGTGCAGAAGGACTTGGAAGACCTCTTCGCCATTGCCCAGCAGTACAACGACATGGACACCGTGCGCAAGATGAAAGAGATTGTACCTGAGTACGTCAGCAAGCACTCGCGCTACGAGGTGCTGGACAAGCCAGCTAAGAAAGACTGACGAGGAGAATGAAGATAACATTCCTTGTAGTAGGCAAAACGACGGACAAACGTCTCACTTCGCTCATCGACGACTACGCCGAGAGGGTGACGCACTACACGCCGTTCAGCATGGAGGTAATTCCGGAGCTGAAAAACACCAAGGCGCTGAGCGCGGAACAGCAGAAGCAGCGCGAGGGCGAACTCTTGCAGAAGCAACTGCGCAAGGGCGACTACGTGGTGCTGCTCGACGAGGGCGGACGGGATTTCCGCTCCATGGAGTTCGCTCGCTACATTGAGCGCAAGCAGACAACCGTGGCGCAGCGACTCGTATTCATCGTAGGCGGCCCCTACGGCTTCTCTGACGACATCTACAAGTTGGCGGCCGAGAAGGTTTCGCTATCGAAGATGACCTTCTCACACCAGATGGTGCGCCTCTTCTTCGTGGAGCAACTCTACCGGGCCATGACCATTCTGCGAGGCGAACCCTACCACCATGAATAAGACTTTGTTTGCCCTCTTCATGGGGGCATTTCTGCTATTTTTCACGATAAACGCTGTGGCTGAGAAGCGACAGCGTTTTCGCGTTATGGAGTACAACGTCGAGAATCTTTTCGACACAATCCACGCCGAGAGAAAGAGCGACGCGGAGTTCACACCCTGTGGAGCCTACCGCTGGACGGAACTTCGTTACTTGGCCAAACTCTCACGACTAGCACGGGTCATAGCCGGCGCGGGCGGCGATCGGCCCGTCGATGCAGCGGCTCTCATCGAGGTGGAAAACGACAGTGTGCTGTCGCACCTCACCAGGCGTACAAAACTCGCCCGCCTGGGCTATGAATACATCATTACGCACAGCGAGGACGTGCGCGGCATCAACGTGGCCCTAATCTACCAGCCTGCGCGCTTCCGCCCTGTGGAGCAGCATTGCCTGAGAGTTGCGCCCATTGCGGACAACTTGCACCCCACGCGCGACGTGCTGCATGTGGCCGGCGAACTCACCACGGGCGACACGCTCGACATCCTTGTATGCCACTTCCCGAGCCGCAAGGGCGGACGGCGCGCACGGCTGTTTCGCGAGGCAGTGGCCAGCCGTGTCCGCACTTTTGCTGACAGCCTTATGCACGAACGCAAAAATCCCAGACTTGTCCTCACGGGCGACTTCAATTCGTTCTACCCCGAACAGCTCTTCGTCCGCACGCTGCAGGCCGTGCCGCCCAGTTCCGCCTCCCCTTCCCCGCTCTCGCTCTGCCTGCTTTCGCACAACATGAAGGCTAGGGGCGACATCAGCGGAACGTACAAATACCAGGGCGAATGGAACCAGCTCGACCAATTCGTCGTCAACGGCGCCATGCTCCATGCCGACTGTTCCATCAGCACTGCACCGACGGACTGCCGCATAGTGGACTTCCCCTTCCTCTTGCAAAACGATGCCTCGGGCGAGGGCGTACACCCCTTCCGCACCTATCTGGGCCCATACTACCAAGGGGGCTTCAGCGACCACCTGCCCCTCCTGCTCGACCTCTGGCTCTCCCCCTCCCAAGGTGAGTAAGCATTCCCGGCATCTCCTCCACCAATCTCCCCGTACATACCGCCAGTTCACCGCACTTCAATTCATCCCCCGTACCCGCCGTCCGCAGCCCCGAGATATTTTCGGGCACATCTGTACAACAAGCACGAACCCCTCAACACAGACCGTTTGTCTGCGCTGAGGGGTTGGTTTGTGGCCAATGCCGCTTTAATACTTCATTTCGCCTTGGTCGTCCACGTTGTCTTCCACGTCGGCGAAGTTGTAGCTCTCGCCGTGCTGACTCACATCGAGACCAACGCGCTCGCTCTCGCGGCTGACGCGCATCGGTATCATTTTGTTCACCACCCAATAGAGCAGCATACTCATGGCAAAGGTGTAGAAAAAGACTATCACGATGGCAAGGAGGTGGAAAAGGAAGATGACGAAGCCCTCCCACGTGCCGGCAACAAGTCCTTCCTGAATGAAGATACCCGTAAGCACGGTGCCCACGATGCCACCCGTGCCGTGTGTGGGGAACACGTCGAGAGCATCGTCAAGGCGCGACGTGCGGTCGCTCCAGTGGCACGCGCAGTTGCAGATAATCGTCGTGACGAAGGCGATGAAAAGGCTCTGCCCAACACTCACGTAGCCGGCCGAAGGGGTGATGGCCACCAAACCGACCACAGCACCGACGGCCGCACCCATGGCCGAAGCCTTGCGGCCCATCACGGTGTCGAAGAATATCCACGTGAGCATAGCCGTGGCGCAGGCGGTGTTGGTGTTGAGGAAGGCCTTCACGGCCACAGCGTCAGCATGGAGCGACGAACCGGCGTTGAAACCAAACCAGCCCAGCCACAACAGAGCCGCACCCAGCACCACATAGGGGATGTTGGCCGGCGCATCATTGCGGTCGGGGCGCGTACGCCGTCCGAGGAAGATAGCACCGGCAAGGGCAGCCACGCCCGAGGAAGCGTGCACCACGATGCCGCCAGCAAAGTCAACCACACCCCATTGGCGGAAGATTCCGTCGGGGTGCCATGTGCAGTGAGCCAACGGGCAGTAGATGAAGATGCAGAAGAGAATCATGAACACCAGATAGGCAGAAAACTTCACGCGTTCGGCGAACGACCCCGTGATGAGCGAGGGCGTGATGATGGCAAACTTCATCTGGAAGAGCGCATAGAGCGCAAGGGGAATTGTCGGCGCAAGGGCTTCGTTGACCTTAGCCCCTACGTCCTTAAACATGAAGAACGTCAAGGGGTTGCCCAGCACGCCGCCTATGTCGTCGCCAAACGAAAGGCTAAACCCCACGACCACCCAAAGCACGCTTATCACGCCCATGGCGATAAAGCTCTGGAGAATAGTTGAAATCACGTTTTTCTTACCAACCATACCGCCGTAGAAAAACGAAAGTCCGGGTGTCATCATCAGCACGAATATCGTGGCGGTAATCATCCAAGCCACATCGGCCGCGTCTGACTTCCCGTCAGCCTCCCAAAGTCCGGCCGTGTCGGGCATAAACGCCCCGGCAACGCAAAGCACCGTGGTGAGTGCCATAAAAATCAACCACTTTCTCTTAAATCTCTTCATGTCAGTTTACTTTTTGTGTGCTTTAGTATTACGCTGCTTTCGTTTTGCAAGCTTAATACTTGTTTATGTTTTCTTTCTGCAAATATAAACGCTTTCATTATTGCACAATGCAATAATGAAGAACAAAATGCAAACATTACGTCAAAAACGGATACTTTTGCACAAAACAGATTGCAAACGAGTGGTGTTTTGGGCAAGAACGTATCATTTTATCCAGTGCCACCGAATAAAAACCGTTGTTGTCCTGCCAAAATAGCTTTAGGAAAATAGGCTGAAAGCCTTGTAGCACATAGCTCGGGACAACGCCCAGAATTCCTAACTTCATCACTTTTTTTGCACCACCAAATGGTGCATATTGAAAATCGGCGAGTTACGTATTTTTATAGGGTGACTTTGGGTGACGCAAACGAAAAAGCACAACTTTCATTCCACCCTACAAAAACTGCAATATCCCCCTGCGCCCGAAATTCTGTTCATAAGCGTTCACAAAGCGTTGATTCACCATTCCGTTTTCCACCCTTTCATTCACCGTACGTTCACCGGCCATTCACTCGAAGAAGGCTTC
>CAVLCM010000133.1:0-7854 GCA_963661625.1 bacterium
ATGGTACTGCACACCCGCGGGAGAGTAGGTCGCCGCCAACTTTTTTCATACTTTCCGGGTTTCCGCATCGCTCACGCTTTGCGGAAACCTTTTTTTGTTGATGTACAGGGCAACAATTACTTCGTTTTTTTCTGTTGACGTTTTTCAATCAATGCGACAAAACCATTAAGAATATACTTTGTAAGCCAAAGAAATACGTACATTTGCAATGTCCTGTATTTTGGGATATGCTGTGCTTTGTAAGACGGCGTTAGTGAAAAACGCAACGAGTCAGGAAGTTCTTGTCCTGCTTTTTGTTAGAGGTAAGACGGCATCAGTGAGTGCTTACCCATTGCATGAAAAACATATTCATTTCTAACACATAACATTATCCAATCGTATGAGAAGATTTACCCTTTTCTTCTTGGCTTTGTTCGCATGCCTTATGGCTGGCGCACAGAGCTATTTGCCGGACTTCTCGACCGAGGATTCACCAGTCTATCTACCCGTAAAGTTTAAGACGGGTGGTGCCTATTTGGGTGACCAAGGTTCAGGAAAAAACATGCAGACTGTGGCAAGCACGTCTGATGCTACGCAGTTTCAGTTTATCGGCACACAGTCGAGCTTCATTATGAAGAGCAAGTTGGGAAACTACGTTACAACCACTGGCTCTGGCGATGATTTGCGTTATACGACTACCTCTACAAAGAGCGAAGCTGCCACGCTGACCATTATAAATGGCTCCGCTAGCAAATATTACGAAATCAGACGTAGTGATGCTAGTTACTGCATGAACCAATGGCAAGGCACAGGAGCAGGCAAGGCACTTGGTGCGTGGACTGCTGGAAACCCCAACAACCAACTCTACTTCGAAGGCGCAACTGGCGGCCTTGAAGGTCTTACCGACACTTATAACACTTTGGTAAAGAAGATTAATGCTGCTGCAAACTACAAATTCTTCTATCGCGATGCCTCTGCCGCTGTGGCAGCCATTCCTTCTACCACACCGACAACAACAGATGGCTTGACTGAGGCTATCGCAACGCTTACCGATGCTTATAATGCCATCGGTACAGGTGAATTGCAAGGCACCGAGATTGCTGGTAAGCACGTGATTTTGGCCAACTTGCTCCACACCACCTTCTTTGCTTATGCCAACGGCACAAAGATGGGTTCTGGCACGAGCTACTACACCACCAACAACATTTGGGAGTTTGTAGCCACTGGCACAGACGGTGAATACTACCTCAAAAACGTAGGCACTGGCCTCTATGTTGGCACTGTTCCTAGCCAAAACGACGTTTGCTTCTCACTCGTAGAAAGCACCGACGACGCAGGCGTTTACACCGTAGAAGCATCCGCCACCTACGGCCACTGCATCATTTATAGCAAAACAGGTACTGCCAATCTTGAAACCCTCCACATGGTTGATTGGGACGGCGTAGTGCGTTGGAACAAGACCGCCGAGGCAAGTCAGTTCCTTCTCATCGACGCTACCGATGCTGAAAACGTAATCAACTCTGCCTACTATACTATTAAGAACGGCTCAGGCGGCTACGTTAGCGCCGACGCCGACTACCTCAGCAGCGGCAACCTCTTGCTCAGCAACAGCAAGTCGCCCACTAGCCGCAACGGCCTTTGGCACTTGCTCAAGACTTCGAGCAACAACTACCAGTTCGTCAACGCTGGCAAGGGTACTATCATCAGTATGACAGGCTCTGAGGATGCTGCTCGCGCCACACTCGTTAGCCCCGCTGCCGAAAATAGCGAAGCCACTACCGAGTTCAACGGCACGTTCAATATCAACTCTACTAGCGCAAGCTACATCAAGCTGCCCAGCTCGGCCAACAACTACTGGAACAAGCGTGGCAACTTCCTCGCCCTTTGGAATAGCAGCCAAGCCACAAACAACGACCAAGGTTCCATGTTCTACATCACCGAGGTTGACCCCAACAGCGACGATTTCTTCTCAGAATTCAACACCGTAGAAGCTGGCACACGCCCCACTGACATCAGCGACTTCTCACTCTGGTACAACGTGCCCGTAGCTCACACCACAGCCTCCGACACTTGGATGGAGTATGCCCTCCCCATCGGTAACGGCCAAATTGGCGCTACCATCCGTGGCGGATTGTTTAAGGACGAAATCCAATTCAACGAAAAGACCCTCTTCGACGGCTCTACAGCCAATAGCAACCAAGGTTACTACCAAAACTTCGGTTCTATCATCGTAACCGACAAGAGCGGCTCATTCTCACTCCGCGACGACAGCAAGCCCGTGAAGGCTTACACTCGCTACCTCGACCTCATGAAGGGCGTGGGCGGCGTAAACTACAAGAGCAGCGACGAGGCAACAACCTATGCTCGCCGTTACTTCACTTCAACGCTCGACAAAGTACTCGTGGCTCACTACGAAGCAAACGGCACCGACAAACTCGCCCTCAACTTCGCCTACGAACCCGACACGAAGATCAATGCCAGCGACGTGACCTACACAGACAATGGCGCATCGTTCTACGGCAAACTCACTATCGTAAAATACAACACCGCATTCAAGGTATACGCCAGCGAAGGTGCTACCATCACCAAGACCGATGCCGGCATCCTCGTAGAGAACGCCGAATGGGCTAACCTCATCATGGCCGCCGCCACCGACTTCGACGCTTCTAAGTCGGGTTGTGTAAGCGGCGAAACGGCTGCTGACCTTGCCACAGAGGTAACCGATCGCATCGATGCTGCTGCCGCTAAGGATTACAGCACGCTGCTTGCCAATCACATCAATGGTTGGAGTTCATTGATGAGCCGCGTGTCTTTGCAGCTCGGCACAGTGTCCGACAAGACCACCGAGGACCTCATCAAGTACTACGCTACCGACGCCAACAAGACCACTGACGAAGGCCTCTACCTTGAGAGCCTCTACTTCCAGTATGGCCGCTACCTCACGATAGGTGCCAACTACGACACCAACATCCACGCGCCCAGCAACTTGCAGGGTATCTGGAACGACCGTTCGAACACCAGCTTCTGGCACTGCGACATCCACAACGATATCAACGTCGAGATGAACTACTGGCCCGCTGACCCCACCAACCTAAGCGAGATGCATCAGCCCTTCCTCTCCTACATCATCGACATTGCTTCGCTTCAAAATTCTCCTTGGAAGACTTTGGCACAGAATATTAAGTCGGGTGCTCAGGGTTGGACAGTAGCTTGCGAAGGCAACATTTTCGGTGGTTCATCTACTTGGGAAAACAGCAACATGAAGAGCCTTGGTGCTTGGTACTGCACCCACCTCTGGCGCTACTACAAGTACACCCTCGACCGCTACTTCCTCAAGAAGGCCCTCCCCGTGATGTACGACGCTGCCCTCTTCGTGAAGAGCATTGCCACGAAGGACAGCAACGGCCTCTACGAAATCACTGGCGAATGGAGCCCCGAGCACGGAAGCTACAACCAAGTGACGGCCTTCACTCAGCAGAACACCTACGAACTGCTCGACGAAGTGTTCAAGGCTCACGAAATCCTTGGCGACGAGTCACCGCTCACCACAGCTCAGATTGCCAACATCCAAGACCTCTACAACAACTACGACAAGGGCGTTTGGACCGAAACTTACAACGGCAAGACCTGCATCTCTGAGTGGAAGAACACGAAGCTCTCCGACCAGACCCACCGTCACCTCTCTCACCTCATGTGCCTCTTCCCCTACTCACAGGTAAGCGCATTCGACACGACAGAGGACGGCATCACCAAGTTCCAAGCTGCCTACAATGGTCAGGTTGCCCGCAACGGCGACGTAACCGGTTGGTCAATGGGTTGGCAGACAAACACCTACGCTCGCTGCCTCGACGGCGACAACTCTCGTCGCAACCTTTCGTTGGCACTTCGCCACTCAGGTTCTTACGTCATCGAGATGAGCAACTACGGTGGTTGCTACTACAACCTCTTCGACTCTCACTCACCCTTCCAAATCGACGGTAACTACGGTTGCACCAGCGGTGTGGCAGAATGCTTGCTCCAGAGCTACGACGACATCATCACCATCCTTCCTGCCCTTCCCTCTGCTTGGAAGAAGGGTGTAGTAGAGGGCTTGAAGGCTCAGGGCAACTTCAACGTAGACGAGGCTTGGGAAGAGGGCAAACCGACCCTCGTGCGCATCACCAACAACCTCGATCAGGATCGTCAGGTTTCTGTTCGTCTGAACAAAGAGGTGGTAACCTACGACATCGAGGCCAACGGAACCCTCACCCTCGACTGCACAAGCGGCTCGCTCCCCACTGGCATCACCAGTGCCAAGGCAGAAGTTCCCGCTTCCGTGAACGTAATCTACGACCTCAGCGGCCGCCGCGTAAACAAGGCTGAAAAGGGCGTGTACATCGTCAACGGACAGAAGGTGATACGCTAAGCACAACCATTCTCACATCGCTCATTAGCGAAAACAACTCTCGGAACGGACGTTCCCCGAAGCCCCAAAAGGCCGGAGGGAACGCCCGTTCCCCTTTTTGCCCCCATTGGCCGCCGCCAATTCGTTTATTTTTAAGAAATTCGCAGCAGCGTAACGATGCCGCGACAGACATACGTCCGCCGCAAGAGTACCGTACGCAGCTAACCCACCGCATTCAACCTTCGATAACCATGAAACTATCCCTGCTTATCCTGCCTGCCGCCCTGGCCTTCGCCGCCTGTACGGCCGATGGCTATGACGAACTTCCGGCTACGTCAGCAGCCAAAGCCTCCACGCAAGCGCGCTCCGACAACACCGCCAGCGTAGAGTATCCGCAAAAGGACAAATCCGTGTCGCTCAACGCCAACGCCACCGCATGGAGTGTTTGGAAAATCCTTGAAAAGTTTGACGCCAAGCGCGCCCTCACCTTGGGCGAAACCGAAATCACCGATGCGCAGTACGACGAGATAAAGAAGTTTGTCGACGAAAACCTTCAGGACGAAACGCAGTACAAGACCTACCGCAACATCTTCTCGTGGATTGTCAAAAACGTGAAGTACGCCAACAGCGAAAACCTTGCCTACCTCAAGCCCTACGACGTGTTCAAATACAAATCGTGCGTTTGCCAGGGCTACGCCAACCTGCTCAAAACCATGTGCCTCACGCAGAACATCCCCTGCTTCATAGCCAACGGCTGGCTCAGCACCATCGGCGGCCACGCCTGGAACTACGTCTGCACCGACGGCACGTGGTACGTTTCCGACCCCACCAACAACGGAGAGTATGTGGCAAGCAACACGTCGAGCTACCTTTCCACGCTCATTCCCCAAAGGCTCGACCTCACCCTCTTTGAGGACGACCAGTTTGCCTACAACTACCAGGACAACCACCTCAACGTGCAACGGGTGAAACCATCCGTCACCGCCTCCTACGTCGTAGTGCCTTGGAGCGTCGGTGGCATCAAGGTAACGTCGTTCCACCCCGTCGAGGCCCTGCCCGAAAATGTTTCGCAGATATACCTCGGCGCAAACATCTCCACCTTTGGCAATGACAACGCCAACACCACACTCGGCACGTTCACCAAAAACGTCACCGAGATCAACGTAGACCCTGCCAGCACGCAGCTCAGTTCATACAAGGGCGTGGTATACCAAGGCACCTCCGGCACGTCGCCCTACTTCATTCCCGGCGGCATCACCCGTCTCGAACTCCGCCCCATGAAGGTGATGGACAAGAACGTCGTCACCTGGCTCGACAACCTCGAAGAACTCGTGGTGGCCGACGGCACCGAACGCATCGAAGCCTACGCCGTCGAGGGCTGCAAAAACCTCAAGCGCGTCTACGTGCCAGAGAGCGTCGCGTATATCGATGCCGATGCCTTCTACAACTGCGGCACGCCCGAGATAGTGCGCGTTTCCACCTCCATCCACGAAGTCACGCGCTAACAGCTCCTTCCGCAGCCCCGAACAGGTAGCCCCCAACCATACACATTATTATAAAGACAACAATACACAATGGCCACGACCACAGACGACAAGAAAATCATTTTCTCCATGGTGGGTCTGTCAAAGACCATCAAGCAAAACAACAAGCAAGTTCTCAAAAACATCTACCTCAGCTTCTTCTACGGAGCCAAGATTGGCATCATCGGTCTCAACGGCGCAGGTAAGTCCACGTTGATGAAGATTATTGCCGGCCTCGACAACGACTATCAGGGCGAGGTGGTGTTCTCGCCCGGATATACTGTGGGCTACCTCCCCCAGGACCCTCACCTCGACAACGACAAGACGGTCAAGGAAATTGTGCAGGAGGGCGTGCAGAGCGTTGTCGACGCACTTGCCGAATACGAGGAAATCAACCAGAAGTTTGGCCTGCCCGAATACTACGAGAACGAGGACAAGATGAACGCCCTCTTTGCCCGTCAGGGCGAGTTGCAGGACATCCTCGACGCCACCGACGCATGGAACCTCGACAGCCGCCTTGAGCGTGCCATGGATGCCCTCCGCTTGCCGCCTGCCGACAGCAAGGCCGAACACCTCTCGGGGGGTGAACGCCGCCGTGTGGCCCTGTGCCGACTGCTGCTGCAAAAGCCCGACGTGCTGCTGCTCGACGAACCTACCAACCACCTCGACGCGGAGAGCATCGACTGGCTCGAACAGCACCTCAACCAGTACGAGGGCACGGTAATCGCTGTAACCCACGACCGCTACTTCCTCGACGACGTGGCCGGCTGGATTCTCGAACTCGACCGCGGCGAGGGCATACCCTGGAAGGGCAACTACTCCTCGTGGCTCGAACAGAAGAGCAAGCGCATGGAGCAGGAAGAGAAGGTGGCCAGCAAACGGCGCAAAACGCTCGAGCGCGAGCTCGAATGGGTGCGCATGGCTCCCAAAGCCCGTCAGGCCAAGGGCAAGGCGCGTCTTAACTCCTACGACAAACTCCTCAACGAGGACCAGAAGGAGAAGGAACAGAAACTCGAAATATACATCCCCAACGGTCCGCGTCTTGGCAACAAGGTAATCGAGGCGCACCACGTGTCGAAAGCCTTTGGCGACAAGGTTCTCTACCAGGACCTCGACTTCACCCTGCCCCCAGCCGGCATTGTGGGTGTGATTGGCCCCAACGGTGCGGGCAAGACAACCCTCTTCCGCCTTATCATGGGCCTCGACACGCCCGACGCTGGCACGTTCGAAACGGGCGAGACTGTCAAACTCTCCTACGTCGACCAGCAACACACCGACATCGACCCCGAAAAGTCCGTCTACGAGGTCATAAGCGGCGGCAGCGAACTCATGCGCATGGGTGGCCGCGACATCAATGCCCGTGCCTACCTCAGCCGCTTCAACTTTGCCGGTGCCGACCAGGAGAAGAAGTGCGGCGTGCTTTCGGGCGGTGAGCGAAACCGTCTGCAGCTCGCGCTTGCCTTGAAGCAGGAAGGCAACGTGTTGCTCCTCGACGAACCGACCAACGACATCGACGTGAACACGCTCCGCGCCCTCGAAGAAGGCCTCGAAGCCTTCGCCGGCTGCGCCGTAGTCATCAGTCACGACCGTTGGTTCCTCGACCGCATCTGCACCCACATCCTCGCCTTCGAGGGCAACGGCCAAGTATACTTCTTCGAAGGTTCCTACACCGACTACGAGGTGAACAAAGCCAAGCGCCTCGGTCTGGAAGAGCCCAAGCGCATCCGCTACCGCAAACTCGAGGATTAACCCCGTCCACAACAGTCACAATTCCTCCAACGCCCTTTCGCCCCAACGCCAACCTCGGCACGGAGCGAAAGGGCGTTTTGCGTTTGTTATGGATGTCCCCAATGTTGTCCTAAACGTTTATATTTCTGTCCGCTAAAACAGATCCGACGCATTGCTTAGATTTTTCCTGACTTCATCACTTTTTTGCACCACCAATGGCGCATATTGAAAATCAACGAG
>CAVLCM010000134.1:0-7619 GCA_963661625.1 bacterium
TCTATAAGTAGAGTGAACGTACGTCATTAAAGAGGGTGGACGTACGTCGTTAGACGAAGCCTTCTTCGAGTGAATGGCCGGTGAACGTACGGTGAATGAAAGGGTGGAAAACGGAATGGTAAGTCAACCCTTTGTGAACGCTTATGAACAGAAATTCTGGCGCAGGGGGATATTGCAGTTTTTGTAGGGTGGGATGAAAGTTGCGCCTTTTCGTTTGCATCACCCAAAGTTACCCTATAAAAAATACGTAACTCGTTGATTTTCAAGATGCGCCATTTGGTGGTGCAAAAAAGTGATGAAGTCAGGAGTTTACTTTTGCGGTTATTCGTTGTTCACCTTTATTGCAAGTTATTGCTGTCCGAAAAGCAAGTCCAAAGCATTGCTTAGGTTTTCTCTCGCCGCTGGTGCAAATTTTTGCGCATAGGGGTGCAAAAATTTGCGCCCCTATGCGCAAAAAATTACACCAAGCAGAGCGTTTACCTTCATGGTGTCAATCTTAAACGTGGCAGGGTAAGCTGCAAATACTTACATGCTGTTGAGCCTCTAAGCCTTAACTTGCTCATGTAGAGCATAAACATACACAAAGGGAGCAAAACATCAAATGGCTTTGCTCCCTTTGCTTTCTGTAAGGAATGTTTCTTTCGGATTACTGCTCCTTGGCAACGCCGATAACTACGCGGTTAGAGTCGTTGTTGGTGAAGGGCTGAACGGTGTCACCCTTGTAGCCGGAGGTGAGGCGCGAGGCTTCTACGCCATACTTCTCGGTGAGAACCTTCACCACGCGGGCGGCGCGCTTCTCGGAGATGCTGCGGTTGATAGCTGCGCTGCCTGTGCCAGCGTCGGCGTAACCTGTTACTTCGGCTTTGGCAGTGGGGTGATCCTTCATCCACTGTGCGAACTGTTTGAGCTTAGCCTCTTCGTTGGTTGTTACGGCAGAAGAACCGATGGTGAAGAACACTTCCGTCTTCGTTTCGGCCAACTGCTTCGGAGCTACGGGAGGCTCTGGCTTAGGCTCGGGTTTGGGTTCGGGCTTAGGTTCAGGTTTGGGAGCAGGTGCGGGTGCAGGAGCCGGAGCGGGCTGAACAGGCTCGGGAGCAGGAGCAGCAGCCTTGCCGCGGCCGAACTTGAAGTTTACGCCAAGCAGGGCCTGCACCTTCCAGTCACCGTGGCCGTTGAGTTTCGAGTTGAAACGGTCGTGCAGGTTGTTGGCAGTCACTTCGAGGTTGATGCCTACGAGACGGCTCACCTCAGCGTCGAGCTGCATACCTACGCGGAAGTTGTGAACGAAGCGGTCGTCGTCCCAACGCAGGTTGAGGTTGTTGACCGTTGTATTCTCGGCAATGCCGTTAAGGTCGTCGTTGTCCCAAGCATAGCCAAGGCCAGCACCGCCAATGAGGTAAGCGTTAAGCACGTGGTGCTTATTGGGCGCAAAAGCGTTGCAGAGGTTGAACATAAGGTCGATGTTGGAAATAACCGACTTATACTGGTACGTGCGTCCGATGCTCTTGAGGCCTCCCTTCTCGTTGATGCCGCTCACGTGGATGCGTGCGCCAACAGCCGGGGTGAACATGCCGCCCACGCTCACTGCGCCGATGGGGGTGATGAGTTTCTTTGCGCTGTAGTCAGTGAACGTTACTTGACCGCCGCCCTGGATGCCTACAAACACGTAGGGGTAGCCGGCTTTTTTGGGTGCGTTTTCACTTTGCGCAGAGAGGGTTTGCGTAGCAGCTCCTGCCAAAAGCACGGAGGCTAACAACGTTTTCAGGTTTAGCATATTGGTGTTTACTTTACTTATTTTCTTGAAATACAACGCAAAGGTAGGTTTATTTCTTAACCACTGCAAAAAAATCGCAGATTTCTTCGGTTTTGTGCCTTTGCCGTACGGATTGCCGCTCCCGGTACCGAAAAAAGGATGGAACAAGCCGCTGAAAGCCTGCCCCACCCTGCCAAGCGATTGGCGGTTAGTTTTGGTCGTAAGCGTGTTTGGGATAGTCCACGGTGTAGTGCAGTCCGCGGCTCTCCTTGCGTTCGAGTGCCTGACGCGTAATGAGGTAGCCCACATTAATCATGTTGCGCAACTCGCAGATGTCTCGTGTGGCCTTTACGTGCTTGTAGAGCTCCTCGGTCTCTTCGTAGAGCAAGTCGAGACGTGTCCAAGCCCGTTTGAGGCGAAGGTCGGAGCGTACAATGCCGACGTAGGCCGACATCACCTGTTCCACCTCCTTAGCGTCCTGGGCTATCAGCACCTTCTCCTCATTGGTCAGCGTACCTTTGTCGTTCCATTCCGGTACGTTGTCGTTGAACGAATATTCCGACAGGTGTTCAAGCGAGTGCTTGGCTGCGGTGTCGGCATAGACAACGGCTTCAATGAGCGAATTGGAGGCCAAGCGGTTTCCGCCGTGCAGCCCCGTGCAAGAGCATTCGCCCACGGCGTAGAGACGGTGGATAGACGAGCAAGCGTTGAGGTCCACCTTGATGCCGCCGCAAAGGTAGTGGGCGCAAGGCACGACGGGGATGTACTGCTTCGTAATGTCGATGCCGATGGAGAGGCACTTTTGGTAGATGTTGGGGAAGTGCTTCTTCGTTTCCTCGGGGTCTTTGTGCGTCACGTCGAGGCACACGTGGTCAAGGCCGTGAATCTTCATTTCCTTGTCGATGGCTCGCGCCACAATGTCGCGCGGAGCGAGCGAGAGGCGTTTGTCGTACTTCTGCATAAACTCCTCGCCGTTGGGCAAACGGAGTATGCCGCCGTAGCCGCGCATGGCTTCTGTGATGAGGTAGGCCGGGTGCTTCTCGCGCGGATTGTAGAGTGCCGTGGGGTGGAACTGTATGAACTCCATGCCTTCAACGGTAGCCTTGGCACGGTAGGCCATGGCTATGCCGTCGCCCGTGGCAATCTCGGGGTTGGTGGTGGTGGCGTAAACCGCACCGCAGCCGCCGGTGCAAAGCACGGTGACACGCGAGAGGAAGGTGTCAATCTTCTGTGTGTCGGGGTCGAGCACGTAGGCACCGTAACACTCAATGTCGGGTGTGCGGCGCGTCACCTCCACTCCGAGGTGGTGTTGCGTGATAATCTCTACGGCGAAATGGTTTTCGAGGACGGTGATGTTGGGATGGTGGCGCACAGCCTCAATCAGTCCGCGCTGTATTTCGAAGCCCGTATCGTCGGCGTGGTGCAGAATGCGAAACTCTGAGTGGCCGCCCTCGCGGTGAAGGTCGAACGTGCCGTCCTCCTTCTTGTCGAAGTTTACGCCCCAACGAACGAGGCGGTCGATGCCCTCTGGAGCGTTGCGCACCACCTGCTCGACGGCTTGCGGCGAGGATATGTAGTCGCCAGCCACCATCGTGTCCTTGATGTGTTTCTCAAAGTCGTCCACTTTCAGGTTCGTCACCGAAGCCACGCCCCCTTGCGCCTTTGCCGTATTGGCCTCCTCAATTGTTGTTTTGCATACGAGGGCCACCTTGCCTTTGCCCGAGGCGGCCACCTGGAGGGCGTAACTCATCCCAGCCACGCCGGAACCAATTACCAAGAAGTCGAACTTGCGAATCATTGTTCAGAATTTGCCTGAAAAGTATTTGTGCGGCGGCTCAATGGGCCGCTCTAATTATCGGCGAAATTACGAATTTGTTTTAACAATCAAGAAGTAGCGCAATTAAATGCCTACTTTTGCAACGGCTTTGGCGGACTTCAACCGCCATCCCTATGCACTATTATAATAGGTCAACCACCTGATATCACATAATTCTAAAAACATATTATGAACAAAATCAAAGTCATTTGGCTCATGCTGGTGGCGTTCGTTGCCCTGCCCTCGTTGGCGCAGGGTGGAGACGCGCTGCCCATTGACAAAGCCGTGCGAATTGGCAAGTTGCCCAACGGGCTTACTTACTACATCCGCCACAACACGTTGCCCGAAAACCGCGCCAACTTCTACATCGCCCAAAAGGTGGGCTCGGTGCAGGAGGAGGAAAACCAGCGCGGCCTGGCCCACTTCCTCGAACACATGTGCTTTAACGGCACGGACCATTTTCCCGGCGACAAGCTGCTCAACTTCTGCGAGCGCATCGGCGTGAAGTTCGGCCAGAACCTCAACGCTTACACGTCGACCGACGAGACGGTGTACAACATCGACGACGTACCCGTTACGGAGACGAACGTAGACTCTTGCCTGCTCATCCTTCGCGACTGGGCCGACGGCCTTACGCTCGACCCTGCCGAGATTGACAAGGAACGCGGCGTGATACACGAAGAGTGGCGTATGCGTTCGAGCGCATCGGGCCGCATTTTCGAGCGCAACCTCCCCACCCTCTACCCCAATTCACGCTATGGCCACCGCTACCCCATCGGTCTGATGAGCGTGGTGGACAATTTCAAGCCTGCCGAACTGCGTGCTTACTACGAGAAGTGGTATCGCCCCGACTTGCAGGGCATTATCATCGTGGGCGACATCGACGTTGACAAGGTGGAACAGAAGGTGAAGGACCTCTTCTCGCCCATCCTTATGCCTGAGAACACAGCTAAGTACGAGCACTACCCCGTGCCCGACAACGACCAGCCCATCTACGTCATCGACAAGGACAAGGAACAGGCACAGGCAGTTATCCAGCTCATGTTCAAGCACGACCCGTTCATGCCCGAGGAACTGAAAAACACCTCGAGTTATCTCGTTATGAAGTACGCCGTTCGCCTGGCCACCTACGCCTTCAACGCCCGCCTCGAAGAGATGGCGCAAAAGGGCGACTGCCCCTTCATTGCCGCCAGCGCCGACGACGAGAGCTACATCATGTCGAAGACAAAGGACGCTTTCGGCATCGGCATTCTGCCCCGCCCCGGTCAGGACAAGGCTGCCATCGAGACGATCATCAAGGAGGCTAAGCGCGCCGCCGAGTACGGCTTCACCGCCTCCGAGCTCGACCGTGCCAACGAACAGTTCCTCAGCACGATTGAAACCATCTACAACAACCGCGAAAAGCAGGAGAACTCCTTCTACGTGCCGCAGTACGTGCGCCACTTCCTCGAAAACGATCCTATCCCCTCCATCGAGACGGAATACAACCTCTACAAGATGGTATCGCAGGCCATGAAGCAGCAAAACGCCCTTGTGCCGATGACTCAGCAATTGTTTGCCGATCTCACTGCGCACACCGACACCAACTTCGTTTGCCTTGCCATGTACCCCGAGAAGGAGGGCGTAACCATCCCCACCGAGGACGACTTCAAGCAAGCCGTAGCAGCTGGTGCCAATGCCCAGATTGAGGCTTATGTAGACAACGTAAAGAACGAGCCGCTCATTGCCAAACTGCCCAAGAAGGGTAAGATTGTAAGCGAAAAGCCCGCCGACTTCGGCTACACTTGCTGGACACTCGCCAACGGCGCACGCGTGTTCTACAAGAAGACGGACTTCAACGATTCTGAAATTCTCTTCGAGGCGCGCAGCTTTGGCGGTGACAACGAACTCCTGAAGAAGGACTTTGTCAATACGGAGTTGATGACCTCCATCATCGGCTCTACGGGCCTGGGCAACTTCACATGGACCGAACTGCAAAAGAAGATGGCTGGCAAGCAGGTGTCGTGCAGCGTTTCACTGTCGCACACCACCGAGGGGCTCTCTGGCCTTTCTACGCCCAAGGATCTCCGCACGCTCTTCGAAACAATATACCTCCGTTTCCAGAAGCCCTGCAACGACGTTGAGGCATACAACAACTCCATGGACTTCATGCGCACGGCACTCGAGAATGCCGAAAAGCAGCCCATGACGGCCTACTCTGACTCTATCAACGCTACGCTCTATGGCCACAACCCCTTGCGCCGCGGCTTGAAGATCAACGACCTCAACAGTGCCAACTACGAAAAGATTAAGCAGATCTACGCCGAACGCTTCAACGCCGGCGGCGACTTCGACTTCTTCTTCACTGGTGCCATCGACGTAGATTCGCTCCGCGAGTTCACCATGCAATACATCGCCCCGTTGAAGGGCGTGAAAACGCGCGAGACGTACTCTGCCGATCACGTATTCCCCGTCGAAGGCGTACACACCAACAACTTCAAGCGCACGATGGAAACGCCCCAGGCCATGATCGTACAGATTTGGCACGGCACGAACCCCTACTCCATGAAGGAGGCTGCCGTAGTCAACGCTTTGGGCGAAGTGCTTACGCAGCGCTACTTGAAGAGCATCCGCGAGGACGCTGGTTTCGCTTACAGCGTTTTTGCCGGCGCGAGCGCAGATTTCAGTGTGCGCGAAAGCTACCAGATGGCCATCCAGTGCCCCGTGAAGCCTGCCAAGCTCGATTCTGCCCTCGTTCTGATGGCCGAAGGCCTCGATGCTATCGCAAAGAACGGTGTGACGAAGGAAGAACTCGACAAGGTGGTGACCTTCGAACTGAAAGAGTTTGCCAACAACCAGAAGAATAACGAATACTGGACGGGGCTCATCATCAACAAGGAACTCTGGGGCAAAGACACCTGCACGGGCTACGAAGAGACGCTCAAGAGCGTTACGCCGAAGGACATTCAGGACTTCGTCAACAACGTTCTGCTCAAACAAAAGAACTGCATCACCGTGACAATGCTCCCCACCGACCTCACCGAGGTTGACGGAACAAAATAAAGTCCACACATAGCAGTTTCCGCCCACACCGGCGAACCCATAACGGCGGCCGCAATGCAAGAATAGCGCATTGCGGCCGTTTTATATACGCTGCCGCCACGAAGTTGTCAGCCCCGTTTTAGTCTAATTACTGAAAAAAGAATTAAATTTGCCGATGCTTCAAGCGAAGTACCGAATGAAACGACTCATCGACTACATAGGATCAATCATAGCCCTCATACTCTTTTCGCCGCTCATTCTTTTTTGCATCATCGCCATCAAGCTCGAAGACGGAGGTCCCGTGTTCTATTGCCAAGAACGCATCGGCCGCGGCGGAAAGCCGTTCCGCATCTTCAAATTCCGCAGCATGAAGGCCGATGCCGAGAAGAACGGGCCCGAACTCCAGTTGGAGGGTGCAACAAATGACCCAAGGCTCACACGCATGGGCCGTTTCTTGCGTGCGCACCACCTCGACGAACTGCCGCAGCTGTGGAACGTTCTGCGCGGCGACATGACGTTCATCGGCTACCGCCCCGAACGAAAGTTCTACATCGACCAGATAATGCAGCACAACCCGCATTACGCCGAACTCTTCGCCTACCGCCCCGGTGTAACGTCCTACGCCACGCTCTACAACGGCTACACCGACACGATGGAGAAGATGCTCCGCCGCCTCGACTACGACCTGTACTACATTGAGCACCAGTCTCTCTGGTTCGACTTCAAAATCCTCGTAAAGACGTTCTTCAGCATTATCTCTGGACGGCGCTTCTAACTCGTCTCCACCATACAGCATCGCTCCGCCTTGTACGTTACTCGTACAAGGCGGAGCGATTGTTTTAGTGTCTGCCTGCAAAAGACTCCTGACTTCATCACTTTTATTTGCACCACCAAATGGTGCATATTGAAAATCAACGAGTTACGTATTACTCGAAGAAGTCTTCATCTAACGACGTACGTCCACTCGACTTATAGACGTACGTCCACTCGACTTATAGACGTACGTTCACTCTACTTATAGACGTACGT
>CAVLCM010000135.1:0-7380 GCA_963661625.1 bacterium
CTTCCTGCTAATTCCCCACCTTTCCGTTCTTTCCTCCGAGGTTTTCAATAAATTATTGCTGTCCGATAAAAAAACAACGCATTGCTTAGGTTTTCTCTCGCCGCTGGTGCAATTTTTTGCGCATATGGGCGCAAAATTTTGCGCCCATATGCGCAAAAATTTGCACCAAGCAGAGCGTTTTCTTTCGAAGTGTCCCCTAATCAAAAAGCGTGGGTGAAAATGCTTCAAGAAGCTAAGGGACGGCGAACGGAAATACACAACGCAAAACGCGAGGCAACCCACACTGTGGTTGGGTTGCCTCGCGTTTTCAATGTTGTCCCTCAGTGGATTGGGGCTATTCGTCGTAGAACATGGCCCATGCGTCGCGGCTGGAAATCACGTCCTTGTGTTCGTAGATGTAGTTGTATAGGTCATAGACCATCTTCTGCTCCTGTTCCTGCGAGAGCGTGTAGTCCCACTTCGCTGCCTCTTCGGCAGTGACCACGGAGGTGGTGTTCTTGGCATTGTTCAGGTAGATGCGCTTCACGCCCATGTCCTTTACCTCCTTCTCGAGAAAGTCCGGTACGTAGCCCTGATAGCTCTTGAAAAGATTGTCGCTCACGAAAAAGCGGAAGCCGATGACGCGGCGCGTGCGCAGAAAACGGTCGCAGACGTTCTTGAACGACGTTTCAGCGTCGTTGTACACGAGGACGACCGTCTGGTCCGTAAAACCCTCCTCGCGCAGCAGGTTCAGCATGTTGACGAGGTCTGTACGGTTCGACCATATTTGGTCGAGCACAATGCCGGCGTTGCTGACTTCCTCCGCCACTGTGGCGGCAGACCTTATAGCCGTGCTCTTGCCTGAGCCGGAGTGGCCAGCTATCAGCACCACTTTGTTGTTTCCGGCCGCACGGGCGCGGACGATGAGACTGTCGAGCAAGGCGTTGTCTACCACATTGCCGCCGAGAAAGAAGGTAAATACGTTGCGGCCGTCGTAGCCGATGGAGCGGAATACTTCGCGCGTCAGGTCCGGGTCGAGCGTGTTGGGCGTTGTGCTGGCCTGCATGACCTTCCATACGACGCCGGCCAGCGAGTCCACGTGGGCTTTGGCCCATGCCTCGATATCCTGGCGCGACATGATTGTTTTGGAAAAACGGATGCTGTCAGCGCTGTCGACGTTGGCTTGCATCACGCCGTCTTTCCACACTTCGGTGACTTGTGCCTGTGCCGTGAACGCGGCGCAAAGGGCAACGAAAAGGTGCAAAAGTCTTTTCATACGAGTATTTGGTTATTCATTAAGCAAATCCGGGCGCAGCCGTTTGGTGCGCTCCATGCTTTGCTGCAATTCCCATTCTTTGATTTTCGCCTCGTGGCCCGAGAGCAGTACGTCTGGCACCTTCCATCCTTTGTAGTCGGCCGGACGCGTATAGACGGGGGCTGCCAGGAGGTTGTCCTGAAAACTGTCGCTCAGCGCGCTTTGCTCGTCGCTCAATACGCCCGGAACGAGGCGCACCAGTGCGTCGCTGATCACGGCCGCGGGGAGTTCGCCGCCCGTAAGCACGTAGTCGCCCACGCTAATCTCCTTCGTGATGAGGTGTTCGCGTATGCGGTAGTCAATGCCCTTGTAGTGGCCGCAAAGGATGATGATGTTCTTCTTCAGCGACAACTCGTTGGCCATCGGCTGACTGAACTGCTCGCCGTCGGGCGAGGTGAAGATTACCTCGTCGTAGTCGCGCTCAGCTTTGAGCCGGCTGATGCAGTCGTCGATGGGCTGGCACTGCATCACCATGCCCGCAAAGCCGCCAAAGGGATAGTCGTCCACGCGGCGGTGCTTGTCGGTGGTGTAGTCGCGCAGGTTGTGCACGTGAATTTCTACAAGTCCCTTCTTTTGTGCCCGTGCCAGGATGCTCGTATTGACGAAGCCGTCGAGCATTTCGGGCAGCACGGTGATGATATCTATGCGCATGTCTTTCCTTTCTGTTTCTGTAAAATACAGGGGCAAAAGTACAAATTAAAAGGCCAATCTCCTTAATTTTGTACTCCAAACCCACTATCGCCATGGACGAGAAACAACGCATTTTGCAGCTACGCAGTGAACTTCACCGTCACAACCACAGCTACTACATAGACAACGCCCCCACCATCACTGACCAGGAATTCGACGCCCTGATGAGCGAACTCATGCGCCTCGAAGCCCTGCACCCCGACATGGCGGACCCAAACTCGCCCTCTGTGCGCGTGGGCAGCGACCTGAGCAACGATTTTGAACAGGTGGAGCATGCCGTGCCGATGCTCTCGCTCGGCAACACTTACTCGCGGGCCGACGTGGAGGATTTCTACAACCGGGTGAGCGAGGCATTGGGCGGCGAGCCGTTCGAGGTGTGTTGCGAACAGAAGTTTGACGGCCTGAGCATCTCCCTGCTCTACGAAAACCGCCGCCTCGTCCGTGCCGTTACGCGCGGCGATGGCGTGAGGGGCGACGACGTGACGGCCAACGTGAAGACCATCCGCACCGTTCCCCTCGAACTGCCCCAGGATTGCGGTTGCCCCGAACGCTTCGAGATACGCGGCGAGGTGTTGATGCCGTGGCAGAGCTTTGAGAAACTCAACGCCGAGCGCGAGGCCCGCGAAGAACCCCTCTTCGCCAATCCGCGCAACGCCGCTTCGGGTACGCTCAAAAGCAAAAAGACCTCCGTGGTGGCTCACCGACGGCTCGACGCATACCTGTATTATGTGTTGGGCGAGGAGGTGACGTTTCCCACCCACACCGAACGCCTTGAAGCCGCGCGCCGCTGGGGCTTTCGCGTGTCCGACAGTGCCACGGTGGCCCGTTCCGTCGACGATATCTTCCGCTACATAGACTACTGGGACGAACACCGCCGCGAACTCCCCGTGGCCACCGACGGCATTGTGCTGAAAGTAAACTCCCTGGCGCAGCAGCAACGTCTGGGCTACACGGCGAAAAGTCCGCGCTGGGCCATCGCCTATAAGTTCAAGGCCGAACGGGCCTGCACGCCGCTCCGCGAGGTGACGTTCCAAGTGGGGCGCACAGGGGCAGTTACGCCCGTGGCCAACATGGAGCCGGTACTTCTCGCTGGCACGGTGGTGAGGCGCGCCTCGCTCCACAACGAGGACATCATCCGCCAGCTCGACCTCCGCATTGGCGACCACGTGTATGTGGAAAAGGCAGGAGAGATTATCCCCCAAATAACGGGCGTTGACATCGAGGCTCGCAAAACCTTGAGCGGCAACCTCGGCCCTGCGGTAGAATTTATCACGCATTGCCCCGAATGCGGCGCACCCCTCGTGCGCTACCCCGGCGAAGCGGCCCACTACTGCCCCAACGATACGCTCTGCCCGCCGCAAATCAAGGGCCGTATCGAACATTTCATCAGTCGCGACGCGATGAACATTGATTCGCTAGGCCCCGAGACAGTGGATGAGTATTTCCGCCAAGGACTTATCCACGACGCGGCTGACCTCTACCGCCTTCGCGTGGAAGACCTGATGGGGCCTGAGGCCAAAAAACTCAAGTCTGCGCAAAAAATAATCGACGGTATAGCCCAGAGCCGGCAGGTGCCGTTCGAGAGGATGCTGTTCGCCCTCGGCATCCGCTTCGTCGGCAAGGTGGTGGCCAAAGGCATAGCCCGCCACTTCAAGAGCATGGAGCGCATCCGCCAAGCCACGGTGGAGGAACTCCTCGAATGCGACGGCGTGGGCGAAATTATTGCCGCCAGCGTGCGCGACTTCTTCCGCGAGGAGCGCAACGCCCAACTCGTAGACCGCCTCGCCGAGGCCGGCGTAAGGATGCAGATGGAGGAGAAACAGGCCGCCTCCGACATCCTCGCAGGTCAGAATATCGTCATCAGCGGCACGTTTACGCATCACTCACGCGAGGAGTACAAGCAAATCATCGAGGACAACGGAGGCAAAAACACATCCTCCATCTCCAAGAAAACCTCCTTCGTCCTGGCCGGCGAGGGCATGGGCCCCTCCAAGCGCACCAAAGCCGCCGACCTGGGCATCCCCGTCCTCACCGAAGACGAGTTCCTCGCCAAACTGCTGGGGTAGGGGATTTGCCCTCAGAACTCACAGATGTCACAGATTTTTCTTGTGCTCGTTTTTTCGGCGTGTCCTTTCTGTGATATCTGTGAGTTCTGTGGGAGAAAAAACAAGCGAAGCGAGTTTAGGGCAATTTTGGCTCCCAAAACCTTTTGCAAGGATATTTCCATTACACATTTCAAGTGTTTTTGAGAAAAGTAGTATCTTTGCGCCGCAAGTTAAGAACACCTAAAACGTAGCCCGCGCAAGGGCGTTGCCTTATGGTTACGTTTTTTATTGTCACACAATAATGGGAATTTTACAAGACAGATTAGCGAAATACACCTTGCCCCAGCAGTACAAGGCAAAAGGCGTGTATCCTTACTTTCGTGCCATTGAGGGCAAACAGGGAACAGAAGTTGAGATGGGCGGACACCACGTCCTCATGTTCGGCTCGAACGCCTATACAGGTCTGACGGGCGACGAACGCATCATCCAGGCCGGCATCAAGGCCATGGAGAAGTACGGCTCTGGCTGCGCCGGCTCGCGCTTCCTCAACGGTACGCTCGACCTTCACCTGCAACTCGAAAAGGAACTTGCCGAATTTGTGGGCAAGGACGATGCACTGTGCTTCTCCACCGGCTTCACGGTGAACTCCGGCGTCATCTCGTGTCTGACGGGTCGCGAGGACTACATCATCTGCGACGACCGCGACCACGCCTCTATCGTTGACGGCCGCCGCCTGTCGTTCTCTACGTGCCTGAAATACAAGCACAACGACATGGCCGACCTCGAACGCCAGCTCCAGAAGTGCGCCCCCGAGGCCGTTAAGCTCATCGTTGTAGATGGCGTGTTCTCTATGGAAGGCGACCTCGCCAAACTGCCCGAAATCGTGAAGCTCAAGCACAAGTACAACGCCAGCATCATGGTCGACGAGGCTCACGGTCTTGGCGTGTTCGGCCGTCAGGGCCGCGGCGTGTGCGACTATTTCGGCCTGACCGACGAGGTAGACCTCATCATGGGTACGTTCAGCAAGTCGCTTGCCTCAATCGGCGGTTTTATCGCTGCCGACGAGAGCATCATCAACTGGTTGCGCCACAACTCCCGCACCTATATCTTCTCCGCATCGAACACTCCTGCCGCCACCGCTTGCGCCATGGAGGCTCTGCACATCATCCAGAAGGAACCCGAACGCATTGAGACCCTGTGGGACGTGACGCACTACGCCCTGAAGAAGTTCCGCGAGGCAGGCTTCGAAATCGGCGAAACGGAGTCGCCCATCATTCCTCTCTACGTGCGCGACACGGAGAAAACCTTCGTGGCCACTGCCCGTGCCTTCGATGCCGGCGTGTTCATCAACCCCGTTATTCCCCCCGCTTGCGCTCCGCAAGACACCCTCGTGCGTGTGGCACTCATGGCCACTCACACCAAGGAACAGGTGGACCGCGCCGTTGAGGCTCTGCGCAAGGTGTTTGTTGACCTCGACATCATTAAGTAACTAGACAATCACTTCAACCGCATACGAAGCAGGAGAAGGCCGCACGAAGGTTTCCTCCTGCTTCGTTTTCGTATCGTCTCCTGACATCGTGCGAACCGCACAAGTTTTCCGTCGTTTTCCAAACGGCTAAACGCCCCCAACTTTATAGCCGCAACGCTTTACAATCTGAAATAAAAGTACCACCTTTGTAACGGAATAACCATTCCCGATTACCGAAAAACAACCGAACTGATAGAGAGATGCAAGGCCAGCAGAGAGTAAGAAAACGTAAAAAACAAATGAGCCATGCTCAAACGATGCCCTCGTATGGCCTGCGAAAACGCAGTATTCACCGAGTGAAACTATGAACCGCCGCAACGTACACACGGCATTGCCGCCCGCTGGGGCAGCAGCCGTAAGCCACATAAAGTAGAAAAAGAAAAATGACGCTGGTAAGCTCGCTTTCTTCCTCTGCAGCCGACGCAAACGAACTGTATCACAACAAGCGTTTGCCAAAGGGCATCCACATCGTCGGGGCCAGCCGTTCAAAGGCTCCGGGAGAGGAAGGTCTATCCCAAAACGAAAACGGCACAGGTGCAAAAGATGCGGACAACGCTCTCCCTTGGGGCTACATCCGCGTGCACCACATGTCGGCCATATCCTTCGAGGAAAGGCTCAACGCCACCGATGTGGAGGGCGGCTTTAAGCCCCGCTGCTTTGTGCACCGCACGGCGAACTTCAAGAAGAAGCCCAACGGCCAAGGCGTAGTAAAGGTGGAAAAGCCCACCGTAAGCGGCCTTGTATTCCTCCAAGGCGAAACGCGCCAGCTCCGACGGTTCCTCACACAGAACTTTCCCCAGTATTTTTTGGTAAACGATTGCAGCACCGGTCTTCCCGCGTCGATCCCCGACGCCGTGATGCGCCCCTTCATGCGTGTTATGGAGCAGGACCCAGCCCGTGTGACCTTCCTGCGCGACCATTTCGAAAAGTTCGCCCGCGACCACGTAAAGCTCCGTGTCCTCACCGGCCTCCTCGCCGGCCAAGAGGGCTACGTAGTCCGCATCCTCGGCAACCGCCAACTCGTAATGGATCTCGGCGGCTACGCCGTAGCCATTAGCAACGTCCACCGAGAGGACTTCGAAATCGCGGAGTAGCTCCCACAGAACTCACAGATCTCACAGAGTTTTCTTGTGGCTCAATGTGTCGAATCTCTCTGTGCATTCTGTGAGTTCCGTGGGAGAGTATAATTCCCACAGATATCACAGATTTCACGGAATTTTTTTTGAGAACTAATAATATGAAGCTCTCTGTGCGTTCTGTGATTTCTGTGGGCCATAAAGAAACATCTCTGTAGGAGAACAAAAATAATCAGTGGGAAACAAGTGTATGACAGAAAACGAGTTGACGTATAAGATACGAGGTGCGATATTTAATGTATATAAGGCGCTCGGTCCAGGGCTGTTAGAGTCCATCTACGAAGCGGCTCTGTGCTACGAACTGCGAAAGCAGGGTTTGCACGTGCAAAACCAGGCTCGCGTCGACGTAGTCTACGACGGTCAGATACTCCCCTTGGATTTCCGTCTTGACATCCTCGTGGAAGACGCAATAATAATAGAGCTCAAATCCGTTGAAGAACTCAAGCCCGTACACCACAAGCAGTTGCTCTCCTACCTCCGAGTAGCCAACAAACACATAGGCCTGCTAGTAAACTTCAACACAGACGACATCAACAACAGCATACATCGCAAGATAAACGGCTACCGCTGATGCTCCCACAGATTTCTGTTTCCCACGGAGCTTGAAATGTTTTCCCTTTTTCTCCAGTATCTGGCTAAGATGCTTCGTTACGCCTGCAACTGTCGTACCCTTGACAGCGGCAATGA
>CAVLCM010000136.1:0-7334 GCA_963661625.1 bacterium
GCCATAAAGCCGCTTTTCGGGTTAGGAACCTCCGAAAACTGATTTGGGTGAAGCATTGACGAAGTCAAGAATAGAGCAGATTGTTCTCACTCGCTCAGCCGTAAGAATGAGATGCGGGGCGCAAAAATTTGCGATGCGGGGCGCAATATTTTGCGCCCCGCATCGCAAATTTTTGCGCCCCGCAGGGAGTTACAACTATGGCTAACCCCCTTGTATGGGGATTGGGGCTTACTTCATCGAAGCCCGAACAAAGTAAACAATCAGCAGGGCGTAGGCCACGGCCGAAACGATTTGCGAGATGGGCGAATCGAGGTATGCTGGATTGGCGAAGTTGAGACCGCCAAACTGCATGCCTGCGCTCACTACGCCCATCAGCGCACCGCCGGCAATGAAGCCCGAGGCCAGGAGCGTAGCCTTTTCGTTGCGCTGCTGGTTGAGTGCCGTGTCGGTAGAGCGGCTCGTGACATACCAGTTGATGAGACCGCCTACAATCAGCGGCAAGTTAAGCTGCAAGGGAATGAACATGCCCAGGGCGAATGCCAAGGCCGAAACGCCGCAGAACGTCAGCACGAGCGAAATCACCGCACCGATGCCGTAGAGCAACCACGGCGCACCCTGTCCGCTCATCAGCGGTTCAATCACAGCTGCCATGGCGCGAGCTTGCGGAGCCGCCATCACGTCGGAGTTGTCGGGCGTAAAGCCGTATGCCTTGTTCAAAATCATGATTACGCCGCCTACGGTAGCAGCCGAAACTAGTATGCCGAGGAATTTGAACGTCTCCTGCTTTTGCGGCGTAGAACCGAGCCAGTAGCCAATTTTCAGGTCGGTGATGAACGCTCCGGCCGACGAGAGCGCAGTGCAGACAACGCCGCCCATGATGAGCGCGGCCACCATGCCGCCCGTGCCTTTCAGACCCACAACTACCATGATGATGGACGAGAGGATGAGCGTCATCAGCGTCATGCCGCTCACGGGGTTGGAGCCCACGATGGCGATGGCGTTGGCTGCCACGGTGGTAAACAGGAAGGCGATGACCGCCACGATGAGAATGCCCACCACGGTGAAGAGCAGGTTGCCGCCCATCACGTCGAAGTAGAAGAACAGGGCAGTCACAATGATGGTAATCAGCGAACCAATGGCAATAATCTTCATCGACAGGTCGCGTTGCGTGCGCTCCGTCTTTTCGGCCGTTGCTCCGGGGCTAAGCACCTTGCCCACAAGGGCGAACGCGCTCTTTATCACGCTCCAGCTCTTCACCACGCCGATGATACCGGCCATGGCGATGCCGCCGATGCCGATGCTCTTGGCGTAGGCAAAAAGTTGTTCGGGCGATGCGGCCGAGGCCGTTACGGCGGCCGTTTCGCGCGTGGCTTCCACCACCGTCAGGTCGGGGAATACAAGGGCCAAGGCCGGCACAATCACCCACCATACGGCCACCGAACCGAAGCAGATGATGGCGGCGTATTTCAGGCCCACGATGTAACCCATGCCGAGCAGTGCCGCACTGGTGTTGATGCTGAAGGCGAGCTTTGCCTTGTCGGCCAGTGCCACGCCCCACGAGCAGCAGCGAGATGTGAAGTTTTCGTTCCACGCTCCGAAGGCAGACACTGCAAAGTCGTACAGACCGCCCACAAGGCCGGCCACGAGCAGCGGCTTGGCCTGCGAACCGCTACGCTCGCCGGAGATTAGCACCTGCGTCGAGGCCGTTGCTTCGGGGAAGGGGTATTTGCCGTGCATGTCCTTCACAAAGTATTTGCGGAAGGGGATGAGGAACAGTATGCCCAGGATGCCGCCGAGCAGCGAGGCAAGGAACACTTGCAGGAAGTTGACCGTCAGTTCCGGGTATTTGTGTTGCAGGATGTAGAGGGCGGGCAGGGTGAAGATAGCTCCTGCCACAATCATGCCCGAACAGGCACCGATGCTCTGGATGATGACGTTTTCGCCGAGTGGGTCTTTGCGGTGCGTTGCGCCGCTCACGCCCACGGCAATGATGGTGATAGGGATGGCGGCCTCAAACACCTGGCCCACCTTCAAGCCCAGGTATGCCGTTGCGGCGGAGAATACAACGGCCATCACGAGGCCCCAAACGATAGACCAGGGTGTTACCTCGCGATAGGTCTGCGACGCCTTCATCAAGGGTTCGTACGTTTCGCCCTCCGCCAGTGGACGGAATGCGTTTTCGGGAAGCGATGCTTCCTTTTTTTGTTGTGTCATGGAATAAGGAAATGAAAAGCCTCCCCCATGCTTATGCCTCTTTGCCCCATCAAGGGAAAAGTGGAATAGAGTAGGGGTGAGTTCGTATTTGTATGATTATTGTTTCGTATGCAAACCTAATTCGAGGAGGGCGCGGCCCGTGGATATACCCCAGCCCATAGCGGAACAGAAAGCACCCTTCAGGGGGGCGTCCTTCTTACAAATTCCCCATAGCCTCTTCCCAAGCCTCTTCGGCCTGGGCGAGCTGTTGCTGCAATTTGCCGTATTGCTCAAAGAGGGCGGTGTCTGCCGCGCCTTCGGGCGTGGCAAGACGTGTTTCGAGAGCCGCCTTCTCCTCTTCGAGGCGCATCACCTCAGCTTCGCATTGCTCCACTTGGCGTTCCGCCTTTTTGCGCTGGCGCGCCTGCTCCTTGCGCTCCTCGTACGACTGCTTGCCGGCCGAGGTCTCTTTATCTGCCGTTGGGGCAGGGGCTGAGGCAGTAGGACTTTGCGTGAGCGAGGCGGATTGCAGTTCGTCGAGCGTTTCCATCTCCTTGCGCTGCAAGAAGTCGTAGATGCCGCCCAAGTGTTCGCGCACGTGGCCGCCGCCAAACTCGTACACCTTCGACACCAGCCCGTTGAGGAAGTCGCGGTCGTGGCTCACCACAATCACCGTGCCGTCGAAGGCCAGGATGGCCTCTTTCAGCACGTCCTTTGTGCGCATGTCGAGGTGGTTGGTTGGTTCGTCGAGGATGAGCAGGTTCACCGGTTCGAGCAACAGCTTTATCATGGCCAGGCGCGAGCGTTCGCCGCCCGAAAGCACCTTTACCTTTTTGTCTGATGCCTCGCCGCCAAACATGAACGCGCCGAGAATGTCGCGTATTTTGAGGCGCACGTCGCCTTTGGCCACGCGGTCGATGGTGTCGAACACGGTCAGTTCGCCGTCGAGCAGCTGTGCCTGGTTTTGTGCGTAGTAACCAATCTGTACGTTGTGGCCCACTTTGAGCGTGCCGCCGAAGGGTATTTCGCCCATGATGCACTTCACGAGTGTGGACTTACCCTCGCCGTTTTTGCCCACGAAGGCCACCTTCTCGCCTCGTTTGATGGTGAGGTCGACGGCTGAGAACACGCAGTGCTCACCGTAGTCCTTGCGCAGGTCCTCGCAGATGACGGGATAATCGCCCGAACGCATGCAGGGCGGGAATTTGAGGCGCAGGGAGGAGTTGTCCACTTCGTCCACCTCGATAGGCACAATCTTTTCGAGCTGCTTGACGCGGCTCTGCACCTGCGCTGCCTTGGAGGGTTTGTAGCGGAAACGCTCAATGAAGTCGCGAATGTCGGCAATCTCTTTCTGCTGGTTTTCGTAGGCCCGGAGCTGCTGCTCGCGGCGTTCGGCGCGAAGGCGCACAAACTCGTCGTACGTCACCTTGTAGTCCGTGATGCGTCCGCACGAAATTTCGAGCGTGCGGTTCGTCACGTTGTTGATGAAGGCGCGGTCGTGGCTCACCAGCACTACGGCGCTTGCCGATCGTGCGAGGAACTTTTCGAGCCAGCGTATGCTCTCAATGTCAAGGTGGTTGGTAGGTTCGTCGAGCAGCAACACGTCGGGGCGGCGAAGCAAAAGCTTTGCCAGTTCGATGCGCATGCGCCAGCCACCGGAAAACTCGCTCGTGGGGCGGTTGAAGTCCTGCGGCGAGAAGCCCAGCCCTTGGAGCGTGCGTTCCAGTTCGGCGCGGTAGTTCATGCCGCCCATCATGCGGTAGCGTTCGCTCTCGCGGGTAAACCGTTCCACGAGTTGCATATAGTCCTCGCTCTCGTAGTCGGTGCGTTCGGCCAGCTGGTTGTTGAGGTCGTCAACGAGCTGCTTCATCTCGCTGATGTGGGCAAAAGCCTCTTCTGCCTCCTCCATCACGGTATGCTCGTCGCTCAGCACCATCACCTGCGGCAGGTAGCCAATGGTTGTGCCGTTCTGCACCGACACGGTGCCGGCGGTAGGCTCTTGCTGCGAGGAGAGTATTTTGAGCAGGGTAGACTTCCCCGCGCCGTTTTTGCCCACAAGGGCGATGCGGTCCTTGGGGTTGATGACGAACGACACGTCGGTGAAGAGCGGCCGCGCGCTGAACTCTACTGAAAGGTGTTCTACTGAAATCATCTAAGGAAAAAAATAACAGCCCCCCTCAATCCCCCTGTGTGGGGGAGGACCTATGCCGACAAGCTCCATTATGCGCTCCCCTTGTTTTCCTGTTTCTTAATGGATAAAGGGTGGGGACAACGTTCTTTGGGCTTGTCGGGAAGCCTCCCTTAGAGGGATTGAGGGTGGCAGGGCAGAAAGCCCCCTTCTGGGGGATGGGGGCTTCTTATAGAGTTTTTAATAACTCCGGGCAATAATAACCTTGCAGGTGGCGGGCTTGCCGCTCACCATGTCGGTGCCGGGGTTCGACTGGTCAACGCCGAAGGGCACGCAGCGGATAGTGGCCTGCGTGTCGGCCTTGATCTTGGCCTCCGTTTCGGCCGTGCCGTCCCAGGGGCAGAGGAAGAAACCGCCGTTCTTCACGCGGCTCTTGAACTCCTCGTAGTCGTTGCACTCGTGCGTGTTCTCGTCGAGGCGCGCCTTGGCCTTGCGGAAGATGTTGGCCTGGATTTCTTCGAGCAACTTCTCTACGTAGTCCTCGATGCCCTCGAACGGGAGTGTCTCCTTCTCGAGCGTGTCGCGGCGCATCAGTTCGATAGTGCCGTTGTCAAGGTCGCGGCCGCCCATCACGAGGCGTACGGGCACACCCTTGAGCTCGTAGTCGGCAAACTTGAAGCCCGGACGCTTGTTGTCGGCGTTGTCGTACTTCACGCGGATGCCCCTCTTGCGGAGGTTGTCTGCCAACGCGCCGAGTTTCTCGTCGAAGCGAGCCAATTCGCTGTCGCCTTTGTAGATAGGCACGATGACCACCTGAATGGGAGCGAGGTGCGGGGGGAGTACAAGACCGTTATCGTCGGAGTGCGTCATGATGAGCGCACCCATCAGACGGGTGCTAACGCCCCACGACGTTGCCCAGGCGTAGTCCGTCTGGTTGTCCTTGTTGACAAACTGCACGTTGAACGCCTTGCCGAAGTTTTGGCCCAGGAAGTGGCTCGTGCCGCTTTGCAGTGCCTTGCCGTCCTGCATCATAGCCTCGATAGTGTACGTGTCGAGCGCGCCGGCAAAACGTTCCGTCTCGCTCTTCACTCCGCGTACCACGGGCACAGCCATCACCTCTTCGGCGAAGTCGGCATATACGTGGAGCATCTGTTGGGCGCGAGCCTCGGCCTCCTCTTTGGTGGCGTGTGCCGTATGACCCTCCTGCCAAAGGAACTCCGATGTGCGGAGGAAAAGGCGTGTGCGCATCTCCCAGCGCATCACGTTGCACCACTGGTTGCAGCACAGGGGCAGGTCGCGCCAAGAGTGAATCCACTTGCGGTAGGTGTTCCAGATGGTCGTCTCCGACGTGGGGCGGATGATGAGTTCTTCTTCGAGCTTGGCAGCGGGGTCAACCACCACGCCGTCGCCCTCGGGGTCGGCCTTGAGGCGGTAGTGCGTCACCACGGCGCACTCCTTGGCGAAGCCCTCTACGTGTTCGGCCTCCTTGGAGAGGAAACTCTTCGGGATGAGCATCGGGAAGTAAACATTCTGCACGCCTGTCTGCTTGAAACGCTCATCGAGTCCCTGCTGCATGCGTTCCCAGATGGCGTAGCCGTAGGGTTTGATAATCATGCAGCCGCGCACGTCGGACTGCTCGGCCAGGTCGGCCTTGACAACGAGTTCGTTATACCAGCGCGAATAGTCCACGCTGCGTTTCGTAAGGTCTTTCAGTTCTTTTGCCATGATAGTGTGGTTTGCCGCGCGCCGCCGGACGGTTGTTCGTGGTGCGGACGAAATAGTATTTATGATAGCCGCAAAATTACAAATAAAACGCTTATTATATGCCGCCGCGCATGCGTTTTGCCGTTCTCGCTCACTTTTTGCCACGCCGATGCGGCAAATTTGCGCCTTTATTATTTACTTTGCCTCGGAATATTCCGTAAGGCAAACCAATAAACAAAATTATACTGCAAACTATGAAAGGAATGAAGTTATCCGTATGCGCCGTGAGCGCAGCGATGCTGCTCAGCAGCTGTGGCGGCATGTCTAACACTGCCAAGGGCGCACTCATCGGCGGCACTAGTGCTGGCGCACTCGGTGCACTCGTAGGCCAACTCATCGGCAAGGGCAAGGGCGCCGCTATCGGTGCAGCTGTAGGCGCAGCTGTGGGTACCGGTGCAGGCGTAATCATCGGCAACAAGATGGACAAGGCTAAGAAAGCAGCTGAGGCTGCCAACGCCAAGGCTGAGGTGATTGAAAACTCTGACGGCACGCAGTACGTGAAGGCAACTTTCGACAGCGGCCTGCTCTTCAACACTGGTGCATCGACGCTCAGCACGTCGGCCATTTCTTCTATCAACAAGTTCATCACGCAGCTCGCCGCCGAGGACAATACCTACAACCTCGCCATCTGCGGCTTTACCGACAATCAGGGCTGGAAAAACTGCACCACCGAGCAGAGCCAGGCTAAGAACCTCACCCTGTCGCAGCAGCGCGCCGATGCCGTGAAAGATCGCATCGTGAGCGCAGGCTACCCCTCTTCTCGCCTCGTTAGCGTGAAGGGTTACGGCGAAGAAAATCCCGTTGCTGACAACTCCACCGCAGCTGGCCAGAAGGAGAACCGCCGCGTAGAGGTGTATATCCTCCCCAGCACGGAAATGATCAACGCCGCCAACAGCGCAGCGCAGCAGTAAATAAGGCGCAAGCCGCACAATCTGAAAGGAGCGGCTCCCGGACAAGCATCATGGCAAGTCCGGGAGCCGCTTTTATTTCTGTTTGATAAAACGAACCCAACGCATTGCTCCTGACTTCATCACTTTTTTGCACCACCAAATGGCGCATATTGAAAATCAACGAGTTACGTATTCACTCGAAGAAGGCTTCATCTAACGACGTACGTCCACCCTCTTTAATGACGTACGTCCACTCTACTTATAGACGTACGTTCACTCGACTTATAGACGTACGTTCACTCGTCCTCATGACGTACGTCCACTCATCGCATAAATGTACGCTCTGATTTTCAACGGAA
>CAVLCM010000137.1:0-7252 GCA_963661625.1 bacterium
ATGGCCGGTGAACGTACGGTGAATGAAAGGGCGGAAAACGGAATGGTGAATCAACACTTTGTGAACGCTAATGAACAGAAATTCTTCGGACAAACAGCAATTCCCGTTGTTGAGGCGAAGCCAATTGTCTCCATTGCCGTCAATAAAAATCGCTTCGCCCTCAAAATAAACCGTTATCCGCATTTTTGTTCAAGCCCGTTGCAGCTATGTAGATAATTGGCTCTAACTTTGCCCTTGGGCGTGCGGCAGCGTGGCTCACGGGCTTTTGGCGAAAGTCCGGACGGACAAAAAACGCACATTTCATCGCACAAACCATTTCAGGAAAAACACAACGGTGCGCCCTTACTTACCGAACGAATTATCATCCTAAACCCCCTATAAATACTATGCGTAAGACAACAACGACCCTCCTTGCGGCCTTGCTTGCCATGCCCGCAGCGTGGGCGCAGATTGCGCCCCTCGGCGGTTACTACTACGGACAGATGCCGCAGCCCACAGGGTGGGAGTGGCAAAGCCCCGACTCCGTGGCCTACAACAAGCAACAGCCCCACGCCTGGTTCTTCTCGTTCGCCAGCGTCGACGAAGCGCGCAAGGTGCTTCCCGAAAACAGCTCGCTCTGGCAGAGCCTCAACGGCCAGTGGCAGTTCCATTGGGCCAAGAACCCCGACGAGCGTCCAAAGGACTTCTACAAGACCGACTTCGACGCTTCCGCATGGGACCAGATTGCCGTGCCGCAGAGCTGGAACCTTGCCGGTGCGCAGAGCGACGGCACATTCAAATATGGCGAACCGCTCTACTCCAACCAGCGCGTCATCTTCCAGCACCAGGTGAAGGAGGGCGACTGGAAAGGCGGCGTGATGCGCGAGCCGCGCAAGGACTGGATGACCTACAAGAACCGCAACGAGGTAGGCTCCTACCGCCGCACGTTCACCGTCCCGGCCGACTGGAAGGACAAGGAAATCTACATCAACTTCGACGGCGTTGACTCCTTCTTCTACCTCTACATCAACGGCCGCTACGTAGGTTTCTCCAAGAACTCGCGCAACCTCGCCCAGTTCGACATCACCCCCTACCTCAACGAAAAGGGTGAAAACGTGGTGGCCGTGGAAGTCTACCGCCAGTCCGACGGCTCGCTCTTCGAAAGCCAGGACATGTTCCGCCTGCCCGGCATCATCCGCGACGTGGCCCTCACCGCCAAGCCCAAGGTGCAGGTGCGCGACATCAAGGCCATCCCCGACTACGACGCAACCTATACCCAGGCCTCTCTGCATATCACCGCGCAGGTGAGCAACCTCACCGCGAAGGCCGCCAAGGGCTATACGCTCAACTATTCGCTCTACGCCAACAAGCTCTACGGCGACGAGAACACCCTCGTGGAAGGCGTAACGGCCACAGCCACGCTCGACGAGATTGGCAAGCAGGGCGAGGTGAGCAGCCTCGTCACGTTGCAGGCCGGCGACAAGGTGAAGCCCTGGAACGCTGAGGCTCCCTACCGCTACACCCTCGTGGGCGAACTCCGCGACAAGAAGGGGCGCGTGGTGGAAACGTTCTCCACCAACGTGGGCTTCCGCAAAATCGAAATCAAGGACACTCCTGCCAGCCAGGATGAGTTCAACCTTGCCGGACGCTACTACTACCTCAACGGCAAGACCATCAAGATGAAAGGCGTTAACCGCCACGAAACAAATCCCTACACCGGCCACTACATCACGCGTGAGCAGATGGAGAAGGAGGTGTTCCTCATGAAGCGAGGCAACATCAACCACGTGCGCAACTCCCACTATCCCGATGCGCCCTACTGGTACTACCTCTGCGACAAGTACGGCATCTACCTCGAGGACGAGGGCAACATCGAGAGCCACGAGTACTACTACGGCCGCGAGAGCCTTTCGCACGTGCCTGAGCTGAAAAACGCCCATGTGGCGCGCGACATGGAAATGGTTCACGCCACCGTCAACCACCCCTCGGTGGTCATCTGGAGCCTTGGCAACGAAGCCGGCCCGGGCGACAACTTCAAGGCTGCCTACGCCGCCATCAAGGCATACGACGACAGCCGCCCCGTGCAGTATGAGCGCAACAACGACATCGTCGACATGGGGTCGAACCAATATCCCTCGGTGGCCTGGGTGCAGGGCGCGGTAAAGGGCAACTACAACATGAAGTACCCCTACCACATCTCTGAGTACGCACACTCCATGGGCAACGCCATTGGCAACCTGCAAGACTACTGGACTGCCATCGAGAGCACAAACTTCTTCATGGGCGGAGCCATTTGGGACTGGGTGGACCAGGCCATGATGGGCACCGACCCCAAGACAGGCGCAAAGTTCTGGGGCTACGGCGGCGACTTCGGCAAGGACAATAAGCCCAACGACGGCATGTTCTGCATGAATGGCGTGATGCGCCCCGACCTCGAGCCTAAGGGTCAGTACTATGAGGTGAAGAAAGTCTACCAGAACGTCGGCGTAAAGGCCGTCAACCTTGAACTCGGCCAGATCGAAATCTTCAACAAGAACTATTTCGAACCCCTCCGAGGCTACCAAATCGTATGGTCGCTCTACAAGGACGGCGTATGCGTCGAGAAGGACAAACCCCTGCAAGGCGCAAAGAACATCCTCGGTCCGCGCGAACGCCAAATCTACGTGCTTCCGTTCAACTACGCTTCGCTCGACAAGGGCAGCGAGTACTACGTGAAGGTGCAGTTCCTGCAAGGCAAGGACATGCCGTGGGCTAAGAAGGGCTACGTGCAGATGGAGGAACAGCTCTTCGTGAAAGCCGCCAGTGAAAAGGCCCCCTCCGTGGCCCAGGCAGCGGCCGGCAAGGCCGTGAAGGCCGACGTGTCGAAGAAGGGCTACGTGACGCTCACGGGCGACAACTTCTCCGCCACCTTCGACAACGCCACGGGCGCTATCTATTCGTTGCAATACAACGGCACCTCCGTCCTCGCCGACGGCAACGGACCGAAACTCGACGCTTTCCGCGCCCCGACGGACAACGACGCAGGCATCGGTTTCCCCAACGCATGGTTTAAGGAAGGCTTGTACAACCTCCAGCACAAGGTGATTGGCCAGCCCACCGTCAGCCAAAAGAAAGACGGTTCGTACCAGCTCTCCTACATGGTGGAGAGCCAGGGCAAATATGGTTGCCAGCAGGTTTACTCCGACCGCGACCGCGACCCCGAAACCGTCTACACCTTCGACAAGGGCAAGCGCGAACTCGGTCCCGACGACTTGAAGTTCACCACCAACCAGGTGTACACCATCTACCCCGACGGCTCCATCGAACTCGAAAGCGCCATCTCGGCCAACCGCACCAATGTGGTTCTGCCCCGCATCGGCTACAGCATGAAGCTCGGCAAGGAGTACAACCGCTTTGCCTACTACGGCCGCGGCCCCGTCAACAACTACGCCGACCGCAAGACGGGCCAGTTTGTTGAACTCCACGAGGGCGAAGTGGGAAAGCAAGACATTATGCTCCCCAAGCCCCAGAGCATGGGCAACCGCGAGGACGTGCGCTGGTGTGCCCTCAGCACGTCGAACCCCGGCGCAGTGGGCGTGGCGTTCATCGCCGACAGCCTCATGTCCGTTTCGGCCCTGCCTTGGAGCCAGCAGCAGCTCACCACGGCGGCACATCCCTACCAGCTCCCCGCCTCTGACGGCACCTACCTCCACCTCGACGCGAAGGTAACGGGCCTCGGCGGCGCAAGTTGCGGCCAGGGCGGTCCCTACACGAGCGACCAGGCCATCAGCGCCAACTACAACTTCGGTTTCATCATTCGTCCCGTAAGTGGCACGGCAACCGCTCAGCAGGTGGCCAAGGTTTCGACCGCCGGCGAGCAGCCCATCAGCATTGAGCATAGCCGCACGGGCAAGGTGACGCTTTCTACGCCCGCCAAGAACCGCACCATCATGTACGCCCTCAACGGCAGCAAAAAGGCTGTGGCATACACTCAGTCCATCGACCTGCGCAAGGGCGGCACGGTGACAACCTGGTACAAGGAGAACCCGGGCATGAAAACGTCCATGACGTATGACAAGATCGAGAGCGTGCCTCTGGAAGTAGTCTTCGCCTCTTCGCAAGAACCCGGCAGCGGCGACGCGGCCAACCTTGTCGACGGCGATCCCTCTACCATCTGGCACACGATGTACTCCATCACGCAGGCCAAATACCCCCACTGGATCGACTTCGATGCCGGCGAGACGAAGACCATGAAGGGCTTCACCCTCTTGCCCCGCCAGAGCGGCCAGAACGGATGGGTGAAGGACTATGAAATCTATGTCAGCCAGGACGGCAAGTCGTGGGGCGAACCCATCGCCAAAGGCTCGTTCCCGGGAAATGCCGAACTCAAAAAGGTGATGTTCGCCAAGCCCGTCAAGGCACGCTACATCCGTCTGCGCGCCCTCAACGAGCAATTCGGCCAGGACTACGCCTCGGGCGCAGAATTTACCCTCATAGCCGACTAAACCCCGAACCATACGGCGCGCCCCGCGCACTGCACTGAAAACAAAGCCGTAGGCAAGCTCCCCAACCGGGGACGCTTGCCTACGGCGCTTTTTATAGGTGGATGCCCATGCAAATTGCTGATGTTTCTCCGCGACGCATCAATCCTTAGCCCCGTGGAATATGCCGCACACCATACGGACGACACTTAGCTGCGGCTCAGAAACGGCCACTTCGGAGCTGCTTGAACCTCCATTTGGCTAAAAGTTGTCTGTTATGCGAAATTTCTTCGCCAATAATGCCTCGTGCTATGAAATAAACATACCTTTGCCTTTTATATATGGCGAGCAAAACCGTCGCCACCTTAAAAACACAAATTCCACGTTCACTAACCTATAAAACGGCTACGACATGAAACTATTCAGATTTCCCGCCTTAGCAGTATGCAGTTTCGCACTGCTGGCGTTCCTAGGTTCAGGAAGCGCACTCGTATCGTGCAGCGACGACACTCAGGAAAGCGTAAAGAAAACGGACGGCACAGAACAAACCGACAGCCTCGATAGCCTTACCCCCGACCCCGTAACCGACCAGTTGGAAGTGAAGTTCAACTCCCCCGCCGTGGTGTTCGGCGCAGACCGCTCGGGCTTTAACGGCAACGTGGTCAACCGAATGACCAACACTACATCGGAGATTACCCCCAGCGTGAAAGCTTTCGTCTTCACCAAAAACCACAACGTTCGCTTCTCGGTGGACGACGTGACGAAGATGTTCCAGGCTTACCAGAACGGCGCAAACTTTATATTGGTTGACCCTGCAAGCGTAGACCGCACCGCTTTGATCGACACCATACAGGCTGCCATCGACACCGTGTCGAAGCAAGGCACCGACGTGACTGAACCCTCGCAGATGCTCGCACGCTTCAAACAGGTGAAGCAAATGAGTACCCAGAGCGTGGACAACCGCACCGAGGCCGTAGCTTTCAGCCAGCTCGGGCTTTACATCGTGCGCAACCTCGAAGAAACGGCCGACAGCGCACGCTCGAACGCAATGATTCAGGGACTTACCGCCGACAGCGACACGGTCAACACCATGTGCGCCCCGCGCGAATATGCCCCCACGGAATACGACCACGGCAAGTCAGCCGACCAGCTCGTGCAGTGGATGAACCGCGCCGTAAACTTCAAAAACCAGTCTACTGCCAACGCCGTGACCGATGCCGACGGCAATGTGATAAAGCCCCAGAGCGTATGCATTCAGCAGACGCTTGGACCTACGCTCGCCTTGGAGAAGAAGATGCGCTACGAAATCAACGTGGACTGCTACTCCTTCCACGACTGCCAGGCCAACGAGGACCACTATCTCGTGCACATATCGCCCACCTACCACAACTCCCAACTCGAATGTCCGAACATCACGAGAAGATATCACAACTTTAAGGATGTCATCACATACTCCAATTTCTGGTACAAGATTGACCAGTGGGTGAAACTTGCCGACGGCACTCTGCTGAGGCCCAGCTATCTGGAAGGTGCGTCGACAGGCGTGGACTTCCTGATGACATGGCGCAACGTATGGTACGGTCCCTACTTCAAGGGTTGTTACCTCTCTTGCAAGCTCACCGATGCCAACGGCAACAACGAGAATATATCGATGCCGCAGATAAGTCCCAGTGAGATGGTTCAAGGTACTGTGAAGTCAGGGCTCAACACCGAAATCAACAACGTCAGCATGCTCTACGGAAATTTGTGGGGCGGCAAATGGGGACAGACTGTGAAGGCGGCCCAGTCGTTTGAGCATCACGACGGTGGACTGTTCGGCGCGAACACCGGCAGAACCGGCAGTTTCACCGACTGGACATTCGGTGGCGAACGCCCGGGATATATCTATGTAGACCACCAACACGACATAAAAACAAGCAGCGTTCGCGGCGTGACTGCCACGCCCTACTACGGCGCAGACCACAGCATCGTGGAAGACTTCCAGCGCAACGACTGGAGTACGGACCTTACGCTTCACTACGTGGTGAAAAATCCCAAGGTGAACAGTATGTACACCCTCACGCTCAACGACATTGCTTATGCCGCGGAACTCGTGTACCGCGACGGCGACGAAACTTGCAGTGCTCGGTATGACGAAGGTGTGGTATGGAACGAACACACCACGAACATTCCCCTCTTCACTCCTGTGCGCTCTGACGAATATCAGATTACCTGCTCCGACCCCAACTTCATGAAGGTACACGAGCAGCACATCAAGGACGCCATCAAGGAATTCTACACTACAGACTGGAGCGGCAATTATCCTAACTTCACCGTGTACGGAACGTCAGAAGAGGAAATGCAGGGCCGAGCTCGCAACGCGTTCTACAAATTTGCGCAAATCATCCGCATTGTGGCCTACCGCTACGACCTGAGCAACTACACCATCTTCCACCTCCGCAAGGGTGGTGTGTCGAAGGATATCCTCATGTTCATCCTTCGAGACGACAAGGAAATACAATAGGGAAGTTCCTCCCACACAAATAACCGAAACGCCGCCTCACGTACCGCCTCGTTCGGGGCGTGCGAGAGGCGGCGTTTCGCTATCGCATTAAACCAATGGCAACCGACACACACGCCACGTCGTGGACAATAGTTGCGGCGACGGTGCGTTCATGTGCGCTTTTGTAGTACGTTATTGCCAAGCGTTCCTTGCCGAAAGCAACGATAATTTTTTTTGAACTATCATTTGGAGAAAAGCTACTGCAATATCAATTCAAACGCTTATGTACAACGAGGACTTTTTGACGGCTATTTCCAAGTCATTTAATGAG
>CAVLCM010000138.1:0-7234 GCA_963661625.1 bacterium
ATCGCATAAATGTACGCTTTGATTTTCAACGGAAATACTTCACTCCGAAGCATCCTTTTTTCTTTACCAATGCGTTGGGTTTGTTTTATCGGACAGAAATAAAAACGTTTAGGACAACATTGACACCTCTTCGCTGCTTATAGGTAGAAGTCGGCACACAGTTTGGCGTACGCTGCCGACCGTCCGCCATCGTCGCCCACGAGGGCGAGTTCCGTCACGGTGGGTTGCACGTGCTTGACACGGGTAAACTCTAAGAGCGAACGTTTGGCTGGCTTGTTGGGACGTGTCACCACATCGGTACGTCGCACGACGTTCAACCCGTGGGCCAGTGCCAAAGCCTCAAAGCGGCTCACCGCCTGGCGCGGCAGCACTACGCTGAACGTGGCTCCGTCGTCCTTCAACAGTCGACACACGCAATGGAGCAAGGCTGCAAAGGTCAGGCCTCCGCCCTGCGTTTGGCGCGCCAAGGCACGTTCTCCCACAGGCGAAAGCACATCTTCTTCGTAATAAGGAGGATTACAAAGTATGTGGTCGAAGCCTTCCACATCCTCACGGGCTGCATACTGCAAGATGTCGGTGCAAACCACCGCCACCCGTTCGGCAAACGGACTGGCTGCAACGTTTTTGGCCGCATCGTCGGCCGCCGCTGCATCCAGTTCTACACCAACCACCGAGGCAGTTGCATTCCTCTGCGCTGCCATCAGGGCTATCAATCCGCAGCCGCTACCAATATCAAGCACACGATTGCCCCTCTCCACGCTTGCCCAAGCGCCGAGAAGTACGCCGTCCGTGCCTACCTTCATGCCGCACCGCGTATCGTCTATATGGAATTGCTTAAAACTGAAACTCATTGGAAGGTTGTTAGTCTGTAATTGCAAGTCATGTCATATCTCGGCATAGGGCAAAGCCAGGAAGGGGACGGCCGGGGCAACTGCATCCTGCGGCGTGCCAACGGCCTGATACATTGTGCCGCGGAGTACGGGGAAACCGTGGGGGGAGAGTTCTTCTTCCATCGTCAGGCCTTGCGTGGGAAGGAAGTAGCAGCCGCGCGTTGACGTATTGGGGAGGTATACGAGCGGGCCGTATTGCAGGACGGAAGCGGTGAGGATGGGCTGGCCCTTGGCGCGTTGCTGAGCGGAGGATGGAAAAACGTACTGGGCCTGTATGGGGAAGTCGATGTATATCTCGTCGAGTGACTTCCATTTGCGGTTGATGGTCACATAGCCGTTCTCATCGACCTTGACGGGCGATATTTCGTGACCGTTGACGTAGATGGCCGTACTTAGACTGTCCGCACCCTCGTAGCGCCACGGGGCATTGGGGCGCAGGCCTGCCCATTCGGGCATACGCAGACGGACGGTGAAGGGCATGCTCTTGGCAATGCCCGAGAAGCGTATCTTCACGGCTCCGGCGAGGGGCATCTGCGTAATCATGTCTACGCCAATGCGATTTTTCCCAAGGAGGACTGTTCCTGTGGCGTTTGTATACAGGTTTACGTAGAGTTCGTCGCCCTTATGACTTGTGGCGTACATCATGCCTGAGAAGCTTTGCAACTGCCGTGCGGCTTGCATCTTTTCGAGCGAAGCGGAGGAGAGCGAAGCATTGTATGCCGCGCGGAGCGTGACGTTGTAGAAGCCCCTTTCCACTACGTCCATGTAGCTCGCATCGCCCTGCATGAGGAAGAGACGCAGGGCCTGAATGGTCCATGCGGCTGCGCTGAGTCCTTGCGGGTCGGAGAGTGCGTCGCCATCGCCGCCAACAATGTTGCGTTCGGCGGCGCGGCCGTTCCACGCATGGAGAAGTTCGTTGCGCCGCTTTACGTCGTTGCGCGTAAGGCGGTACACGCCGGGCCGTGATGTGGAGTCTATGCTTTGGGCAAGTTGCTTGAAGCCCTCGCCGTCGTAGTTCCACGTGACGACGCTGTCCGGCTCAACGAAGCGCAAGGGCTTTTTGAGCCACTGCGCAGTGGCAACAAAGGGCAGAACGAGGAACAAAAACAGGGCAAGGAGGAAACTCTTATTGAAAGTCATAAGTAACTGAACAGAATTATTTTCATTTTGACGGCAATGGAGACAACAGACTTCTTGCCATGTTGTCGAAAATCTCTTTGTCGGGAAAATTGTCTCTATTGCCGTTTCCTTTATTTCATGACCTGCACCGTATTTTATGTCCCCATACTTAGCGGTATAAATATAAGGAATACGTGCGCAACGGGGAAGTCGAGAAACGACTGGACAGGAGACGGACTGAACAAGAAAGGAAATGGCCGCTGCAAAACGCTTGGCGTTGCAGCGGCCATTAGGATTCAGTTCAAGATGCTTAGAGCAGAACTGTCGTCAATTAGCCATTAACCTTGGCCATGTGGGCGATGAGTTCGAGCACCTTGTTAGAGTAACCGATTTCGTTGTCATACCAAGACACAACCTTTACGAAAGTGTCGGTAAGAGCGATACCAGCCTTAGCGTCGAAGATAGAAGTGCGAGTGTCGCCGAGGAAGTCGCTAGAAACAACGGCATCTTCAGTGTAACCAAGCACGCCTGCGAGTTCGCCTTCAGAAGCTTCCTTCATGGCAGCGCAGATTTCTGCGTAAGTTGCGGGCTTAGCGAGGTTTACAGTGAGGTCAACTACAGATACGTCGAGAGTGGGGACACGCATAGACATACCAGTGAGCTTACCGTTGAGTTCGGGGATAACCTTACCTACGGCCTTAGCAGCACCTGTAGAAGAGGGGATGATGTTGCCGCTGGCAGCGCGACCACCACGCCAGTCCTTGAGAGAAGGACCGTCAACAGTCTTCTGAGTAGCAGTAGTAGAGTGAACGGTAGTCATCAAACCATCGGTGATGCCGAACTTGTCATTGAGGACCTTAGCGATAGGAGCCAAGCAGTTAGTGGTGCAAGAAGCGTTAGACACGAACTGAGTGCCCTTCACGTACTTGTCGAAGTTTACACCGCATACGAACATGGGAGTGTCGTCCTTAGAGGGAGCAGACATAACCACGTACTTAGCACCAGCCTCGATGTGAGCCTGAGCCTTCTCCTTAGTGAGGAAGAGACCAGTAGATTCAACTACGTACTCAGCACCTACAGCGTCCCACTTCAGGTCAGCCGGGTTGCGTTCAGCAGTTACACGGATGTGGTTGCCGTTTACGATGAGCTCGCTCTTCTCTACGTCAGCCTCGATTGTGCCTTCGAAATGACCGTGCATAGTGTCATACTTGAGCATGTATGCCAAGTAATCTACGGGGCAAAGGTCGTTGATACCTACAATCTGGATGTCGCTGCGAGTCTGAGCAGCACGGAACACGAAACGGCCAATACGACCGAAACCGTTAATACCTACTTTAATCATGATTTTAAAAAGTTATGAATTAACTATTTAAGTGGTTAATATTTCAGTGAATAAACTCTGTATGTACGGACAAGGGGAAACAAGCGGCCTTGCTTTCAGGACATTGCCTCTTTTTCCTCCTTTTCCACCGCAAAAATACGAAATCATTTTTACTTTTGCAGCACGTACAACAATTAAATATTCACGAACATCATGAAATCTTCTTTTTTGCAGGAGTTCAAGGATTTTGCCGTGAAGGGCAACGCCGTCGACATGGCTGTCGGCGTGATTATAGGCGGTGCTTTCGGCAAAATCGTCAGTTCAATCGTCAACGACCTTATCATGCCGCCCATCGGCTGGCTGATTGGGGGCATCGACTTCAAGGACCTGAAATACAGCCTGCCGGTCAATCCGCTCAACGAGGGCGGCGAACCGGTGTGCATCGCATACGGCAACTTCTTGCAGACGTGTTTCGACTTCCTCATCATTGCTTTCTGCGTATTCATGCTCGTTAGGCTCATCATGAAGCTTTCGCGCAAAAAGGAGGAAACACCTGCTAAGCCCGAAGCTCCGGCCGAGCCGTCGGAGGAAGTGAAGCTACTCCGCGAGATACGCGACGCACTGAAAAAGTAAACATCGACGAACAACCGCTCCGCATATATCCGCCCTGCCCCGTCCGGCAGGGCGGATTTTGTTTGCGTTCCGTCGAAAAAGCCGCCACGGCCAATGACGCACGCCGCTGCCGTTGGAGAGAGTTCCCCACCCCACCGTCACGACACACGACACCTTGTATGGGCAAACAAAATGCCCGGCAAGACGGACTGGCGTTCGCCACTGAGGCGTGCCTTTCCGACTTGCCGGACAAGTGTTTGCTGCTGCTGTGTGCCTCAACGGGCGCAACGGATCAGCACATAAAAAGGATAATAGCCTGAGCAACGAGGATGCGCAGGAACATCGTCAGCGGATAGACGGTGGAGTAACCTACTGCGGCTGCGTCGTTGTTGGCCGTCTGGTTAGCGTAACCAAGCGCAGGGGGGTCGGTGTTGGAACCGGCAATGATACCCATCAGCGTGAAGTAGTTGAGTTTGAAACGCCAACGGCCTACCACGCCCATGATGAGGATGGGGACAACCGTCACGATAAAGCCGACCCACACGTAGGTAAGGCCGTCGCCCTGCACCACCGTATCCCAGAAGTTGCTGCCGGCCTTGATACCCACGGCTGCAAGGAAGAGGATAAGTCCTATCTCGCGCAGGAGGAGGTTGGCCGAGGTGGTGGTGTACGTAACGAGGTGGAACTTATAGCCATAAGCGCCGGCGAGGATGGCGATAACGAGCGGTCCGCCAGCGAGACCCAGCTTAAGCGGCGTAGCCATGCCGGGGATGGCGAAGGGAATGCTACCGAACACGATACCGATGAGGATGCCAAGGAAGATGGCACCCACGTTGGGATGGTCCAGACGCTTCACGGAGTTGCCGAGGAGGCGTTCCACACGGTTTACGCTGTCTTCCGGGCCAGCCACCATGAGGCGGTCACCAATCTGTATGCGCAGGGAGCGGTCGGCAAAGAGGTTCATGCCTTGGCGTGTGATACGGGTGACATTCACGCCGTACATGGAGCTAAAGTGCATTTCGCCAAACGTTTTGCCGTTCACCTCGGGCTGTGTCACGAGGATGCGCTTCGAAACGATGGGTGCTTTCTCTGCTTGCCAATCCACCTCCACCTCGGAACCGATGAAGGCGATGGCAGCCTCAGCGTCGTCGCTGGCGCAGACAGCGTTCATCTCGTCGCCGGTGTGAATGGTGGTGTCCTTTGTGGGCGAGATAATCTCGTCGCCGTGCTTATAGTGCGTACATACGAACGTACGGCCGAGGAACTGCGTGAGCTGAGCGAACGTTTTGCCCTCGAGTGCCTGGTTCTCTACGCGCAGAGAGAGGTGGTGCGGCTTGGCGTGGGGGTTGTCCTCCTGCGCAAAGCGGATTTCCTCTTCCTCCTTTTCGAGTTTGACGCGGCAGATGTAGCGGATGGCGATGGTTGCGCCGATGATGCCAATAACGCCAAGGGGATAGGCGCAGGCGTAGCCAGCTGCGATGTTCTGTCCGTGCATGTCGATGCCCAGCGTGTTGATGGCTTCCTGCGCCGCACCGAGACCCGGCGTGTTGGTCACGGCACCGTAAAGCACGCCGACCGCCATGGGCAGGCTCGCCTTGTCGTGGGTGTCGAACACGAGGTAGTATAGCACAAGCAGCGTGGCTACGTTGAGCAACACAATGCCCACGGCCACGAGATTCATCTGTATGCCGTCCTTCTTGAACGACTGGAAGAAGCTCGGCCCCACCTGCAAACCAATGCAGTAGACGAAGAGTATCAGGCCAAAGTCCTGAATAAAATTAAGCACTTTGGCAGGGCAGGCAAAGCCCCCGTCGGGGTCGGCTATGCCCATCTGGTGGTAAATGTGCCCCACCACGATGCCGGCGAACAATACGAAGGTAACGCCCAACGATATGCTGCCAATCTTGTACTTGCCCAGCACTACGCCAACGGCAATGACAAGAGAAAACAACAGCACGATGTGCGCTACGGAGTCAGTCGTCGAAAAGAGTTGTTGTAACCAATCCATAGGTAAAACAGTTGTTATAAGAAAATTGTTGATTTAAGGCCTGGGGCGCAAAGGCGCGTAAGCGAAGCCCTTTGCGGCAGTCGCTTGCAAAGATAACCCACTTTTCTCATTTTCAGCCTTTCGGCCGCCCTTTTTCGGGCTCGCGTCGGCCGAACGGCAAATAATGCCTACTTTTGCACTTGTCATTTGACACACCTTTCCGAGAAAAAATTATGCAGTACTTACAGTTTACCTTTACCACGCAGCCGGCGGGCGAAGCCATCGAGGACGTGCTTTCGGCCGTATTGGCTGAGATTGGTTTCGACAGTTTTGTGCGCACAGCCGACTTGGAGCAGACCGCCGTCGGCCACTCCGCCAACCCCGAACAGCCCGCGTTTGAGAAAGTCGGCGCAGAGGACCACTTCGAGTGTTACATACAGAAGTCACTGTTCTCGCAGGAGAGCCTCGACGAGGCGTTGGCAAACTTCCCCCTGCCGGACGTGCAGATAGCCTACACGCAGAGCGAAGCCGAAGACAAGGACTGGAACGAGGAGTGGGAGAAGAACTACTTCAAGCCCCTCGTGGTGGACGGCCGTTGCGTCATATCAAGCACGTTTCACACAGACGTGCCAGAAGCGGAATACAGCATAAAAATCAATCCGCAGATGTCGTTCGGCACAGGGCACCACGCCACCACTTCGCAGATGATCAGCCGCTTGCTCACCGACAACATTGAGGGAGCTGAGGTGCTCGACATGGGTTGCGGCACGAGCATCCTCGCCATTCTGGCCCGTATGCGCGGCGCCCGCCACTGCCTGGGCATCGACGTGGACGAGTGGTGCGTAAAAAACTCGCGCGAGAACATCCAACTGAACAATCTCGACGGCATCGACGTGGAATTGGGCGATGCCTCGTCGCTGCAAGGAAAAGGCCCGTTCGACCTCGTTATCGCCAACATCAACCTCGGCATTCTCCTCAACGATCTCAAACACTACGTCCCCGTGATGAAACGCGGCGGACATATCTACATGAGCGGCTTCTACGACACGGACATTCCCCAGCTCCTCGCCGAAGCCGAAAAGCAGGGCCTCGCACTCGTTGACCAGCACGTACTCGACGGATGGGCTTGCCTTAAACTCGTTGCGCAATAAGCAGCGCCCTCCTTTCCTCTCGCCGCTGGTGCAAATTTTTGCGCATAGGGGTGCAAAAATTTGCACCCCTATGCGCAAAAATTTGCACCAAGCAGAGCGTTTTCTTCGAAGCGCACCAGTCTACATAACCCTAAATAGGTTGCTTCGCTCTAAT
>CAVLCM010000139.1:0-7144 GCA_963661625.1 bacterium
TAGCCGATTTGTTCCGCAAGGCCATCCATGAGAGGAATACCCATCCAACAGACATTATTTTGTCAAGACCCCATATTCATCAATATCAGGAAAGACTTAAAGAGAGTCAACAATCTCCTTCAAGGACAAATAGCACTTTAGAGTTCGTAAGAGTAATGCTTGTTATCCTAACACCCTTAGGTTGCTTATGGTGGTTTGCTGAATTAAAATATGCGGGTGCTGCTTTTTTCTTTTGTTTGGCACTGCTTATATATGGTATGTTTACACTTCCATTTATCAAGTATTATGGTTCATTAGTAAAAGATGAGGAGGAACAAGTAGAAAAAGATGAGGTGGGGCCAGTAAAATCATGTGTTGCTTGTTTTGCTGCGGTATTAGGTTTAGTACTTGGAATATGGCTGTTTATATCAAGTATGTATTATTGGGACTTTAAAGAACGTAAGGAAATAGAAAAAACCAAGGTTTATATAACTCCTCATTAGAATTGCTATCATTCAACGAAAGATTGTTATACAATCAAAGGTCATAAAATAAAAGAGATACCACTTTATAAGGCAAAGAAGAAAGATCGAAGACCTTGTGATATTTGGCGCAGGGGGGGCGTGGATAACCCACACAACCTAACCAAATATCTTACTGCAACGGAACGGATATCGTTTAAAAGCGTTGACGAAGTCAGGATGGTCATACATTTATTTTGGTGCGTATTTTCGCGCAGCCATAAAAAGAAAATCAGCGTAACTTGTTGAATTTCAACTCGTTACGCTGACTTTGGCGGAGAGAGAGGGATTCGAACCCCCGGTGCCTCTCAGCACGGTAGTTTTCAAGACTACTGTAATCGACCACTCTACCATCTCTCCTTGCAGGGTGGCGAGCATTTCTTGCTCGTTTGCGGATGCAAAGGTATGCTTTTTTATTTGTTCTGCAAAGTTTTTAGTGGAGAAATGCTTTTTGTCTTGCAAAAGATGTTGTGGCGAGTGCTGGCTTATTTGTCTGCTACGGCGCGGATGTTGTAGCCGTAGTAGATGGGGGTGCTGTCGATTTCGTATCTGCTTCCGTAATTCGTCCCCGTCTGCATACAGTTCATATAAATGGCTGCGCGCTGATCATTGATGGTTGAGTAATCTGTTGTGCTCGTCCAGTAGTCGGCTTCGGGATAATAAGCACTGGGACCAGCAGACAACGAGCTTCCATTCATGACACCGCTTGCTGGCAAGATGATGTATTGGTTGTCAGAATTGCTCTTGTTGTAGAAGCGTGCGTAGTATCTGTTTCTGGGACTTGCTTCCTCTATATATTTGTATTCCCAACTTCTTGACACATTACTGCTTTGGAACAATTCTTTGAAGTCCTCCTGTGTCGGAATGCGGATGCCCGCCCCCCAGTTTTCTGTGGCAGCGTCATGTTCGGCGAGCAGCGTAGTTTGCGAATATGCGGTGCTTCCCCATGTGGCATTGTCATTCGTATAGCTTTCTTTGGGTTCGGTTTCGCCCCAAGCGTAGTAGTCTCCGGGAAAGTAGGGCGACGTGGAGCCGACATTTACCTCAGCCCATAGCAGACCGCTTTCGAGACCGAGGTCAATGAAACGTCGGTTGTTTACCAAGTATACATTATTGCCGAGCGAACGGACATTGCGCAGAACTCCCTTTGAATTAGTTGTGAGCGAGATGGCATGGATTTCACCGCGCCCGATGGTGAGCGAGCCGTAAGGAATCTTGTAATTTATTCCTTTTGGTCCGCCGTAGGCGAAAGTCAACTCCAAATTATTGTAAGTGCCCGTAGCCAAGGGGAGGAAGAACACGGCTGGGCTGCCTACCTTGGCATCTCTGATGTAGAACTGTACAGAAGCAAGGCCACCGCTTTCGTTAGACGTTGTGATTTGCGCATCGTTGGCGGAGAGGTCGCTCACGGTGTATTCGCCGTTAAGATGCTCATCTGCTTCAATGCTGAGTTGGCCGTCCGCGTAGGGCATATTGTCAATGCGTATCACCGCGAGACCGCCAAGGTGCTTGAACGTGATGTTGTCGCCCGAGATAGTTCCCAGCATGGGCATGCTGGTGCTGTGTGCGGGATAGGTAGTCGTTTCGCCATCGGTTTCGGGGAATATGATAGTGTCCGGCGCTCCTTCGTCAACGTCCATGTATTCATACTCAGACTTCGTGGTTATTTTCACGGAGTTTTCCGAAAACGTTAAACCTACTTCTGGACAAGGATAGACTGCGTACGTTTGCAACTCCCAGCCCCACTCTACTTCCCCCGTGAAGGTGGCGGTTGTACTGCCCGTTTCACAGTCGGTTGTAAACTTCGCTACACTGTAGTGGCCCCTCTTGTCCTTTGTCTGAATGCCGATAGCGTCACCTTTATGCCAGTAGAACGACACGTAGCCGTCGCCGTCATTCACCATGCCCGTGCGCGTGTTTTCGCCGATCGTGGCTGTGAACGTTACGGTGTGTGTGCGCGCGCTGTCTGTTTGCACGTTGCCGTTTGTGCGGCCGCTATCCAAAACGTCGTCGGTCGACGAACAGGCGGCTGCGAGCAGTGCTACTGCGCCAATGGCCATTATTTTAATGTGTCCTTTCATCTTCATGGGTTTAATTTTCTTCTTTGGATATAGGGTCGTCAAAGTCAAAGTCCACCAATTTGCCTCGCTCAATAGATTGTGCATTTCTTGTAGACAGAGCGAGCATGCCTTGCGCCTCAAGCGCGATGCATTGAGCCGCGGGAGATTCGTAAAGTCGTTTTTGTGTCATTGTGTAGTCGTTTTTTTTTACAAGTTCTTTCTCATGATAAGTACGTTGTCACCGTCGAGGCGGTCGTAGGCCAGTTCGTCCATCATTTTGCGGATGAGGAAAATGCCCAGGCCACCGATGGGGCGTTCCTCAATGCCGAGCGTGAGGTCCGGCATCTCGTTGAGCAACGGGTTGTACGCCTTTCCGCTGTCGCGCAGTTCAAAGCGGATGTGCGTGCGTGCTGCATCAGCGCGAGCTGTCAGCGTGACGAAGCCTTGCTCGCCCTCGGGGTAAGCGTAGAGAATGACGTTGACCAGCGCCTCTTCGAGCGCCAAGTTGATGGCATCCTTCGTTTCGTCCGAAAGGTTGAGCGCATTCGCCATGTCCTCCACGAACGGCGTGAGCTTCACCGACTCTTTCATGTCGTTCGCGATGCGCAGAGAGTTTTCGTACACATCGGTAGGCGCTTCGTTGAGCCTTACGCAAAGCAGGGTGAGGTCGTCGCTCTGTTCCGCCTCGCCCACAAACTGTCCCAGCGCCTCCGTTATACCGTTCACGATGTCGCGTGCGCCGAGTTTCGAGAGAGCCTGTGCCGCTTGGAGCGTCCGCTCCTCGCCAAAGAGCTCCTTGTCGGCATTCTCCCCTTCGGTCAGTCCGTCGGTGTAGAGCAACATGGCCGATCCCTTGGGCAAGTCCACTTGTTGGTTGCCGAATTTATAGTCCGTCACAATGCCCAGCGGCAGGTTCGAGTCCATCGGCAGGTAGTAGCTCTTGCCGTCCTTCCCCGCCACGATCGGCGCATTGTGTCCGGCGTTGCAAAACGTCAGGCGACCCGTCGAAAGGTCCAGTTCGCCGCAGAAGAATGTGACGAACATACACGCCTCGTTGTTCTCGGCGATGGCATTGTTGAGCCTGCTGACGATTTCGGCTGGTGAGTCGGTGCTGTTGGCAAACACGCGGAAGAGCGTGCTGGTAATTACCATGACGAGCGAGGCAGGAATGCCCTTGCCCGACACGTCGCCGATGACAAATTTCAGCCGTCCGCCGCGCAGAATGAAGTCGTAGAAGTCGCCACCCACCTCCTTGGCCGGTTTGAGCGAAGCGAAGATTTCCAGTTCCTCGCAGTTGAGGAACGGCGAGAACATCTTTGGCACCAAGCTCATCTGTATGTTGCGCGCAATGTGCAGCTCGCTCTCGATGCGTTCTTTGGCGCGCGTAGTCGTTTCCAGTTCGCGTGTATATTCGCCGAGCGATTCCTGCATGTGGTGGAATGCGTCGTGCAGTTTGCGGATGTCGTCGTTTGTTTCCACCCGCGGGAGCGCTACGCTGAAATTGCCTCGCGCGATGAGGTGAGCTGCGTCCGTCAGCTTTTTCACTGGGCGGAGCATACTGTTGATAAGCAGGCGTACGCACACGAGCAATATCAGCAGACCAACCAGGAGGATAATCAGCACCGTGTAGGTGGTCGAGCCCAACTGGCTCGTGATGGACCTGTAAGGATTGACGCTGCCCACGTACCAGCCCGCTTGCGTCATAGGGGCGAAGCATATCATCACGCTGTCGTCCTCGATGGAGGTATTCACCGTGCCCGACTGACCGGCCACCATGCGGCGGCCCACCGTGTCGAGCATAGGTTTGCCGAGCTCACGCGCACGGTCGTAGATACTTGCGCGGAGGATTAGCCCCCGGTTGGGGTGCGCCACGTATTTGCCGTCGCGCGATATGATGAACGAGTAACTCCCGTCGTACGGTTGCAGGTGGTTCAGGTCGATGGTCAGGTCCGTCAGTTCCACGTCGGCAAGCAATACGGCATACACCTCGCCCTCGTCGTCGATGCAGGGCAGCACGAACGACGTGAGGCACTCGCGCCTGTCTTCGCTGTCGCGGTAGGGGTCGCGCCACGTCTCCTTGCCCGTAGCGAGTGCGTTTTTGAACCAATCGCGCTGCGTGTAGTCGCTGGTGGACTTCGTTTCGTCGATGTATTCAATGCTCCGCGTAGAGTCGTTGCGGTAGAAGTAGTCGAAGTTAAGCCGGTTGCCACCCGCCCCGTAGTAGTCAGGACGGAAAGCCACGCCCACGCCCTTGAGCAGTTTGTTGCCCTCCAATACGCGCCGCAAAAGGTGGTCCACAGACTGCGTGTTCGACACGTGACGGCCCACCTGCGCCTGCACAATGTGCATGGCCTCCTCCACGTCGCTCAGGTCGTTGTCTATCTTCAGGTTGATGTTCTGCTGCAAGGCCGACGTGTACCGTTCGGCATGCTCGGCCTCGTGCCTGGTGTTGAACGAATTGAACACCAAGACAATGCCCAAGAAGATGAGCGTGGTGAGCAGCAGCACGTAAAACGTGAGGCGTGCGGAGAAGGATGTGAATATCTTTCGCATAAGCGGATAGCGTGTGTGCTTTTTGCGGTAAATGCGTCTTAGGCAAGAGGGCTGACGTGCCTAATTCGTTGCAAATTAAGGAAAAACGCGGCAAATATACAAAGTGCTGCGCCCTTTTAGTCGTTTTTGTGAAACTGGGCAAACTTTTTAGCGTATCGGAACTGCCGTCGTGGATTTTATCTCGCCGATGACGAACACGCTGTTCAGGCTGCCGAGGCAGTGCATCTTTCCCAGCGTGTTGAGCATAAAGTCCTGGTAAGCCTCCATGTCTCGCGTGTGAACCTTTATGAGGAAGTCGAAGTCGCCGCTCGTGTTGTAGCAGTCCGTTATCTCCTCAATGTCCTGCACGGCGTCCATAAACTCCTTTATATAGTCGTGCGTGTGTTGTTTGAGCCGGATGTTACACCATATAATAATACTGTTGCCGGCCTTGCGCGAGTCCACCAAGGCAACGTATTTGCGTATGTACCCCTCGCGCTCCAACCGCTTTTGCCGTTCAAAGGTGGGCGAGGGCGACAGGTGTACCCTGTCGGCCAGTTCCTTGGTGGTGAGTTTCGAGTTCTCTTGCAGCGCCCTCAGTATGGCGCGGTCCGTTTGGTCGAGTTTTTCCATTCTGCGAAATGCTGATGTTGAAGGATGATATATTGAGGGAAATGCTTTATTGTGGCAAAGATAGTATAATTTCCTGTTCTTTTCAGCGATATTGTTCGGGTTCGGTGGTTGCTCTACCTTTGCATCCGCAAACAAGAAAAACAACAAACTATACACAAAATGAGTACACCGAACAAACAAAACGCACCCTTCCGTGCCGACATCGTGGGTAGCTTTCTGCGCCCGCAGGCCATCAAATCCGCCCGTGCAGCTTACGCAACTGGCGACATCACCGCAGCCGAACTAAAACAGGCTGAGGACAAAAGCATCGCAGAACTTATAGCCAAGCAAAAGGCGGCGGGGCTGAATGTGATAACCGATGGCGAGTTCCGCCGCAGCTATTGGCACCTCGATTTCATGTGGGGCCTGAACGGCGTGGAACACATCGAGCTGTCCCACGGCTACCAGTTCCACGGCGAGGAAACCACCAAAGGGTCGTGCGCCATTACGGGCAAAATCTCTGGCCTGCATCACCCGTTCGTCGAACACTTTAAGTTCGTCAAGCAGTTCGAGGACGGAGATGTGGTAGCCCGCCAAACGTTGCCTGCCCCGGCGCAGTTCTACGCCGAACTCTTCCGTGGCGAGAGCAACACTGCCAACACCCTCAAATACTACCCCGACCAAGCCCAGCTCATCCAAGACATCGCAGCCGCCTACCGGCAGGTGTTCAAGGAACTCTATGAGGCCGGCTGCCGCAACATACAGCTCGATGACTGCACGTGGGGCATGGTCTGCGACACCCGTTTCTGGGAATCGATGGTCGGTGGCGGCTACGATGTGGAAGAACTCAAAAACGCATACCTCACGGTAAACAACCTCGCCCTGCTCGATCGTCCCGACGACCTCGTAATCAATACCCACGTATGCCGCGGCAACTACCACTCCACTTGGGCCTCGCAAGGTCCCTACGACGCTGTGGCACCCCTGCTCTTCGCAAAAGAGAACGTAGATGCCTACTACCTTGAATTTGATGACGAACGTTCCGGCGGCTTTGAACCACTCGCCCATGTGGCCGAAGGCAAAAAAGTCGTACTCGGCTTGATCACCACGAAAAGTCCCAAGCTCGAGGACCGCGCCGCCGTCATAGCCCGCATCCACGAGGCCGCCAAGTACGTGCCCCTCGACCGCCTTTGCCTCAGTCCACAGTGCGGTTTCGCCTCCTGCGAGATTGGTAACAAACTCACCGAGGAGGAGCAATGGGCAAAGATTGCCCTCGTGCAGAGCATCGCCAAGGAAGTTTGGGGGTAGGGGGCGCACCTACACCTATATATAATATACTAAAGTTTCCCACCTCTATTAACAGGGGTGGGAAACTTTAGGTGTAAGGAAAAAAGGGATGCTTCGGAGTAAAGTATTTCCGTTGAAAATCAGAGCGTACAT
>CAVLCM010000140.1:0-6815 GCA_963661625.1 bacterium
CGATTAAACGAAAATCCATCCGTCTGCCTGTCTTTGGCAAACGGATGGATTTGACGTAATGTATTATATAGGAGTGTCTCCTTATGCCTCGGCAACTGTGCCCTTTTCCTTGCGCGAAAGCGTGCGGAAGGCGATGGGGGCTGCGAGGAAGATAGAAGAGAGCGTACCGAAGATTACACCCAAGATCATGGCAAACGAGAATGAGCGGATGCTGTCGCCGCCAAGGATGAAGATGCAGAGCAACACGAGGAGCGTGGTGCAGGATGTCATCACCGTACGGGTAAGGGTGCTGTTCAACGACTGGTTGAACAAATCCCACTTGTTCATCTTCGGGTGCAGACCGATGTTTTCGCGCATACGGTCGAACACAACCACCTTATCGTTGATGGAGTAACCGATTACGGTCAGGATAGCACCTATAAACGTTTGGTCCACTTCGAGCGAGAAGCCGATCCAGCCCCAGCATATGGAGTAGACACCGACTACGAGCAGCGTGTCGAACACAAGCGCTACGACAGAACCCACCGAGAACGCGATGTTGCGGAAACGGATGAGGATGTAAACGAAGATGGCAACCAGCGAAAGCACCACGGCAATGATTGCGCCGCGCGTCATGTCGGCAGCCACAGTCGGGCCAACCTTCTGTGCGGAGATGATGGAGCCGCCAGTGTGGTTGTCGCGGTCGATGAACGTCTTGTAGTCAGCCTTGATGAGTTTTGCATCGTGCAAAGCTTCGAAGATGAAGCGTTCTACATCCTGGTCGATGCTCTCGTTGTCGTCGTTGATACGGTAGTTTGTAGAGAGGCGAACAGCTTCGTTGCTCGTCGTCGAAATGGCGATGGCACTGACGATAGCCGTAGGATCTTTGGCGTTGACCTTCTCGGCCACTGCTTCCTGAACCTGCTCGGGAGTTACGCCCTTCTGCTCAAACTCAATCACGTAGTTGCGGCCGCCGGTGAAGTCGATACCGCTTGAAAGACCGCGGGTGCAAAGGAAGCCGATAGCAATCAATGCGCCTACGACAAACACGAGGATAGAACTTTTGCCCATCTTCATGAAGTTCACCTTCTTGCCTACGAGGAAGTTCTTCGACAAAGCCGTTGTGAACGTCAGACCGAGCCATTTGTCCTTGTTGAGGAAGTGCTCGAAGATGATGCGGCTCACCCAAACTGCCGTGAAGAACGAGCAGACGATACCGATACCCAGCGTCATGGCGAAGCCGCGGATGGGACCTGTACCGAAGTTGTAGAGGATGACTGCGGTGATGATAGACGTAAGGTTGGAGTCGAAGATGGCGGAGAATGCGTTGCCGTAACCCTCAGCCAAGGCCGTCTTCAACTGTTTGCCAGCTGCGAGTTCCTCCTTTGTACGTTCGTAGATAAGCACGTTGGCATCCACTGCCATACCGAGCGAAAGCACCATACCGGCGATACCGCTCATGGTAAGTGCGGCCTGGAACGAAGTGAGTATACCGAAGGTGAAGAAGAAGTTGAGGATAAGAGCCACGTTAGCTACCATACCGGGGATGAAGCCGTAGAAGCAGCACATGAAGATCATCAACAGCACAAAGGCTACCACGCAAGCCGTGAAGCCAGCCTGGATAGACGCCGCACCGAGGCTCGGGCCTACGGTCTCTTCCTGAACAATCTTGGTGGGGGCGGGCATCTTACCGCTCTTCAACACGTTGGCGAGGTCGCGCGTGTCGTCAGTGGTGAAGTGTCCCGAGATCTGAGAGTTACCGCCAGTAATCTCGCTCTGTACTACGGGTGCGCTGTATACATAGCCGTCAAGCACGATAGCCACGCACTTCTTGAGGTTCTTCTTAGTGAGAGCAGCCCAGTCGCGTGCGCCGCTCTGCGTCATCGTCATGCTAACGATGGGGTTGTGGTGCTGGTCGAACTCGTCCTTTGCGTCGGCAATCACGTCGCCCTGCATAGAAGGCTCGCCGTTGATGGCGCGGAGTGCATAGAGTTCAAACACATTGGCCTTCATGCCTTCAGCGTTCTTCACGCCCCAAGCCAAACGGAGGTCGGCAGGCAGAATGCTCTTGGCAGCCTCGCTCTGAATCATGGCGTTGACGGCAGCCGTGTCCTTAGCCTGTGCATAGCCCACCACGCAGCTGTTGGCCTGCATGCCCTGAATTTGAACGAGCTTGGTGAGCAAGGGGTGCTGGTCTGCGCCAGTCTTCTTGGCGGCAGCCTTCTCAGCAGCCTTCGTGCTGTCGGCAGCAGCGGCGGCGGTAGTGTCGGTAGTAGCCTCAGAGCCGTTAGCCAAACGCTTGTCGAGCGTGTTGAGCGCGGGCATTACCTCGCTCAGCGTATAAGTTTCCCAAAATTCGAGGTTGGCACTTCCCTGAAGAAGCTTACGTACACGTTCCGGCTCCTTGATACCCGGCATTTCCACCATAATCTGACCAATCTGGCCCTTGCCGCGAAGCACCTGAATGTTGGGCTGGGCTACGCCGAAACGGTCAATACGTGAGCGAACCACCTTGTTGGAGTTCTCAACCGCCGTATTAACCTCTTCGTTGAGCACGCGCTTTACGTCTGCGTCGCTTGAATTATAGGTGATATTCTTTTCGCCGAGCTTTGAGGCGAATACGCCGGCAAGTTTGTTGTTGCCGTTCTGCTCCTGATAAGCCTTGACGAACTCTTCCACGAAGTCCACGTCGCCCTTCTTTGCTTTGGCTGCGTCGTAAGCCTTCTGGAACTTAGCGTCGTTAGCGCTTTCGCCGGCAAGATTCTTGACAACGTCGGGGACGCTCACTTCGAGCACCACGTTCATACCGCCTTTAAGGTCAAGACCAAGGCCAATTTGCAATGCTTCGCAATCCTTGAGGGTTTTGCCGAGCCATACGGTCTCGTTGCGCATCGAGTCAAGGTAAGCGTTGCCGTCCTTTCCCTGTGCGTTCATTTGCTCTGCCTTCGCTTCGTACTTATGGGTGGGGTACGAGAAGCTGAGGTACATCAAGCAAATCAAGGACAGTAACACTGCAATTACTTTTACAAATCCTTTGTTTTGCATTGTTTTGATTGTGTATTTATTGTTTTTATTGTTTCTCTCGGCTGTGCTTTTCCACGTTGTGTTTTTCGCCGTGCAAGGCGGCATTTCCCGTGTTTGCACATATTAAAACGTGCAAATATACAACGTTTTCCCTTATCTACGCCCACCGCCGCTCGTTTTTGTGGTTGGCGGCAACGTCGGAAAAGTCAAAGAGTTAGGAGTGTGCAGCCCTTGTTGCAGAGGCTGTTGTAGATGTCTTACAGTTCGATGTGCGTGGCCGTAACGTTTTGGTGCATGAAGAGCGTGGCCGATTGGCGGAATTTCTCCTCGTCCTCCGTGGTCAGGTATGTCACCTCGCCCTTGCGGGTGAGCTTCTGCTCTATCTCTGGGTGTCGGCTGAGGTAGTCGGCGAGCGACTGTGCCACAATCTCGCCCTGCGGCAGCAGGTGGATGTGCGGCGGAAGGTATTTGAGAATTTTAGGGAGCAAAAGGGGATAGTGCGTGCAGCCGAGGATGATGGTGTCGATGTCTGCGTCGAGCCGCAAAAGTGTATGTATGCGTTTCTTCACGAAATAGTCCGCCCCGGGGGAGTCGAACTCGTAGTTCTCCACCAGTGGCACCCACATGGGGCAAGCCTCTGAAGTGAGTTCGATGTCGGGGAAGAGTTTCCGCACCTCCATGTCGTAACTCTTGGAGTTGACCGTTCCCGGTGTGCCGAAGAGGCCCACGTGGCGCGTTTTGGTGAGTGAGCCCACCGCCTCAGCCGTGGGACGGATGATGCCCAGCACGCGTTGCAGGGGGGAGGCAATGTGCGGAAGGTCGTTTTGCTGAATGGTGCGCAGAGCCTTAGCCGAAGCCGTGTTGCAGGCCAGGATAACGAGCTGGCAGTCGTGTTCAAGCAAGTAGCGGACGGCTTGTAGCGTATATTGATAGATGACGGAGAAAGAGTGCGTGCCGTATGGCGCACGCGCATTGTCGCCAAGGTATATATAGTTGTATTGCGGGAGGTGCTGCGTAATTTGCCGCAGAATGGTCAGTCCTCCGTAGCCTGAATCGAATACGCCGATGTTCATGACGGATACGTATATAATATATAAGGAGTAGTGAAGCGAAACGTTACTGCAACAGGAACTTCACAAACGGTGTGATATCCTCGGCGTAGACAGGACTGAGATAGGGCGCAACGGACGACGACGTGTTGATAATAGCGTGATAGCCTCTGTCGGCTCCCACTTTGCGGATGACGTTTTGCAGTTGTGTGCGGACGGGTTGCAGGAGTTGCGCTTCTGTGGCGTTGATCACCGAGTCTGCCTGTTGGCGGAAACGCAGGTTTTGCTCAACGAGCGTTTGCAGGGCCAGTTGGCGGTAAGCCAGGATGTTTGGCGTGAGCGTAGTGAGCTGCTGCTGGTATTCTTCGTATTGCTGTTGCAGATGTTTTTGGTTCTTTGCCAGTTCCGCTTTGTACTGGTTGCGCAGCTGTTTCACCTTCTCCTGCGCCTCGTGGTAGGCGGGCAACGTGTGCAGCAGCGAGTCCTCGTTGATATATCCGATAGTCTTTTGCACTGCGGCAGGTTCCGCGGTTTGTGCGCAAAGCGGTGTTGCTGCACACAGTGATAGCAAGAATATAAGTGTTTTTTTCATGCTTCTCAAAGAATAAGAGTGTCTGTTTGCAAAGGTACATTATTTGCCTTAACGTGCAAATGCAGCGCAGTTGGCGGTTGCTGGCAGTTTCGCATTCTGTTTCTCGTGTTGAAAGTTTTGAAACGAAAAGTTTGTTGGGGGTGGTAAAATCTCTACATTTGCGGAGAAGCAAGCCTAAAACACACCATGAATAGAGAGACGTATTCGTGTCTTGACTGCTTTACTGAAACATTCATTCATTTATTACCTAAGCTTATGAAAAAACGTTTTGTTATTGCAAGCTGTGCGCTGGTGTGTGCACTTGGCTTGCAGGCGCAGGAGTTGACCATCAAAGTGGACAGCAAGGGCAAAATCGGCTTTGCTGATGCCCAAGGTCAGCAAGTGGTGCCATTCCAGTACACTTCGGCTCAACCCTTTGAGGAAGGCATATCCATTGTCTCGAAGGGCGACAAGTTTGGTGCGGTCAACGCTTCGGGCCGCCAAGTTGTGAAGCCGCAGTACGACGAGGTGAGCCGTTGGGGAAACGGCCTGCTGCTGTTGAAGAAAGGAAAGAAATGGGGACTTGCCAGCGGCTCTACGGGCGAGTTGGTTGTTCCCGTGTCGTACGGTTACATCTCTCGCCCCAACCGTTTCGGGAAGGCATGGCTCGTAAAGGGAGGAAAAATTGCCAAGCAAATGGTGTCAACCGCGTCGGGCGCACAAGAGCAGAAGCAAGTGTTGCTCAACGGCAAGATAGGCATTGTCAACGCCGACGGAAAGATAGCCATTGTGCCTAAGCAGAAAGCCCTGTTTGAGTTCAGCTACATCTCCAACAACTTGTTGAAGGGAAGCTACATCCTTAGCCCTTCGGCTAATATAACCATGGGCGACACGTTGGCCACCAACTGTCAGTACATGGGCTACAGCTCCACGCCCGGCACTCGTGTGAACGCCGGTGTTATGAAGGGCGACGGCACCATCATATTGCAACCTAAGAAACACACGTATGTGACCATGCCCAGCAGCGGCATGATCGCGTGGGTCAACACCAGCAAAAAGAACACAACCTTTGGCTATCAGAACGTGGAGACGAAGGCGGAATTTGAGGTTCTCACTGTAAAGGGAACGGCCGACGGACAGTCCCAAAACGAGAATTTCTTCTACGTAAGCGACTTCCACGGCGATTTGGCAGCGGTGAATACCACCAGTGGCGAGTACCAATTCATCGACAAGACGGGCGGCACCGTGCAGACGGGCTTCCAAACTGTGAAGCACAGCAACAAGTCGGCCGCTTGGGCTGGCTTTAAGAAGAGCGGTGAGTGCATACTCCTCAACGAGAAGGGTACGAACCTCTTGCCCGACGGCATAACGGTTGAGAATGTGCAATTCTCCGAAACGGCCGACAACGGCAACAACCTCGCCGTGAAAAAGGACGGCAAATGGGGCGTGCTTGATCTTAAAGGCAACACCGTTGTCAACTTCGACTACGAAAGCGCACAGATATGCCACGACGTAGTAGTGGTATCTGCCGACGGCGGCAAGTATGGCGTCGTAAACCTCTCCAACCAGACGCTTGTGCCCACGGCGTACAAAGTGGTGTTCAATCCTCGCGAGGCAAAAGCCAAAATGATTTGGGTTGTAAAGGACGACAACCTGTGCTATGCTTACAACGTGCAGACGAAGAAGGTGGTTACTAAGGGTTATGACGACGTAACCAACTTCTTCAAAGGTTTTGCCTTTGTCGCTCCGAAGGACATCGTGAAGACCGACAATCAGACAACCCGCGCCATGATGGGCTACAATGTGACGGACGAAGCGTTCAACAAGCAGTGGGAAAAACATAATTTTGGGCAAATCATCAACGAGAATGATGAAGTTTGCGCCGCAGGTCCTTATCACATTTCGATGTTCGTCAAGGTTGCCACAATGTTGCAGCAGAGCGGAACAAAGAAGCTCACCCTGAGCCAGGACAAGGCTTTGCGCCTGAACCTTACCAAGGAGCAGCGTTCCTATCCTATGAAAACAAAGATAGACGAGGGCGATTGGGACTTCTAAGGGCTTGGACTTCCAAGCCGTGTGATAAGCCCACAGCTATATCTTTTATATATGTATAATCCACTCACACAGAATTCGTACAATGAAACTACATAAATTAGCCACAATCTGCTCCTGTCTGTTGTTTGCCGTTGCTG
>CAVLCM010000141.1:0-6688 GCA_963661625.1 bacterium
CAAATTTTTGCGCATAGGGGTGCAAAATTTTGCACCCCTATGCGCAAAAATTTGCACCAGCGGAGCGTTTTCATTCGAAGCGTCCCACTCTTCATAACCCTAAAAACAGGCCCCCCTGCCTTACTGCGTTATTCGTGTCTTATTGCTCCTTCTTTTTGAGCAGCGGTATCAGGCGCATTTCCTTTTCTATCTTCTTTTGCCGTTTGCGCATATAGCCCGAGGGCTTGAGCGAACTGAACCGTATAGGGTTGGGCAGGGTGGCGGCTATCAGCGCGCAGTCCGAACGCCTCAACTCTGCGGCCGTGCATCCGAAGTGCTGCTTCGCCACCGCCTCCGCACCGTATATGCTCGGCCCCATCTCGATGCTGTTGAGGTACACCTCCATGATGCGCTCCTTCGACCAAAAGAGTTCGATAAGCACCGTGTAGTAAGCCTCGAAGCCCTTGCGGATGAACGACGACGTTGGCCACAGAAACGCATTTTTGGCGGTTTGCTGCGAGATGGTGCTGCCTCCGCGCCTCCGTCCACCCTCCATGCTCTCCACGGCGGCGTCCTTTATGGCCTCAAAGTCGAAGCCGTGGTGGTGCAGAAAGTTCTGGTCCTCCGAGGCAATCACCGCCACGGGCAGGTAGGGCGACATCTCGTCCAGACTCACCCATTTGTGGTGGAAGGATGCCGGTTCGCCCTTAGCCGCGTGTTGCACACTGCGTATCACCATCAGCGGCGTGATGGGCACGGGTAGCCATTTGTAAATGAACACGGGCAGCAGGCTCAAAAGGAAGAGCGCCAACACGCCGTATCGCAGCCACTTGAAATAATTGCAGGCCATCTTCTGTTTCAATGTGTTACGGTTATGAAACAAAGAAACGACAATGGCAAGAGCCGTTTTTGCGTCTTGCAACTGTCGTTCCCTGTATGGTTTGTTCCAGATGTTAGAAGGGCAGGTCGTCTGCCGTGTCTTCGCCGGCGGTGGGGGCGGGGATGGGCTGCGCTGTGGCGGGGGCAGGGCCAAAGGGTACGTCTGCCGTTTCGGGGGCAGGCACTTCCGAACCGCGCTGTACGCGCCATGCACGGAGGTTGTTGAACCAGCGGCCGTTGTATTCGTGCGCGTCAATGTCGAACGATACGGTCAGCTCGTCGCCCACGTTGATATTGAACTCTTTCAGGCGGTCTTCGCCAAACACGTCGAACACGCAACGCTTCGGGTACTGCTCGTGTGTCTCAATTACAAAACTCTGTGATGCCCACGCATTTCCCGTGCGGCTCGATGTGCCCGAACGCTTCTCGAGGGCGGCGATGATTTTTCCGGATATTTCCATCTTTGTTGTCGGTTGTTTGTGATATGATGTGCGAAAGTACGAATTTAATTCCACTTTCGTGCCTTATGCCTCCAAGCGCATTTTGTTTTCCCGAAATATGCGGCGGCTGGAAGCTGCGTTCGTTTGCAAGAGAAACTTTAATTTCGCCGTCGAAACCGAAAGTCCCTTTCTCAGCATTTCCGGCGACAGCAACGTTGCCCTTTTAGCTACATCACAGGTGGCTAAAAGGGCAATGTTTCCTTTTCAAAAGGAAATGATTGTGTATTTCTTTCCTTTTTGGAAGGAAACTTCGCATCTTTGCAGCAGATATATCCAAGTTTCAGATTTGGACGGTACGCCCTGAAAGTTTCCAAACAGTTTCTCCCTAACGGGGGCTTTCTGCCTGTTCCCATCTAAATCTGGAACTTCATCAATCCAAGGATTCCCTCTACTTATGGCTCGACTACGCTTGCAATATCTTTATGCTCCGCCGGGTGGAAAAATATGACCGGTCGATGGTGAAACAACGCTCTGCTCCGGCCAAGTATTACGTGGCGGACATCGCCCTGCGCAACGCTGTGCTGCTGCCTGAGAGCGAAGATGCCGGCAAAGCGTTGGAAAACATCGTATACCTCAATTTGGAGAGAACGCTTGGGGAGGAAGACCGTGTGTTTTACTTCAACGAAGCGAAGGAATGCGACTTCGTTGTGCAAAAGTCAGAACGTGTAGCGGAATTGGTGCAGGTTTGCTGGACGTTGAACGAGGATGATGCTGAACGGGAGGTTGGCGGTTTGCTTGCTGCCTCATCAGCTACGGGCTGCAAATGCTGCCGAATTATCACCTTCTCTCAGCGGCAGACCATTGAGCGAGACGGAATAAAAATAGAGGTGTTGCCTATATGGGGAATGTAGGGCTCTTGCCTATATCCCTCGTTTCGGAAAAACCGTATTGTGGGGTAGTTCCTTTTGCCCCCACAGGCTCGCGCTCACCCCGAGGGCTATTCCCTCTCGAGCTTGATCCCTACGTCGGTTACGCCTTGGAGCAGGTCGCGGCGCATGATGTGGTTGACGGTGATGTCGGCCGAACTGCCTTCGGGCAGGTGGATTGTCTGCCACTTCACAGTGCTGGTGTAGAGGCTCGTGCCGTTGCCCAGTGCGTCGCCGCGCTCGTTGGCCAACTTGCATTCCAACGTATCGCGCAAGAAGGCTTCGGGATTGTGGCGGTGCTGGCATATCAAGAGCCAGATGGAGCGGAAAGGGTAGGGACGGGCTGCCGACGTGCGCACGCCAATTGTGAGGCGGTAGTCGCCGCCTTGGCGGATGGTGTCGACGCTGAAATGGAGCGTGTCGCCAACTTCCCATCCCCCTGCCGGGACGGGAAGGTACTGGAAAGCCGCTGTGCGCCCCTCCCTGCACGAGGCAAGGACGGCGCACAGCGTCAATGCGGCCACGGTGAGGGTCGCTTTTTTTATTGTCCGGAGCATAGGCGGCTTGGCTAACCTTGGTTTTGTCCTTCGTCGGGCTTGTTGTTGCGGCGGTTGTTGTTGCGCCTCGGCGCATTGCCCTGTTGGCGGCGTGGGCGGTCTTCGCCGCGTCCCTGTCGTTCGTTGCGGCCCGGGCGTTCGCGGTCGTCGCGGCTGCCGTTCTTGGGTGTGCCGCCTTTGCGCTCGCCTTGCGGCTTGTTGCGGCGGTTGCCTCGCTTGCCCTGTTTGTTGCGGTCGAAGCGCGTCAGGTCGTCCTGCTCGGCCAGGTCTACGTGGCGTTTTTGCGGCTTCTGAGCCTCTTCGAGCAGCGAGTCGGGCTTTTGCCCCATGGTGTTCATCTCGATTACCTCGATGGCGCGGTCGGTCGAAATGGTGACGAGGTTCACGGCCATGCGGCGGTCGGTGCTGTACGTCACTTGTCCCGTAAGGATGTCCGCCTTGAAGTAGTAGTACGTGCCGTCAATGGTTTCGAGCGGCATGTTGCGCTCAGGCAGTTTGCGTGCCGCCTCCATATACGTGTCCACCTCGTAGTTGAGGCAGCATTTCAGTTTGGCACACTGCCCAGCCAGTTTTTGCGGGTTGGGCGTGATATCCTGAAAGCGGGCAGCCGCGGTGCTAACCGAACTGAAATTTTTCATCCACGTAGCGCAGCAAAGTTCGCGTCCGCAAGGGCCGATGCCGCCGATGCGGCCAGCCTCCTGCCGCGCTCCGATTTGTTTCATCTCGATGCGTACGTGGAACGCGTCGGCCAACACCTTGATGAGTTTGCGGAAGTCCACGCGTCCGTCGGCAATATAGTAGAAGATGGCCTTGTTGCCGTCGCCCTGATACTCCACGTCGCCGATTTTCATTTGCAGTTCAAGGTCCTTGGCTATTTGGCGCGAGCGAATCATCGTGTCGTGTTCGCGCGCCTTCGCCTCTTGGAACTTCTCGATGTCGGCAGGCCGTGCCTTGCGGTAGATGCGCTTAATCTCCGTGCCGGGTTTGAGGTTGGCCTTCTGCATTTGCAGCAGCACGAGTTTGCCCGTGAGCGACACCACGCCGATGTCGTGGCCCGGCTGCGCCTCAACGGCCACGGTGTCGCCCTTTTCGAGGTCGAGGTGGTTGTCGTTGCGGAAAAAGCCCTTGCGCGTGTTTTTGAACTGCACCTCCACGAAGTCCGTCACGTCCTGGTTGCCGGGAATGTCGGCCAGATAGTCGTAGGAGTTGAGCTGATGGTCACTGCGTCCGCAGCCGTTGGCCGGCAGTCCGCGCAGCGAGTTGTCGCCCCACTGGCAGAAGTCGCAGCCCTTGCGTCCGCAGTCGCACGCACCGTCGCCGCACGAGCCGTCGCTATGGCAGCCCGTGCAAGCCTCGGCGGTTTGCGCGTTGGGAAAGTTCGTATCTTGAATGTCTTGTTCGGAAGTCATGAGTTGTGTATGTGAGAGTATAGAGAGTTTGTGCTTGTTGGGGTGTTGCCCCTTGCCGTGCTACTGAATGAGCAGTACGATCATTTTGAGCGAAAAGTCGAAGAAAACCATCTGGGCATTGACGTTGCCCTCGATGTCGCGCTGTGCGGCGGTTAGTTCGTCGCTGATGCTGATGACGTTGCGCTCGTTGATGAAACGGGCAAAGTTGCGCGAGAAGTCACTTTCCTGCTGGTTCATGTAGTTCAGCTCCGGCTTGTGGAAGTTGTAGATGAAATTCTCCCTCACGAGCCTCTGCGCGTAGCTGAGAAACGCCTTTTGCCTTTCGCGCCCCCAGCCAGCAAGCTGAGTGGACCATTCGTGCAGCTCCTTTATCTTGCGCATGTAGCAAAGTCGCATGAACAACACAAAAAGGTCGAAGAACTGCGCGTCGTCCGCCGTGGCTGTCACCTGTTCCAACGCCTTGATGTAGCTGCCGGCGGCTGCGCGCGCCACGGCCTGCGCATCGGCCTCTTGCAGTCCGTTGAACCGTTGCAGGGCCTGCGCCACGTCGTCGGCAGGCAGCGGCGCAAAGTCAATGCGCTGCGTGCGGCTCAGAATGGTGCTAAGCAGTTTTTCGGGATGGTCGGAGGTGAGGATAAACACCGTCTGCGCAGGCGGTTCTTCAAGGATTTTCAGCAGTTTGTTGGCGCACTCCGTGTTCATCAGTTCGGCCAGCCAAACGATGACCACGCGGTAGCCGCCCTGGCTGCTCACGCTCGAGAGTTTCTCAATGATGCGGTTGGCCTCGACGGCGAAGATGGTGGCCTGCTGGTTCTCGACGTCAAGTGCTTTGAGCCACGTCTGCAAACTGAAATAGGGCGACTGTTTCAACACCTCGCGCCACTGCGGCAGGTATTGGTCGCTGTTGGCCGGTCCCGTCTGCCCCTTTTGCTTGAACGTGGGGTAGATGAAGTGCAAGTCGGGGTGCGCCCAGTTGCGCAGCATGTGGCACGGGCGACACTCGCCGCAAGGCTCGCCGTCGGCGGTGGGCTGAGAACAGAGCAAACGCGAGGCCAGTGCCAGAGCCATGGGTAGCTTTCCGCATCCCTCGGGTCCGGCAAAGAGCAGCGCGTGAGGCATTCGCCCCTCGTTGAGCATTTGCCCAAGTTGCCTTTTCACGCCCGTTTGGCCGATTACATCTTTGAAGAACATAGGTGCAAAGTAACTCAATTTTGTACAAATGTATAGCCCGAAACGCAATTTTCAAGGGCTAACTGACATCTTCAAGCTAAATTTGCGGCCGAGAGACACTCCCCAAGGGGCATTTTGCTTCGCCCCGTTCACCCACGAAAACCACCCATAGCTCACGCTCCGATGCACCCACACCAATCCCCCTCAATGCCGCCCCGCGCGGCCGGTTCGATAGACTATATCACGCGGCTACGTTTCCCCCTTGCCGCCCTGGTGGTGCTTATCCACTCATACAACAGTTCGTGGCGCAGCCCGGGACACGAGACAATGGAAGGCACGGCCGCCTTTCTGGCCAACGTGCTGCCCACGTTTGCCGTGCCGTTGTTCTTCGTGCTTTCCGGCTACCTGTTTTTCCGGACAATGCCGCAGTTCTCGTGGCATGCCTATGGGCAGAAACTGCGCCGCCGCTCGCTGACACTCCTCCTGCCCTACGTGGTGTGGAACGCCATTGCTTACATCCTCTACGTCGGGCAAAGCAAGTTGTCCGGCACGGCGGCTCCGTCGCTCTCGGCCAATCTGCTTTGGGGCAGCACCCCGATGGGGGCCGACGGCGTGAACTGGCTCGGATGGCACGTGTGGAGCAGCACGGCCCCGGTGCACGAGCCGCTATGGTTCGTGCGCGACCTCATTCTGCTCAACCTCCTTGCGCCCCTTGTCTATGCCGTGCTTCGGCGGCTGCGCCTCGGCGGACTGATTCTCTTCGCGGCCGTGTACTATGGCAGCCTATGGCCAAACTGGGGCGGCGTGACGTTCATGGGCTTTTGGTTCTTTGCCCTCGGAGCGTATTTTGCCCTTGGCGGCAAAAGTCTTGTGCAGGCCACTCGCCCTGCGTTGAAACCTTCGCTCGCGCTGATAGCCCCTCTGCTGCTTCTGCTCGCCCTGTTCCAAGGTTCGGGCGAATGGTTTTGGCAACCTTCGCTCAGCTTGTACGTGCTGGCAGCCATCGTCTGCGCGCTCCACTTGGCCAACGTTGCTGGCAATGCGCTGAGCCGCTGGGCAGGCAGCAGTTTCTTCGTCTACGCCTCGCACGTCATCGTGATGCTACCCGTGTCGCGCTTGGCAGCAAAGGTCGTGGCGGGGCATGGATTTGCTGTTCAGCTGCTCGGCTTTCTTGCCTGTCCGGTAGTTACAATCGCCGTGTGCTGCGCCGCCTACGCCCTGCTGCGCCGCTTTGCGCCCCGCCTGAGCGGATGCCTTACGGGACAGTACCGTTGACATTTATGCGATGAGTGAACGTACGTCATGAGGGTGAGTGAACGTACGTCTAT
>CAVLCM010000142.1:0-6663 GCA_963661625.1 bacterium
CCAAATTCACCCTGCAAGAGTACGTAACTCGTTGATTTTCAATGTGCGCCATTTGGTGGCGCAAAAAAGTGATGAAGTCAGGTCTTATTTTCTTGCCTTGTGTTATTTCAGTTCAAACACGTGGCTGGTGCCCTCGTTGGGTGTGAGCATATTGAGGCCCACCTTCATGAGGAACTCGCCGCTGAACGACTTGCCGTTGAAGTCAAACTGACTCTCCGTGCCGGGCATCAGGTTGATTTCCTCCACCTTGTACTGGCGGTTGGGGTCGAGGCCTTGGGGCTTAACGTTGAGCGTCGGCTCCTTGTAGCGCGGATGCAGGTCGTAGGCGAATACGACGGCTTGGCTCTTGTCCTTCGACACGTAGTTAACGGCGCAGTGGTTCGTTTCGTAGGGCGAAACGAGGCGGTACTGGTCGCCGTCGAGGATGACGGGTTTCAGGCGCGTCCAGTTTTTCACTGCTCCTTGCACGTATTCATAGTCGGCCGTGCCCTTCAAGGGTTTCAGGTCGATGTCGAAACCGAGGCGGCACATGCTGCTCACGTCCGTGCGAAACTTCACGCTTGTGTTCTTGTTCCAGTTCGTCACGTGTGCGCCCATCGTCTTGGCCGGGAAGAACTTCGAGAGGCTCCACTGGATGTAGAGGCGTTCGTACGGGTCGGTATCGTCGGAGCACCAGAACTCGGTGAAATACTTCAACGCCTCGTAGTCCATACGTCCGCCGCCGCCCGAGCAGAGCATAATGGGCAGGTTGGGATACTTCTCCTTGACGCGCTTCATCACGTTGTAGATGCCTCTGACGTGGTCGATGTAGAAGTTGCCCTGATTAGCCTTGTGGTAGGGCGAGTAGATATTGGTGATGGGGCTGTTGCAGTCCCACTTGAAGTAGGCCACGTCGGGGTTTTCGGTCATGATGCGGTCGATAACGCCAAACACATGGTCCTGCACCTTGGGGTTGGAGATGTCCAATACCAACTGGTTGCGGTAGTAGTACGTGTCGCGGTTGGGCTGCTGGATAACCCAGTCGGGGTGTTTCTCAAAGAGTTCGCTCTTGGGGTTCACCATTTCGGGTTCCACCCAGATGCCAAACTTCACGCCGGCTGCCTTTGCGTCGCGCACCAGGCCGGGTATGCCGTCGGGCAGCTTGGAGTGTGTCACGTCCCAGTCGCCCAGGCCGGCGTGGTCGTCCTTGCGGGGATATTTGTTGGCGAACCATCCGTCGTCGAGCAGGAACATGTCCACGCCCAAGTCCTTAGCGTCCTTCATCAGGTCGGCCAGGCTCTGCTGGTTGAAGTCGAAGCCCGTATTCTCCCAGTTGTTGAGCAGCGTCATGCGGTCGCCCTGTCCCTGGTTCACCTGGTAGCGGCGCGCCCAGTCGTGCAGGTTGCGGCTGGCCTGACTTGTACCGGTTGTGCTGGTGGTGAAGATAAACTCAGGCGTGGTGAACGTTTCGCCGGCTTTCAGTTTATAGTCAGAGGCATAGGGGTTGATGGCCGGAATGATGCGCAGGCCACCCACGTTGTCCACCTCGAAGGTGAAGCGGAAGTTGCCCGTCCAGCCGATGGTGCCGAGCAATACGTTGCCTTCGTTTTCACGAGCCGGAGCGTCGAGGCCCAGTTCGAAGAATGGTTCGGTGTGCATGGCGGCACGCGTGCCGAGCTTCGTGTCCACCACCATCTTGCCGGCGGTGAGCTGACGCGTTTCGGGCTGGCCTTCGCGTGCCCAGTCGCTGTGGTACGAGGTGAGGTAATACTTCGGCGCGTTGAAGTAGAGCATCGTGCTGCTGTAGCGCCACAGGGTGATGGGCTGCTTCTCTTTGTGCTCAATCTCCGTCCACGCCTTGATAACGTTTTCCTTGGCGTAGGCTGCGTAGTGAAGCTTTACGGTGACGGGGTACTTCGCGTCTTGCAGGGTGATGATAGTCTCCGTGCCGCCGTCAATGGCTTTCGTTTCCGACGACTTGTAGTTGAAGTACGAAGTCATGTTGCCGTCGGCGTGTGTGATGGCGATGGCGGGTTCAAAGTAGTCCTCGTTGCCCGAACCGGCGCACACCTCGTGTCCGCGGGTCGACACTGCGCCGTCGGAGGCGGCGTAGGTGTTCCAGGTTATGTTGTCGTAGTCGGCGGCATTTTTGAACTTGTCGCCAAAGTAAGTCTGGTAAAGGCGGCCCTGGGGCGACACCTTCATCACGAGGTCGGTCTTGTCGGTGCTGACGCGGATGGTCTGCGCGTTGGCGTTGAAAGCTATCAGGCTGCCCAGCAGGAGCATTTTGGGGGCCTGACGGTTGATTTGGCTGATGATATTCATGGTTGTAGTTGTGTTAGGGTTGTCAGAATTTGAGACTTGCGCTGAACTCTACGGTGAACGGACGGAGGTAGCTGCCGCTCATGTACTTGCCGGCATACTGGCCTGCGTTGGCCTTGCTGATAAGTTCCGAACCGCTGATAGTGCCCTTCGCACCGCGCTGGTTGAGGAAGTTCACCACGCTTGCGCCGAGGCTCAAACGCTTGTTGACGATCCAGTTGATACCGCCGAAGGTTTCCCAGTGGCCGTTGAAGTAGAGGGCCTCCTGCAGGTTGGCGTAGGTCTTGCCAAAGTAGCGGAAGCTGAGCCATACGTTGAGGTTGGGCGTGATGTTGTACTTCGGGTCAATCTCCACGAGGATTTGGGGAATTTCCTTCACAATCATGTTGTTGGCATTGACCGACATCTGCTGTCCGTCGCTAAACGTCACGCTGGCGTTGTAGTTCTTGTAGACGGGCTTCTGGTAGGTGAACAGGGCGTGGAGCGAGAAGTTCTTGAAGGGCTTCACCTCGGCCGTGGTTGTCCACCCGATGGTCTGGATGTTGTAGATGAGCAACACGGTCTTGCCCTCGCTCGTGCCGGGCTTCGTGAGGTTCTGCTGGTCGATGTTGTTGGACTTGGCAATATACGTCACCATCGACGACAGGTCAATCCAGTTGTTCTTGTAGTAGATACCGCCGCGCACCAAGGGGATAGTCACGCGCTTGTACTGCTCAGCCGTGGGGCCCGTGCCGGCATAGTCGCTGATGCGTGGGTAGCGTGTGGCCACTGTTCCGTCGGCCATGATGCCGAAGCCCTTAGCCACGTCGTAGGTCACCTGGGCCGTAGCGGCGTAGTTGAGTTTGTTCTTCGTCACGTTGGCGGGGTGAATGCTGTGGGCGGTGGCCACGATGTCGCCGGCTTCGTTGTAGGAATAGGTGTTGAAGTCGCCGATGTGGAAGCCCTGGAAGCGCGAGGCGGAAATTTGGTCGGCCGACATGCGGTAGTATTCCAGACGTGCGCCGTAGTAAACGTTGAGTTTGTCGTTCACCTTCCAGTTGTCGGTGAGGTAGAGTGCGAGTTTGTTCTCGCTGCCCTTGGTGTATTCGGGGCTGAGTTCGTTGTAGCCGTAGGTCTGCGTGCGCTTTGGCGTAAGCGTGGGATCGGTGGGGTCGGTTGCGGTGGTGTAGAGCACCTGGGGGTAGGCCTCCACGGTTCCCATCCACTGCATGGACGATGAATGGTAGTTGAGGTAGTAGTACCATTCGTTCAGGCCGAGGCGCACGTTGTGTTTGCCGAAAGCCTTGTTGAGTTCGGTGGTGAGCATGCCGCTCGTCACCTTGCCGAAGTGGAGCCACGTGCGCCGACCTTCCACAAGTCCCTCGTAGGTGTCGCCGTTTTCGAGGGTGTAACCGTCGGCTGCCGTTGCCTCGCTGATGGTGCTGCCGCCGAAGTCTACGTAGTTGGCCACTGGCACGTACATCATTTTGGCGTCGAGCTTCCAATTGAGTCCGTTGTCAAACTTATAATTGGAGAGCAAGGCTACTTCGTGCGAGCGGTTTTCGCTTCCCTTGTTGAAGTTCCACGTCTTCTTCTCGCCGGTCATGATGTCGGTATAGGTGAACGCACCGTTGGAGGGTACGTACGAGTCGTTGCCCGGCGTGAAGCCGTTTACCTTCTTAATGGAGCCGTCGCCCACATACTGGAAGGGGGCTGCGTTGGCAAAGTTGCCGGGGTTCTTGCTGTTGGCGTGTTTGTATTGCAACGACACGTAGCCCTTGCCCTGCCCGAGCAAGCGCGTGAGGCCCACGTGGTATATTTGCGTGCGGTCGGCATAGTCAGTGAATTGGAGTTTGAAGCTACCCGGGTCGAAGTTTTGGTAGGTGCCAGCGTTGTAGAGCCAGTTCTTTCCGATGCCGCCGCTGAAGCTGAGATCAACGTTTTGCATGCCAAAGTGGTTGACGCGGTAGTTGAGCTTGGCGTGGAAATCTTTCTGCCCCAAGTCGCTGAAAGCCGTCACGGCGTAGGCAATGTTGCCGGTGGTAATGGCGGACTCTGAGGGGGAGAGCAAACCGGTCGACCCGAGGCTGGCGTCGTTGCGCCAGTGGGCGGAGAGTTTGTGTACGGATGTGGAGTAGACTGCGGGCAGGCCGTTCTCATAAACGTTTACGTCCTCGCTGGGCAAGCCAATCTGAATTTCGCGCGGTTTGTTAGCGTCGGCGGCGTTGAGCATCACGTTTCGCTCTTCGCCTTTTCCGTTTTCCGTGGCGTTGTTTTGCGCCTGTGCGGTAAGTGCCGAACCGACAAGTGCGCACGAGGTAAGCGCTTTTAAGGTTATTGATTTCATAAGGTGAAGTTGTGAAGTTTTACATGGTTTCGTGTGACCAACGCGCCGGCTCGTGCAATGTGTGTGCAGGATGTTTATTCTACCTATTGCCAACATCTGTTTGCAAAACGGAGCATTAAATCTCACAACCGCAAAATTAGGGTAGCGCAGTGCGTTTTGCAACGGGCAGTAAACGGGAAGTAGACTTTTTGGAACGGGAGTAATTTACAAACCGTTGGTTATCATGGCTTTCACAGGGCGTGTTTGAAACGCCAAAGTAGACGTTGTATATGTCGGGAGATATGTGTAAGTTTGTCGCCGAAACCAAATAACGTCAGCTCCATGTCTTTTTTGCGCATCTTTATACTTTTGTGCCTTTGCTTGGCTACGGCCGCCGGGCGAGCCAGCGAGGCGGACCTTGAACAGCTCGACTCGTACGTGGCGCGCCGTGCCGAATTTATGGCGGCCAAACAGAAACGCATCGACAACCTGAAACAGAAACTGCACAGCGCAACGACCAACGACGACGTGCTGCGCCTCTACGACGACATCTTTCAGGAGTACTACACCTTCCGCTTCGATTCGGCCATGGCCTACGTCAACCGCGGTTTGGAACTGGCGCGGCGCACCGAGAACGCCACGTTTACTGACAATTTCCTCATCCACCGCGGACTGCTCCTGGCCACGAGCGGCTATTACAGCCAGGCGAACGAAACGCTCCGCAGTGTCAACGCCGAGAAACTCGCCCCGTCGCTCCTGTTCAGTTACTATTACAGCATGGCGTGGTTCTACAACTACTGGTGTGCCTATTGCGGCGACAGCGAGTTTGCGCCCGAGATGTCCAAGCAACGGCTGCACTACATCAGCGAGGCCCTGAAACATACGCCCACAGGCGGAGCCATGTACAACTATCTTATGGGCGAAAGGCTCTACTACGAGGGCGACAACAAGGGGAGCATAGCGTACTATCGCCGAACGGTCAAGCAAGTGCCAGTTAACGACCGCCTCTACGCCTCGGCCACCTATGCCCTGGCACGCAGCTATAAGTTGCTGGGGCAGATGGACGAGTACGAGCACTTCATTGCGCAGGCTGGCATCTCCGACCAGGTGTGTCCGCTCAAGGAGAACTTGGCCTTGCAGGAGTTTTCGCTCTATCTCTACGAGAAGGACGAGAACCAGTCGGGGCGCGCCGTGAAATACATCTACTGCAGCATGGAGGACGCGCAGTTCTACAACAACCGACTCCGCATGCTCGAGATTTCGCGCATCCTGCCGCGCATCGTGGCTGCCTACCAGGCGCAAATCAACAAGCGCACCACGGTGAGCTACTACGCCCTCGGGGGCGTGAGCCTGCTCACCATCGTGCTGATGGGCATGACGTTCTTCGTATATAAGCAGAACAAAAAACTCAACCGCCGCCGTGCGGAACTGCGCAAGCAAAACGAGCTATTGGAACAGCTCAACCGCCAGCTGACCAACACCAACCAGCACCGCGAAACGTACCTGCGCCTCTTCCTCGATATGAGTGCGCTCTACATCGGCAAGCTCGACGGACTGCGCAAAACGGTGTCGCGAAGCATCAAGGTGGGGCAAACCAACGAACTGCTCCACAAGCTGAACCGTGTGCGTGTGGTGGAGGAGGAAGCCGCCACGTTCTACAACCGTTTCGACCGCGCTTTTCTGCTCCTCTACCCTGACTTTGTGGACAACCTCAACGGCCTCCTTCGCGACGACGAGCAGGTGCGTCCGCCCTCGCCCCAATCGCTCACGGCGGAACTGCGCATCTTCGCCCTCATGCGCCTCGGCGTAACGGCCAGCGCGGAGATTGCCACGCTCCTGTTCTACAGCACGCAAACCATCTACAACTACAAGTCGGCCATGAAGGCGAAGGCCAAGTCGCGCGACACGTTCGAAGAAGACGTGAACCGCCTTTGCCATATCTTGCCCTCCGACTCATGACTGTTGCATATTTCCATGGCCACTTGGGCCAGTTCGCTAGCGGTGGCGCACACTTTGAGCTTCTCTATATAATATAGGAGTGTCTCGAAATGTAAAGA
>CAVLCM010000143.1:0-5000 GCA_963661625.1 bacterium
ACTCACCCTCATGACGTACGTTCACTCATCGCATAAATGTACGCTCTGATTTTCTATACGGAGCAATAATTTGCGAACTTTGCCTCATGTCACACAAAGCAAAGAAACAGCAGCACAATCCGTTTGCCTTCAAGGCTAAGGCAAAGAAAAAGGCGTCGGGGAAACGCGTCGGGAAGTCGCGCCCGGAAAAGGCCAACAACCAGCTCAACCGCAGGGTGAAGTAGGCCCTGGCATTCTGCGTGGGGGGCATAAGCATCTCCAAAAGCAAATCAGTGCAGCTCCCCAAAAAAGCGGAGCGTGCAGTTCGCGAAATCACTTCGCCCTGCACGCTCCTTTTGAATGAAAAAAATTACTTGATTACCTTGCAGGCTACCTATTCCTGCAAAGTGCCGTTGCCTCCGTGGCGGACGGAAACGGGGAGGTTAGTCCTCATCGGTGGCAGTCCAGTTGGAACTGTCCCAGCCCTTTTCGTTGGAGAGCACCTTGCTCTCTTCCGTCACGGTGGTAGTGCCTTCATACTTCATCGTGCTCACTGCCATCATGCCCTGCGCAAGCAGTTCGACGGTCTGAGCCGAAGGGGTGATATATTGCTTCTTCATAGAATCTGTAGTGTTATCGGTTTGTATATATAATAAGGTGTAGACTTTACTTCACAAGTACCTTCTTGCCCTTAGCGGTTACGTAGATGCCGTGAGCAGGATAGAGTACGCGGCGGCCGTTGAGGTCGTAGAAGGTGTTGGCCTTAGAGTTGGCTACGTTGACAGCATTGATGCCCGTTACGTCGCCACCGAAGTTGAAGTTGAGCACGTTGGCAGCTGCGTCAGTTGTAGGAAGTGCGGAAGTGGCTATATAAGCCTTGTTGGCAGGAACCACAGTGAGTTCGCTCTTGAGGAAGGCTGCTTCGTTGGAACTGTTGAGAGCAAGCACGTAAGTGTCGCCAGAAGTATAGCCCGTGCGCTTGGCGGTAGTGGCAGTGAGGATGTTGTTGCCGATAGCGGTGTTAGGCTCGTCGGTGATAGTGAGTGTCACTTTGCCGCCTCCATTCTTGTAGAGAATTGCACCTGTGTTGGAGGGGATTACCTTGGAGGTGATTTCCTTCAACGTGATGTAGCCGTCGGCTGCGCTTTCAGCCGTATAGGCAGTTACACCATCGGGAACGGACACAGCGAAGGGCAAACCAATCGTAGCGTACTGAGCTGTAGCGTCGATGGTTACGGGAATGGAGGTTACTTCTTCGAACGACCAGAAGTTGTCTTTCGCATCGTAGTGACCATTCCATGTAGTAAGATTATAAGAACTACCAGAACCACCGCAGTTCATCATATTGCCATTTGCATTTAGCTCAAAGTCGGTTTCTTCATTGAAGCCTACATATTTACCCGTGCCTTTCTTGATGTAGAAAGTAGCAGCACTGGCGTCGTTGATGGGCATTTCGCCATTAACAGAGATGTAGCGACTATTGTTAGCGTTCTTGATTTTTACCAGACCGTTGCCAGCATTTTCAAGCTGCCAGATTTGAGGGATGTAGTCATCAGTAGCCACCTCCATCTTAACGTTGCGGTTAATTGAGTTGTCTACATTATAGGCTGTACTGAGCAAACCGTCTGTCCCAACAGGGATTTGTTTCGTCGACATATAGGGTTGACGGTCAGTAGCCTTGCTGTAAATGCGGTAGTACTTGTTGAACACGCCATCTACAGGAGTATACGACGCACTCGTCTTCGTGATCGTATATGCGTGGTTCGACTCTGAAATCGTCAAGTCAGTAGGCTCGTACGTCATTGTAGGAGCTGTAGTCGTGAAGGCGAAGCCTACATTAACGTAATCGCTTAGAGACGTGTGGAGCGTATATTCCTCACCATCAACTCCAATCCACTTGCGTACGGTTGTGCCTTGAGTTTCAGTTACAGCGAGGATAGAGTTCTTCTGAATGTTCGACTCGTCAACGTCCGAAGAGAAATTACCAGTAAGTTTGTAAAAAGCGAATTCGGTGATAGAGCCCGTGCCGTTTACCTTGCTTACACCTTGATCCCAATAAGAAAGGTTGTGCTCATCATCGGTATTACAGTGAATCTGACGATCAATCTCCGTATAGTTGGTGCAAGCCAACAAACAGCCTCCATCCAAAATGGTATAAGTATCGCTCGAAGAGGTATAAGATTGAGGCTTCAAGATGGCAGCATTGGCAAAGGTGTGAGGAGCTACGCCCGTGGCCATATTGTAATTGTTAGAGTTCTGTGCAGGAATATAATCCCCCGAATTCAAATTCTGAAGAGTGAAAGTGCCATCTCCCAATGCGTTAACATACCACACGTAAGTGGTGTTGCTATTAAGCGTAGTCAGCACCTCACCCATGTTAGCTAAGGGCTTTACATGGAAGGGGCGGCCATTGTTGTCGGAAGTAACATGATAGATGTAACCGTCAGTGGACTTCACGTGTGCCTTAATTACATAATATCCCGAGGTGAGGCTAGCAGCTGCAGTAGGCTCGGTGGCCACGGTGGGTTCCGTAGTGGTTTCCTCCGCCATGGCAGAAGTGGAGGCGGTGAACCAGGCACACGCCGCCAACATGAAAAGCGTAAATTTCTTCATGCTTCTTTGATTTTGATTGTTATTGATTGAATGTAGAATGAATAAGCGCGGTAAGAGTGTGTTTCTCATCTTGTTGAATGGGGCAAATATATTACGTTCGTGTTAATTTTACAAATGGGGGGGGTAAATGATGTTAACGAGCTAAAAATTGGCTCATATTTAACACTTCGAGGACGGATTTGCCCTCCTGTGGGGGCGTTTGGGGGAGGAAACGGGAAGCGCGAGGGCGCAACTTTTTGGTTTGCAACGGTTTAGGCGGTGCAGGGAAGGGACGGTGGGAGGAACAAAAAGGCGTTTTTAGTTTGAAAGGCACTCCGTTTGCAGTAACTTTGCAAGCAAAACAGGTATTAGACAAACTATTTATGCAAGACATTCGCAACATTGCCATCATTGCGCACGTAGACCACGGCAAGACGACGCTCGTGGACAAGATGCTTTTGGCAGGAAACCTTTTTCGCAAGAACCAGAACGCCGGCGAACTCATTCTCGACAACAACGACCTTGAACGCGAGCGCGGCATAACCATCCTCTCGAAGAACGTTTCCATTCGCTACAAGGACACGAAAATCAACATCATCGACACTCCGGGCCACAGCGACTTCGGCGGTGAGGTGGAACGCGTGCTCAACATGGCCGACGGCTGCCTGCTCCTCGTCGACGCTTTCGAAGGGCCGATGCCGCAGACGCGCTTCGTGTTGCAAAAGGCTTTGCAGATTGGTTTGAAGCCCATCGTGGTGGTGAACAAGGTGGACAAGCCCAACTGCCGCCCCGAGGAGGTGTACGAAATGGTGTTCGACCTCATGTGCGACCTCAACGCCACGGAGGAGCAACTTGATTTCCCCGTGGTTTACGGTTCGGCCAAGAACGGCTGGATGAGCGAGGACTACAATACGCCCACGGACAACATCAACTACCTGCTCGACAAGATTGTGGAGATTATCCCGAAGCCCGAACAGCTTGAAGGTACGCCGCAGATGCTCATCACGTCGCTCGACTACTCCAACTATACCGGCCGCATTGCCGTGGGCCGCGTGCACCGTGGCACAATCTCGGAGGGCATGAAGTGCACCATCGCTCACCGCGACGGCACGCTCGAAAAGACGCAGATCAAGGAGGTACACACCTTCGAGGGCATGGGCCGCCAAAAAACCGACAGCGTAAGCTCGGGCGACATCTGCGCCGTAGTGGGCTTGGAGAACTTCGAGATTGGCGACAGCATCTGCGACATCGAAAATCCCGAACCGCTCCCCACCATCGCCATCGACGAACCGACCATGTCGATGCTCTTCTGCATCAACGATTCGCCGTTCTTCGGCAAAGAGGGTAAGTTCTGCACCTCGCGCCACATCAACGACCGCCTCGAAAAGGAACTCGAAAAGGACCTCGCCCTGCGTGTGGAGCGCAACGAGACGGGCGACTCGTGGATTGTTAGCGGCCGCGGCGTGCTTCACCTCTCCATCCTCATCGAAACGATGCGCCGCGAAGGTTACGAACTGCAAGTGGGCCAGCCGCAGGTTATCTACAAGGAGATTGACGGACAGAAGTGCGAGCCGATCGAAGAACTGACCATCAACGTGCCGGAAGAGTTCGCCTCGAAGATGATCGACATGGTGACGCGCCGCAAGGGTGAAATGACATCGATGCAAAACCTCGGTGAGCGTGTCGACATTGAGTTCAACATTCCCTCGCGCGGCATCATCGGCCTTCGCACCAACGTGTTGACGGCCAGTCAGGGCGAGGCCATCATGGCACACCGCTTCAAGGAATACCAGCCCTTCAAGGGCGAGATACAGCGCCGCTCCAACGGTTCAATGATTTCACTCGAAAGCGGCACGGCATTTGCCTACGCCATCGACCACTTGCAGGACCGCGGACGTTTCTTCATCAGTCCGCAGGACGAGGTTTACGCCGGGCAGGTAGTGGGCGAACACGTACACGACAACGACCTCGTGGTCAACGTCACCAAGGCCAAGCAGCTCACCAATATGCGCGCCTCGGGTGCTGACGACAAGGCTCGCATCATCCCGCCCATCATCTTCTCGCTCGAAGAAGCCCTCGAATACATCAAGGAGGACGAATATGTGGAGGTAACGCCCAAGTCCATGCGTATGCGCAAGGTCATCCTCGACCACCTCGCACGCAAGCGAGCCGGCCGCGACTAAGCCGAAACTCCCCCACCCTACAATAACAAACGTGAGGCGAACACATTATCGTTGTGTTCGCCTCACGTTTGTTATTAGATGGGGCATATAATTGGGTAAGAACCTTCCAAGGCAAAAACCCGGCCTACTTGCCAAATTTTGGGTAAGTCTCTGGCACGGTGGTCAGAATCTTTCCGTCACAATAAATTTCGAGTGCTTCTTGCAGACACTCTTCGAGCTTGTCTACGTCAACATTATAGACACTCA
>CAVLCM010000144.1:0-6402 GCA_963661625.1 bacterium
TCCACCCTCTTTAATGACGTACGTTCACTCGACTTATAGACGTACGTTCACTCTACTTATAGACGTACGTTCACTCACCCTCATGACGTACGTTCACTCATCGCATAAATGTACGCTCTGATTTTCAACGGAAACGCTGTTCCTCACTGAGAAGCATCTTGCCATAAAGCCGCTTTTCGGGTTAGGAACCTCCGAAAACTGATTTGGGTGAAGCGTTGACGAAGTCAAGAAATCGCATCCCGATGCCCCAATTTAGCCACGTTTAGTCAACTTTTCGCGTAAACCATGCCGATCGGGGGGGTAAATTCCCTACTTTTGCAAATACGAGAACCTAATAAACACCGCCTCGGCGGAGGCGCATAATCGAAACACTCTAATTTGCGAAAACTATGAACTTACGAACCAAACTGCTGGCGGTTGCCGCAGCCGCTTTTCCGGCAATCGCCGCCTTGGCCGATACGGTCGTAACAGCCAAGAGCGTAGTAGTCTCCACCGCAGACAAAGGCAGCGCCGAGATGACGCTCATCGGCACCACGAACCAAGGCCAACAGGTATGGGCCAGCCCCATCGGCGAACAGGCCAACGGCACGCAGACCGTGTGGAAGGTGGACGGCAATAATAATCTTTCCGCCAATGAAGCCTATTTCTATCCCGGGTCGTACACCCTGACCACTGGCTATACGGAGAGTTATGGACGAAAACTTTCCGGCCAGGCCGCCCTCTACCAGTTCCTCACCCTCCAAAGCGCCACTTCCGCCAACCTCTACATTCCCTATTCCGCAAAACCCAAGAACGATGAGGAGTTCTTGATATGTCCCACCGTCACGCTCTCGACCTCCACGGACTACACCTTCAACGACGGCAACTCCACGCTGACGCAGAAAGTGACCTACACCGCCACTGGCCTTGTCGATGCAGGCGTAGACCATGCCGTGCTGAAATACAGCTACGACGGCGGCCTCTCATGGGACAGCCTCACGTCCTCGTCTGCTCTCGCCTCGTACACCTTTGACGTAGCGCACAAATATTCTGAGGACAAGGTGCGCTACCGCCTCACGCTCTATCCCAAGAGCCAATATCTCCCCGTTCTTGACAATACGCAGTGGGAAAGCGCCGAAACCAATGACATCGACATCTCCTGCGACAGCCGCAAAAAGTACACTGCCTCGTCGGTAGTGATGAAGCTCGGCGGTCAAACTTCCTCAGACCAAATTTCCTATAGCAATCTCGGCTTGACGGGGAAGGGCTACCAAGTATGGAGTGCAAAAGTCGGTTCAAGTCACAACACCAGCGGCTCATTTTGGGTCGTTGACGGAGGCTCTGATATATCAAATGATGGCAATACTGCCACAGGTTCATTAAGTTCTAACAATGTGTACAAACTGGATACGAGTTTTGGTTGGTCCAGCGAAAAGAAGACTGTATATGACGATGACTACACTCACTTCTTGAAGGTGTACGGGCAGACGGAGGCTTACTACTTCTCGTGGAAGTACAACGACTCGTTCAGCGGTGTAACCGACTTCCGCATAGCCGCCAAGTGCGTCGTAGAACCTTCGAACGACCTTACGCCCAACACGGCCGACGACAACCTCAGCCAGACCGTTCTCTGCACGGTGAGCAACGCCAACATCCTGATGCTCAACAACGCCACGGTGGAATATAGCTGCGACGGCGGCACCACGTGGACAGCCAGCCAGAACGTCACGGCCCTGACAGCCAGCACTTCCGACCCGTGCGTAAGCACCTGCACCGCATCGTTCAACGACATTCCGGTCAGTGCCACGAAAATACGCTACCGCGTCACCGTGAACACCAAGAACGACTATAAAATAGTCTGCGAAGACTTCTCGTGGGTGAGCCGCGACTACGACGCAACGATTGCTGACGACAAATACACCGATGTGGTGGTATACAAGCGAGTGATGTCTGCCGACGAACTCGTTGCCGGCGATGCTTACCTCATCGTCAATGCCGCCAATGGCAAAGCCCTCGGCTATCAAAACGACAAAACGCGCAAGGCAGAGGACGTGACGCTCTCTGGCAACAAGGTGAAGATTGCCGAAAGCCGTATAGCAACTAATAAGAGCGCAGCTGACGGCAAAACCGTCACGGAGTTCACCCTCGGCGGTTCAGAGGGCAACTGGACGTTCCTCGACACGTCCGTCAAGGGTCAGAACTACCTTTGCGCATCGGGCAGCGGCGGCGACACCTACTACTACCTGACCACTACGCACGAGAATACCGCCGCAAGGCAGGCATCCATCACAATCAGCGAAGCGGGCAACGCCACCATCACCTTCGGCGGCGAAGCTACGGCCAACACCATCGGCTACAACACCGGTTCGCACATCTTCACCTGCTACCCGCAGGAGAACACCCCGACCAACGTGCAGGCTGTGCAGCTCTACCGCAAGGTCAGCGCGTTCACCCTCACCGATGCCGGCTACGGCACGTACTACGCCGACTTCGCCTTCACCATGCCCAGCGGTGCAACGGGCTACACCGTGACGATGAAGGACGACAACAGCCTTTCGCTCAACAAGGCCTACGAGGCCGGCGCAACCGTCCCGGCTCGCACTCCCCTGCTCGTCAAGGGCACGAAGGGTACGTATAAGTTCCGCGCTATCAGCTGCGACGACACTGCCCCGACTGCCAACCTCCTGCATGGCTCCATCGCCAAGGAGACCACCTACGTGCCGGGCGCAACCCACTACTACAAGCTCAGCCTCGGCACCGACGGTAAGGCCGGCTTCTATTGGGGCGCAGACAACGGCGCAGCGTTCTCCAACGCCGCCTACAAGGCATACCTCGCCCTCACCGTCAACGCTGCCGAAAGTGCGCAACGTGGTTTCGCCTTCGGCTTCGGCGACGAAACGACGGCCATCTCCGCCATCCTCACCGACCAGTCTAAGTCCACGGTTATCTATGACCTCAACGGCCGCCGCCTCTCCACCCTCCAAGGTGCGCAGAAGGGCGTGTACATCGTGAACGGAAAGAAGGTAACGGTAAAGTAACTCACCCCACAAACACCAACGAACAATGAAAAAGACTTATATAATGCCCCAATCAACCGTCGTCCTGTTGGCTCCTGCCGCCATGCTCGCAGCCTCCGAACCCGTAGTGCACGACGAAGTGATTGATGGTCCCCAGCTCTCCAACCACAGCGGCTGGACCACCGAAGAGTGGGCGGAGGAATAATCCCCCGCGCAGAGTAATCCCAACGACAATAGAGACAATAGAGACAATCCTTCGCATAACGTCCTGCCGCGAAGCCATTGTCTCTATTGTCTCCATTGTCGTTAAACAATTCAGCCCCCCATTTGGGTAAGCAATCCCCCCGTAAACCCACGTTTTACCTCAACTAAGCCAACTTTTAGAGGCAAATGTGGGCGATGGGGCACTATTTTCCCTACTTTTGCAAAATAGAGAACCTAACAAACACGGCCTCGGCGGAGGCGAATACTAACCCCCTGAAAAAACCACAGAAACAATGAAACTGCTGAATAAACTATTCATGGGCGCGATTGTCGCCTTTTCGGCCGTCGCGGCGTATGCCGACGACATATACGAAGCCAAAAAAGTGGAGTGCTTTGCCACCAAAAGCGGCGAAACTAAATCCGCATCTATGACCTTGCTCGGCACCGCCTCTGACGGTTGCCAAATATGGGGCGGCTCTAACGACGAAGTGGCCGGAGGTACTGGCGCATACTGGCTGATTGACGCTAACAAGGTTTCTAATACTTATAGCTATATCTATCCGTGGAACGGTACAGCCTATGATAAGGTCTATTACTTAAGTGACTATTCAGGTACGATATCCCCGACGCTAACTTCGCAAACAGCCTTATACCAATTCCTGAAAGTAACTGGCGAAAATAAAGGGCAACTCTTCATAGCCTCTCCCGAAGCCACCCAGACGGTTTTCGACGACATCTGCATCGACCCGAAAATCACGCTCACCGTGCAGGATGGCTGCTGGTACAACGATTACGACAATTGTTATGTCAAGGACATCAAGTTCTCCGTGACGGGCATAGCCTCGGAAGCTATTGAATACGTGACGCTGAAATGGAGTTACGACGGCGGTCAGTCGTGGGATGCCGACAGTCTCCATACCTACTTCAGCCAAACCGACTTCACCCTCACGGGCTTCCCCTCCTACAACAAGGAAAAGGTGCGCTTCAAGGTATCGCTCCACCCCAAATCGAAATACCGCGCCGTGACCAAGGCCGTCTATGATTCCGAAGATACGGAGGACGTTGACCTCACAGCCACCAGCCGAACGGTTTACGCGGCCAAAAGAGTGATAATGGTTTCTGAACCGAAAAATACCTTTGAGTCAATCGATCATATAAACGAGTTTAACCTGCTTGGCTTAACCCCCACGGGTTATCAGATATGGGGCGGCGTTCAGCCCTCAGGCAAAGGCGAACATGTCTATTGGTGCGTGGACGTGGATGGCTATGGGTATTACGACACTATGCTATCGAAAGACGAGACGGACTTCAACAGCAATACGATATATTGCCTGGACAACAGTTTCCACAAACCCGGAAATGTTGATAAACAAAGGAATATACTCAGCGGCGACGACTATGCCCACATTGTCAAGGTGAACGCCAAGATGTCGCTGGACTACTACTCGGCGAAATACGACGAGAACAACCTGTTCAAACCTACGGCTTTCCAGGTTCACGGCGCGGCCAGCCTCGAACCCACGGGCGACTATACCGTCAACACCACCGACGGCAGCCTGATGCACAACGTGACGTACAGCATCAATAACGCCAACGGCGTGATGCTCGACAGTGTCGTGATAGAGGTGAGCTGCGACGGAGGAACTACGTGGACTACGGGCGCAACCATCACGAAGTTCGATAGCAATCCAGCGAACACGGCCACCGTCGCCGTAGACAACATTCCCCCCACGGCCACGAAGGTGCGCTACCGCCTCACCGCCTACATCAAGAAAGTCTACAAAACGGTGTGCGACGACATGACTTTCACCTCCCTTGACCAAGCCGTTACGCTCCCCACCGACGGCCTCAACAACGTGGTGGTGTACAAGCGCGTAATGTCCGAAGACCAACTCGTGGCCGGCGACACCTACCTCATCGTCAACGCCGCATCGGGCAAAGCCTTGGGATATCAAGACACCAATACCCGTCTGGGATATCCGGCAACACTTTCCGGCAACAAGGTGAAATTAGCAAAGAGCCAAATTGCCACATCGCCAATGATTGCGAGCGACAAAACTCGCGTTTATGAGTTGACGCTCGGAGGTGAAGCAGGTCAGTGGACGTTCTACGATAAGGTAAATGACAAATATCTTTATGCCGCTGGCGACAATAGTGGCAATAACTATTATTTGAAGTCGCAAAGCAAGGCGAATACAGCCCCGTCAAAGGCATCCATCACCATTAACTCCGGCAATGCCGTGATTACTTTCGGTGGCGACGCTGTGGGCAAGACCATTCGGTACAATAAGTCGAATAGCATATTCTCTTGCTATACCGATTGGACTAACGATGCCGTTCAGCTCTACCGCAAGACAAGCACCATAAGCCTTTCCTCGGCCCGCTACGCAACGCTCTACACCGACGATGCCTACACAATGCCCGAGGGCGTAACGGGCTACACCGTGACGCTCAAAAAGAACGATGCGAAGACGCTCTCGCTCAACGCCAAGTACGAAGCCGGCTCGACCGTGCCGCCCCTCACGCCCCTCTTGCTCAAAGGCAACGAAGGCACATACGATTACTTAGTGGTGAGCAGCGACGCAGCAGCCCCCACGGACAACCTGCTCCACGGCACGCTCAGCAACGCCACCACGAGCGTGGAGGGCAATAACCTCTACTACAAGCTGAGCAAACCCGAAGACGGCACAATCGGCTTCTACTGGGGCGCAGAAAACGGCGAAGCGTTCATCAACGCAGCCAACAAGGCCTACCTCGCCCTCCCCAACACCGAAGCAGCCAGCCAGCAGCGAGGCTTTGCCATCGAATTTGACGCCCCCACCACGGGCATCTCCACCGTTGCCGGTCAGTCGCAAACTCCTGCCGCCTCCTCGGCCATCACCGACCTCAACGGCCGCCGCATCTCCACCCTCCAAGGAGTGCAAAAGGGCGTGTACATCAAGGACGGCAAGAAGGTGCTGGTGAAATAAAGCCGCCCCTCTTCCGCGACCAAACGCACTAACCAAACATCCCGCAAACCGCCGCCACGAGGCATGGTTTGCGGGATGTTTTGCGTTGCTTAGGTTTTGAAGGCTTCATCTAACGACGTACGTCCACCCTTTTTAATGACGTACGTCCACTCTACTTATAGACGTACGTTCACTCGAGTTATAGACGTACGTTCACTCGAGTTATAGACGTACGTTCACTCTACTTATAGACG
>CAVLCM010000145.1:0-6177 GCA_963661625.1 bacterium
TTTGCGCATAGGGGTGCAAAATTTTGCGCCCCTATGCGCAAAAATTTGCACCAGCAGAGCGTTTTCCCTTGAAGCGTCCCTGAAAAAAAATGAACAGTAATATATCCTGCGAATACACCCTATCCTATCGGCTCAGCCGCGCCAAATAATCGTAGTGGTCGCCCTCCTGCACCAGTTCGCAGTTTAGCCCGCTGGCTTTTGCGGCAGTGGCAAGCAGGTTGTAGTCGGCATAGAGCCAGTCGAAGGGCTTGCCCACGACGGTGCCTGTGCCTTCCGCTTCGTAAACCATTTGGTAATCCACTTCGCCGTAATAAGTGCCGTCGTCCGGCAACTCGACATTGCCGTCCTCGTCCTCAAAAAGGTACACAAGGTCGGACGAGTCAATGAGTATCTGACCGCCCTCGCATAGCAACCCTTTCAGGCGGTTTAGCAAGGCCGACAATCGGCTTGCCTTGCCGGCTATGCCCGTGCCGTTCATGAGCATGAGGATGGTGTCGAACTTTTCCCGAAACGCCGGGTCGAAGAGGTTTTGGCACACCACGTTGCGACAACCCCGCAGGCTCATGGCCTCGCAGCTGAGCGGCGATATGTCGAGGGCTGTCACCGACGAGGGCATTCCCGTTTTTTCATTCTGCTGTTGGAGCGCCAACGTATGGCAACCGGCTCCTGCGCCCACGTCGAGTACTCGTCCACGGGCCAGACGGAGGGCAGTCTGTTCGAGGGGAGGCATCTCGGAGTATGTGCGGAAGAGGTGCGGCACAGGCATTTCGTCGTCGTCGAACATTGACGAAAGTACGCTGAGCCTCCTGGCCTTTCCTGTGCGTTGGAAATCGAGGATAGCCTGCCCCATAGGGTCGTTGGCCAGCGAGAGTGTCATTGCGGTCTCCATTGCTTTCCGTCGTGAACCATGGGGAAGAGAATTTCCTCGCGGCTGTTGTCGTTGTACGTGACGCTTAGGAACACGTTGGCCATCTTTCCGCCATTGTGCAACTCAGAGCGCAGGGCCGTCACGCTTTTCACTCCCTGCTTCTCCTTGTTTATATAGGTTTGGTGCTGGCGCAGCATGTCGACGGTGCGCTGCTTGTAGTCGTCGGGCATGTCCTTGGCGGACTGCATTGTGTTGACGTATTCGCTGAAATGCCCCTGTGCTTGCAGCGTATAGCAGACAACGGCCATGGAGTCGGCGCTGAGTTCGGCATTATCGGCGGCAGCAGTTTTCTCGCCCTTTCCGCAACTGCACAGAAGGCTGAGGGCGGCAACGACAAGGAGCTGGCTTTTTGTTCTATTCAAGTGGATGTGACACATATAATATAGGACGCATAGAAAAGAAAAGCGATTTCACCGCAGTCGGCACGCGCCGCATAGGGCTCGCCGGCTCGTGGTGAAATCGCCTTGAACACTTTTACTTCTGACGGATGAAGATGTTGATTGGCGTACCCGTGAAGTTCCACCGCTCGCGGATTTTGTTCTCAAGGAAGCGGCGGTACGGCTCTTTGACGTACTGCGGCAGGTTGGCGTAGAACACGAACGAGGGTATCTGCGTGTCGGGTATCTGTGCGCAATACTTTATCTTGATGTACTTGCCCTTGATTGAGGGAGGCGGATATGCCTCGATGAGCGGAAGCATCTCCTCGTTGAGTTTCGACGTGGAAATGTGGCGCTTGCGCGAGGTGTAAACTTCCTTCGCCGTTTCAAGCACCTTGAAGATGCGCTGCTTGGTGAGCGCCGAAGCGAAAATGATGGGGAAGTCCACGAACGGAGCCATGCGCGAACGGATGGCCTCTTCGAAGTGGCGGATGGCCTCGTTGGACTTATCCTCTACGAGATCCCACTTATTGACTACCACGACGATGCTCTTCGTGTTGCGCTGGATAATTTGCACGATGTTGAGGTCCTGGCTCTCAATGCCGCGCGTTGCGTCGAGCATGAGGATGCACACGTCGGAGTTTTCAATGGAGCGGATGGCACGCATCACGGAGTAGAACTCAAGGTCTTCCGTCACCTTGTTCTTACGGCGAATGCCAGCGGTGTCGACGAGGTAGAAGTCGAAACCGAACTTGGTATAGCGTGTGAGGATGCTGTCGCGCGTGGTGCCGGCGATGTCGGTCACGATGTTGCGGTCTTCGCCGAGGAAGGCGTTGACGATGCTGCTCTTGCCGGCGTTGGGACGGCCAACTACGCTAAAACGGGGGATGTTATCCTCGCCCTCATCGGCATTGTCCTCCTTGCCGAGGCGTTCGATAACGAGGTCGAGCAGGTCGCCCGTGCCACCGCCCGTGATGGCCGAGATGCAGCAAGGGTCGCCCAGACCGAGCTTGTAGAACTCAGCCGACGAGTAACGGTCCTCGTTGTTGTCGGCCTTGTTGGCGCAGAGTATCACGGGGAGCTTTGTGCGACGCAGGATGGTGGCCACCTCCATGTCGAGGTCGGTGATGCCGTTCTGGTTGTCTACGAGGAAAAGGATGAGATCGGCCTCCTCCGTGGCGAGGGTCACTTGCTTGCGTATCTCGCCCTCGAAGATATCGTCCGACTTAACCACCCAGCCGCCCGTGTCCACCACGGAAAACTCGGTTTTGCCCCATTCGCACTTGCCGTACTGGCGGTCGCGCGTGGTGCCGGCTTCATCGCTGACAATGGCCTGACGCGTACCGGTGAGGCGGTTGAACAGTGTGGATTTGCCGACGTTGGGTCGGCCTACTATGGCTACTAATTTCGACACTTGCTTTGGTTTGTTTAATGGGTTTTACTTGTGGCTTCTGGTCGTTCCAGGTCTCTTTCAGTCGAGCTTGTACCCGTAGGCTTCGAGCCGCTTGGCGTTGCTGCGCCAGTCTTTGTCCACCTTGACGAATATTTCGAGGTAGATGCTCTTGCCGAAGAACTTCTCGAGCGTTCGGCGCGCCTCGGTCGACACTTTCTTCAGGGCAACGCCGCGGTGCCCAATGATGATGCCCTTTTGGCTGTCGCGCTCCACGTAGATTACGGCGTTGATGTGTATGCGTTTGTCGTCCTCCTTGAACTGCTCAACGGCCACCTCAACGGCGTAGGGTATTTCCTTGTCGTAATAGAGGAGTATCTTCTCGCGGATGATTTCGGTGACGAAGAAGCGCGCCGGCTTGTCCGTCCACTGGTCTTTGCCAAAGTAGGGAGGCGATTCGGGCAGGAGTTCCTTGATGCGCGCCAGCACATTGTCGACGTTGAACTTTGCCTTGGCCGAAATGGGGAATATCTCGGCCTTGGGCAGACTTTCGTGCCACTGCGCCACAAGCTTTTCGAGGTCTTTTTGATTCGACACGTCGATTTTGTTGATGAGCAACAACACGGGCACGTCCATCTTCTGCACCTTCGCAAGGAACTCGCCGTTTTTGTCAGGCGTTTCCACCACGTCGGTCACGTAGAGCAACACGTCTGCGTCCTGCAACGCGCTCACCGAGAAGGCGAGCATTTCCTCTTGCAGCTTATAGTTGGGCTTCAATACGCCCGGCGTGTCGGAGAACACGATTTGCGCATCGTCCGTATTGATGATGCCCATGATGCGGTGACGGGTGGTTTGTGCCTTGAACGTGGCGATGGAGATGCGCTCGCCCATGAGCAAATTCATGAGCGTCGACTTCCCCACGTTCGGGTTGCCCACAATGTTTACAAATCCTGCCTTGTGCATTTCTTCGTTGTTTGTGTTTGCCAGCCTTCTCAGCGTTGCGCCGATAGCTGGGTGCTTATATCCGCAACAGGCGTGTGCAGCCCGTCAGAGTTGTACACGCCTGTTCGCGGCTCAGTTTGTCATTTCCGCCGGGGCGTGCGCCCCGTCTTGGCGGCTTTATTTTGCATCGTAGCCCCACTTCAAGTAGGCTGCGCCCCAAGTGAAACCTGCACCGAAAGCGCAGAGGATGAGGTTGTCGCCCTTCTTGAGCTTCTTCTCGTAGTCCCAAAGGGCGAGGGGCAGTGTGCCGGCCGACGTGTTGCCGTAACGCTGAATGTTGAGCATCACCTTGTCCATGGGCATTTCGAGGCGGTTGGCTACGGCTTCGATGATGCGCACGTTGGCTTGGTGGGGAACTACCCATGCGATGTTGTCCTTCGTCAGGTTGTTGCGCTCAGCAATTTTGGCACAAGCGTCGCTCATATTGGTCACGGCGAACTTGAACACCGTGCGGCCCTCCTGGTGGAGGTAGTGCATGCGGTGGTCTACTGTGAAGTACGAGGGGCTGCACACCGAACCGCCGGCCTTCATGCAGAGGAAGGGCAAGCCCTTGCCGTCGGTGCGGAGGTAGCTGTCTTGCCAGCCAAGGCCTTCTTCAACCGAGGGTTCTACGAGAGCCGCAGCCGCACCGTCGCCGAAGATGGGACAAGTGGCACGGTCCGTATAGTCAACGATGGACGACATCTTGTCTGCGCCGCACACCACAATCTTCTTGTAGCGGCCGCTCTGTATCATGCCGGCTGCCGCGTCCATGGCGAAGAGGAAACCGCAGCAAGCGGCCTGCATGTCGATGGCAAAAGCATTCTTCATGCCCAGACGGCCAATGACGATGCTCGAAGTCGAGGGGAAGTGGTAGTCGGGCGTTGTGGTGGCCACAATCACGCAGTCTACCTCCTGAGGGTCCGTGCCGGTCTTTTCGAGGAGTTGCTTCACAGCTTTGCGCGCCATGTAGCTCGTGCCGAGACCTTCCTCGTTGAGAATGCGGCGTTCCTTGATGCCGATGCGAGTCATGATCCACTCGTCGTTGGTTTCAACCATACGCGACAGTTCGTCGTTGTTCAGTACGTACTCGGGCACGTAGCCGCCTATGCCTGTGATGACAGCATTGATCTTTTCCATGGGGAGAATATGTTGAACTGTGCCGGCCCTTTGCGCCCGTGCGCCGTCGGCTTGGGACGGCCGTACGCCGCCTTGCCGCCCGTGCGCTGCGCCGCGCCGGTGTTGCTGATTAAGGGGATGGGGATTTATGGAAACAAAAAAGTTTAAGAGTTGTACGCTCAACGGTGTTCTTACCTGCACCTGTTTCCGCTCGCCTGTGTGAGGGGCGGAAATTCCTTGTTCAGGAAAGGCGCGGCAGGCGCAATTTTGTGCGCGAGCGAACGGCGAGGAGCGGTATAACTCTTAAACTGCTATTTTCTTGTTGAGCTTTATGGAGAAAGCACGTCCGGCTATTTATTCAGCCGCTTCTTTCTCAATGGCGAGCTTGCCACGGTAGTAACCGCAAGTGGGGCATACCGTGTGGTAGATGTGCCAACCGCCGCACTCAGGGCATACTGCCAATGTGGGGGCTACTGCCTTGTCGTGGGTTCTGCGCTTGAGAGTTCTTGTCTTAGACTGTCTTCTTTTAGGATGTGCCATTTTGTTCTAAATATTTTTAGTTTGATTTTTCTGATGTTTTCAGCTTGCATTCGGGCTAAGCGAGTTCGTCATCGTCCTCGCGGTCTTCGTCGCCTTCGGCAACCATTCTGCTGAGCATGTCGCTATTGCAGTCGTCCACGTCGTGCGTGCGCTGCATGGGCAGCGACGTTTCGACAATCTCGTACACACACCACGAAAGGTCGCATGTGCCGTCAGTCTCGGTGTAGAGCATATCAGGCGAATCACCCTCGCCCGGCTCGTCATCCTTGACGTATACGAGTTCTTTGGTATCAACTTCCAGCTGCAAGGGATCGAGACAGCGGTCGCAAGGCACCGTAACGCACCCTTTAGCCGCAATCTCCACCTTATAGACAGCGTCGGCCGACGAACGAACAGCAACGCTCACGTGTACATCCCCGCCGCTTATTTCTTCCTGCTCCAGGTCGGCGAAGAAGCGATCAGCCAGCTCAATTTCAAGGCGTCCGCCCTTTTCAGCAACGCGCGCCAAATTGATATGAAGGGGATTTCCACTTTGCATAGCGGCTGCAAAGTTACTATTTTTCCGAATTACAGGGAATATCAGCCCAAGTTTTTTAAAGATGAGCGGTGCGACGGCACAGGCTTCACGCTCTCAGATAGCTTCGATTTTGCAAATTCTAGCGTTCACGCCTTACTCAAGACCTTGGATCACCATGAACGTCAATATTCTTGAACGAGATTTGGGAGAAGTGAGTATTGTCGTCCCATTGAGGTATGTCTTCCACATTGATGTCGGGCAAAAGGAAATCTTCTTGACTTCGTCAATGCGTCACCCAAATCAGTTTTCGGAGGTTCCTAACCCG
>CAVLCM010000146.1:0-6124 GCA_963661625.1 bacterium
CCGATGTTCCACTTCACCGAAAGGCGAATCGAGGCGCACATCTGCATCTGCTTTTAGACTTTGGTTAAAGAAAAAAGAAAGAGGAAGTTTCCCTTTGCAGTGGATATAATCCGCAAGGGGAAACTTCCTCGTTGTTTGCCAGCGCGTGAGCCGCACTGCCGTTTTCAGTGCCTTCAGGCGATTGCCCGTCGGACTTTAACGGCGAGGCGTTGCGCCAAGAAGTTTTTTACTTCAAGTTAGCATTGTCTTCGCCCCACTTTTCTACTGCGGGAACGATGCCGAGTTCTACGATTTCGTCGCGCATCTTGCAAAGGTGCTCGTAGCTCTTGGCGAGAGAAGCGAGTTCTTCGGGAGTGCCAGTGGGTTCAGTGTAGTGAACGCCAGTCTTGTCGATTGTGGTGGGCATAGCCATCATCACGTTCTTGAAGCCGAGCTTTTCGTCGTTCACGTAGCAACCTGCGGGAAGAGTGAACTTCTCGCCACCCATAGCAGCCTCGATCATCTTCACAGCGTTGTAGGCAGGGCTCTGGAAAGAGCTGCGGCCGCGAAGTTTGATGATGTTGGAACCGCCCTGAACGGTGTGGTGCTTGATTTCTTCCCAACGCTCAGCGGAAAGACCCATTTCAGAGAGGGGCTTGCCGTCAACCTTTACCTGAGAAGCGAATACGGCCATCTGTTCGCCGTGGCCACCGTAAGTGTGAGCGCCAGTCACCTTGTCCTGCTGCACGCCGAATTCAAGGGCGAGAGCCTGCTGCAAACGAGTAGAGTCGAGGGCAGCGAGTGAAGTGAGCTGGTTGGGCTTGAGGCCAGAGTGGATGAGAGCCGTGAGAGCTGTTACGTCGGCAGGGTTGAAGATAACCACAACGTGTTCTACGTCGGGGCAGTACTTCTTGATGTTGTCGCCAAATTCGGCAGCAATCTTGCAGTTGCCCTTGAGGAGGTCTTCGCGGGTCATGCCGTCCTTACGGGGAGCACCGCCAGAAGAGATGATATATTTGGCACCGGTGAATGCTTCAGCGGGGTCAACCGTGTAAGTAACGTTTACGCCGGGGAATGCGCACTGCTGAATTTCGTCGAACACGCCGTGTACACCCGGTTCGTAGATGTCGTAGAGACAGATGTTGGGAGTGAGGCCGAGCATAAGAGCGCTCTGTACCATGTTGGAGCCAATCATACCGCCTGCACCGACGATGACAAGCTTGTCGTTAGTTAAAAATGCCATAACAATAGTTTTGCTATAAAATTGTGTGTATGTGTTTCGTTGTACTCTGAAAGGGTCGCGCTTACTTCCCCTCGAAGGTGAATTGTTCGAGTTTGAGCGTGCCGCAAGCCTCAATAACGCCTACGTACTGCTTGAAGTGGGGAGCGGCCATGTGCTTCTGGAGCGAAGCCTCGTCCTGCCACGTTTCGCAAATCATGAACACGTCGCTGCGCGTGGCGCTCTCGAACGCATCGTAGGCAATGTTGCCCTCATCGCTGCGTGAGGCAGCAGTCAGTGCGATGGCGGCTTCGAGAGCCTCAGCATACTTGCCCTCGTTGGCCTGGAAAAAGCAGTTTAATCTGATCATATAAGTATATGTATTGGGATGTGCTTAGAATAAGTAGGCCACTTGCACCTGGAAAGTGTTGGTCTTGTACTTCAACTCGTAGTCCTGGCTCGTACCATTGTAATTGTCGCCGATGATAGCCTTGCCAGCCTTGCCGAGGGCGAAGTTGTAGCCCACGCCCACTTCGAGGTGGCCGAGAAGACGAACGCCTGCGCCAATATTCCACGTGGTGTTCATGTTTTCCTTGCTGAAGTTCGTGCCGGAACCGAGGTTCTTCCACTTCATGTTTTGCAGGGCGAAGCCAAACTGCGGGCCCGTGCTTACGTATACGCCGGCCTTGCTGCCAAGACCGATGTTGTAGCGGATGTTGATGGGGATTTCGATGGTGCGGTACTTCTCCGTAACAGACTGGTTGGACACTACGCCGTGCACGGTATTTTCCGCGCTGAGGTCTTCGCTGGTGATATTGAGGCTGCGCTGCGAGAATTCGAGAGCTGCGTCAATGCCGATGCCCAAAGCCGTGTTGAACTCCACCTTAGGACCGATGTACCAACCTGCGCGGTTGTCGGAGGAGAAGTTTTCCTTGGCCGAGCCAGAATATTTAAGCTTTGTAAGGTTCAGGCCGCCCACGATGCCGTAGCTGAACGACTGCGCCTGAGCTGTGCCACATGCCATACCGAGCATGAGAGCCAAAAACAGTGTGATTTTCTTCATTTGGGTTTGTGTTTCCTGCATTTTACGGGGCACTTTCGCTGCCTCTGCGGCTCAGCCCGGATTGCAAGGCAAAATTAAAAAAACTTTGTGGAAATAGCCCGTTACCTTTTCTTTTTGTGCTTTTGCCGAGGTTTGCTCGCGTCTTGACGACGAACGGGAAAGAGAAACGCTTAGGCCCAAATAAGAAACGGGGGGCCTTCCCATTTCCTATTTGAGCCTAAACCATGAGTTTTGAACATTAATCGCCGTTAATCCGTCATTAATCTGTCGTTAATGCTTGCTGCGGGTCAATGTTGTCCTAAGCGTTTTTAACGCCTCTCGAACCAACCATTTTTTTGATTAGGGCTGGGTGTTTATGCTCGTTACTTCTTGAGCAATCTCAGAGCCTCACCTATCCAAAGGACAAATGATGTAGCGACGGTGATGATTACCCAGTCGATAAACTTCACGCCGCCTTCGGCCACGTTGAACATTTCCTGCAAGCCGGGGCATTCCGTCATAAGCACCTGACCCACAAAGATGACAAGCGCAATGACGATGAACCACTTGGTATTCTTCCACGAGATGCCCTTGAAAGCCGAGTCGGATGTCATAAACGCCTTGGCGTTGAAAAGGTTCCAGAACTGCAACATCACGAAGATGGTGAAGAACAAGCCAAGCTCGTACTCGTTGAAGCCTGTGTTCGGCCCCCATACGGCAGTGCCGTCGAAGATGTCTGTGAGGCAGTTGATCTCGGTGTGTTGGAAGTAGATGCAGAGGCCAAGCAATATCACCGTAAAGATGCCGCCCACGCAGAGTATGCCCGTACCCATGCCTTTGAGAATACGCTCGTTGACCGAACGCGGTTTCTCCGCCATCACAGTCTTTGTCGGGGGCAGAGAGGCCAAAGCCAAGGCAGCAAAGGTGTCCATAATGAGGTTCACCCAAAGCATTTGCGTCACAGTGAGCGGAGATTCTTCGCCGATGAACGCGCCGATAGCCACAATAAGGCAGGCAGCTACGTTCACTGTCAACTGGAACAGGATGAACCGCTTGATGTTCTTGTACAATGAGCGTCCCCACATTACGGCATTGGCAATGGTGGCAAACGAGCTATCGATAATGGTCATGTCGCTGGCTTCCTTCGCCACGGCTGTGCCGTCGCCCATGGAGAGACCGACGTTGGCTGCGTTGAGGGCCGGTGCGTCGTTGGTGCCATCGCCCGTCACAGCCACCACGAAACCAAGTCCTTTCAGGGTGCGCACGGCACGGTCCTTGTCGTTGGGACGTGCGCGGGAGATAATCTTCACCTTGGGCAAGCGTTCTTTGAGTTCCTCGTCACTCATGGCAGCGAGTTCCGTTCCGATGAGGAGGTTCTCATCGGTGTCGGTTTCTCGCCACAAGCCGAGCTGGCGGCCTATCTCCTTGGCGGTGCCGGGAGCGTCGCCCGTCACGATCTTCACCTGAATGCCGGCGTTGAGACAATCGGAAATAGCGGCAGGAACGTCTGCGCGCACAGGGTCTTCTATGCCTACGATGCCCATCATGGTGAGGCCATCAACGGCCAGTTTGCCGTCCTTGAATGCACCGTCCACTGTGTCAAGTTCCTTGTAGGCAAAGGCGAGCGTGCGATTGGCGTGGCTCTGATATTCGGCGAGCTTGTCGTTGTACGCCTTCTTCTCGCCGTCAGTGAGCGAGCATATGCCCATAAGTATGTCGGGCGCGCCCTTGACGTAGACAACCGGCTTTCCAACAACGGCGGACTTGACGATGGTCGCCATGTATTTAAGTTCTGTGGTAAACTGGATGCGGCCTGCCACGTCAAGGGCCTCTCTCTGGTCGAGGTAGTTTACGCCCTGCGCGTTGAGCCACAGGAGCAGCGCACCCTCGGTGGGGTTGCCTATTGTCTTGACCTTTCCGCCAGACTGGCTGTCGGAGAAGTCGAGGTTGGCAGTGGTGTTGGCGGCGATGCACTCCTTCAAGAGTTGGGATGTCTTGTCGTCGCCGAGCTTTTGGTTTTCAAGTCCAGCGAAAGCCGTGTCAACAACAGCCATTTGGTTCTGCGTCAGCGTGCCGGTCTTGTCGGAGCAGATTACGGACACTGCGCCCATCGTTTCGCAAGCGTGCATGGTGCGGGGCAGGGTGTTCTGTTTCATCAGCCGCTTCATGCTGAAAGCCAAGCTCAGCGTTACTGCCATCGGAAGTCCCTCGGGCACAGCTACCACGATAAGCGTGACGGCTATCATGACGGTGTCGAGCGCATACTGCATGAGCTCAGGCCAGTTGGTTGCCTCAGCTGCAACTCCGGCGAAGTAGGCAACGATGCCGATAATGGGCAATATCATGAAAGCGAGCATCTGCCAAAGGTCCACGCTCTTCTTATTACCAGCGTTCTTCTTTTTGTCGAGAACGAAGTAGATGATGCCGGCCAGCACGAGCGAAACTCCTAAGCAGCCACACAAAGCACCATAATTGGGGTTGGGCAAGAGGACGGCATGGCGTACCAGACGGCCGACAACAATCAGGATGGCAACACCGTAGCTCATCTTTGTGATAAGTTCTGCAAGTTCGTTGAGTTTTTCGCTGAGCGGTGTAGACTCGCCGTCCTTCACCTGTGCTGCCTCGAACACCTTGCCGCAGGCCGTAGCATCGCCCACGGCAAACACGCGGGCCACGCAATCGCCTTCCATAACGGTGCAACCCTTCATCACGTGGTTGGAAGGATAGGTGGCATCCGGGTCAAACTGTGCAGGGTCGGTGGTCTTGGTGCATTGCGGTTCGCCCGTGAGCGAGGATTCGTTCATCGTGAGGTTCATGCAGCTGAGCACCTCGGCATCGGCCGGCACTTCCTCGCCAGCTTCGAGCAGAATGATGTCGCCCACCACGATGTCCTTGCGCGGCACATGGCAAACGTTGTTGTTGCGTACGGCCTTTACGAGCGTGTCGTCGTTGACTTCGTTCAGACTTTTGAAAGTCTTTTCGTTCTGCGCTTCAAGGATGTGCGCCACGACTGTCGCCAGCAGCACGGCCACGGCGATGCCGACAAGTTCGAGGTAGGGTTCCCAACCTTTTACGCCGCCAAAGACACCGTTGTAGAACGCGATGCCACCCGAAAGGATTAAGGCGAAAAGAAGGATGGTGAACAGCGAGTCGATGGTGAACGACTTCTCTTCTTCGTTCCATTTGCCTCCAAGGTAAGCCACCGTATAGGTGAGGGCAAACAAGACAAATGACAGGACTGGGGCAATCCACATGCCGTCGTGCTGCACGACAAAGGCCGCTATGGCCGCAGCAATGAAGATGGCAAGGTCGAGCCTCAGCAGCCAGAAGTGCATGCAGTCCTTAATCTTGCCCCATACAGAGCCCACCGCGGGAGGGGTCAGGATGTTGGCACCGTGCTTTTCGCGGCTTTCAAGCACCTGGGCATCGGTCAGGCCAGCGTAATGATGTTTTTGGTCCATATATTGTTATTGGTTGTTGATCTTTTGTTGATAAATAAGCGGGAGTGGGAGGATTTTAGAGTCTATGAAGGTCTTTTACTTCTCATATCCCTCATAGTAATAGCTTTGCTCAATTCCCTTGATTATCACATCGCGGCTGTCCGTGTCTGAGGTAATAATCTTATGCCTTGATGCACAAAGGTAAAAACAGCCCTTGAAAATCAAGCAAGATTGTAAAAATAGTTGTGCGAATTGTTGCGTTTGCAGCAATTCGCACAACAAAATAGCACCAACTTAGCAGGTCCGTCCTGACTTCATCACTTTTTTGCACCACCAAATGGCGCATATTGAAAATCAACGAGTTACGTATTACTCGAAGAAGGCTTCATCTAACGACGTACGTCCACCCTCTTTAATGACGTACGTCCACTCGACTTATAGACG
>CAVLCM010000147.1:0-6112 GCA_963661625.1 bacterium
TGTTTTTGAAAACAGCAAGCCCGAAGTCCCATTTTACAGGGCTTCGGGCAGGGGAATTTTGCGTTTTTCGGTTTTAGCGGACAGCAATATTTTTATTTCTGTCCGATAAAACAAGCCCAATGCATTGCTTAGGTTTCTCTCGCCGCTGGTGCAATTTTTTGCGCATAGGGGCGCAAAATTTTGCACCCCTATGCGCAAAAAATTGCACCAAGCAGAGCGTTTTCCTTCGAAGCGTACCACTCTTCATAACCCTAAAAACAGTTGGCAAAGGCCATTGCGGCAGCAAAGTCCGTGGAAATGTGCGTTTTTTTGTAAGTTTGCAAGGTTTTTGATAATGCCCTGACTCATGCAAAACAACTCAATGGTGAAAGAGCTCAACGCCAGTGCCATGCAGTGCGGCGTGACGCTCGGACTGTTTGGCGTGCTTTCGCTCGCAGTGTTCAAGTGGTCGTTTACCGTGCCGTTCTTTTCCACGCTCTTCTTTGTGATGCTTATCGGCAGCCCCGTGCTGGCCTGCTGGCAGACTATTCGCTTCCGCAACCAACAGGCGGGACAGGACGGCCGCTTCACGTTTCTCAGCGGCTTTCTCCACTCGCTCTTCACGGGCTTCTACGCCTCGGTGTGGGTGGCACTCGTCACGTTTGTCTACCTGCAATACTTCGACAACGGGGCTATCTTCGCCGACTACGCCCGATCTATCGACACGCCCGAGATGAAAGCGTACTTGCAACAGTCGGGCATGAACTCTGAAATCATGCGAATGACGGGCGGCGAGGGCGTGCAGGGACTTGCCGACGCTCTCCGCGCCATAGGAGCGGCTACGTACGCAGCCATGTCGCTCTATTGCGCCCTGGTTTTCGGCCCGATGATTGCAGCCGTGATTGGCCTGGTGTGCCGCCGCGGCGGAAAGGGCTTCACAACCAACGAATAAGAACAAATACACGTTATATAAAGGAGTATGGATTACAAATACGACATATCGGTGGTGGTTCCCCTCTACAACGAGGCCGAGAGCCTGCCCGAACTCTACGCTTGGATTAAGCGCGTGATGGACGAACATCACTTCACGTTTGAGGTGATATTCGTCAACGACGGCAGCACGGACACATCGTGGGACGTGATAGAGAAGTTTGCCGCCGACGATCCTCACGTTCACGGCATAAAGTTCCGCCGCAACTACGGCAAAAGCCCTGCCCTCTTCTGCGGCTTCCGCTTGGCTCAGGGGCGCGTGGTGATTACGATGGATGCCGACTTGCAAGACTCGCCCGACGAGATACCCGAACTCTACCGCATGATTACGGAGGACGGCTACGACCTCGTGTCGGGTTATAAGCAGAAGCGCTACGACCCCCTGTCGAAAACCATTCCCACAAAGCTCTTCAACGCCACGGCCCGCAAGGTGAGCGGCATACACAACCTGCACGACTTCAACTGCGGACTGAAAGCCTACCGCAACGAGGTGGTGAAGAACATTGAGGTGTACGGCGAAATGCACCGCTACATCCCTTACCTTGCCAAAAACGCCGGCTTTGCCCGCATCGGCGAGAAGGTGGTTCACCACCAGGCCCGGAAGTTTGGCAAGACGAAGTTTGGCGGCCTCAACCGCTTCGTCAACGGCTACCTCGACCTGCTCTCGCTGTGGTTCCTCAACAGCTTCGGCCTGAAACCGATGCACGTGTTCGGCTTCCTTGGCTCCATCATGTTCTTCCTCGGTTTCGTGGCGTGCGTGGTGGTGGGTGCGGTGAAACTCGTGCACCTCTACACTGGTGTTCCGGCTCCGCTCGTAACGGACAATCCCTACTTCTACATCGCCCTGACGATGATGATGCTCGGCACGCAGCTGTTTGTGGCCGGTTTCCTCGGCGAACTGATAAGCCGCAACGCAGCAGGACGCAACGACTACCAAATAGAAAAGGAAATCTGAAACATACGGCCGGCACCTGTCGGCAACGTTTCGCCCTAACACCCTAAAACGCAGTGCGCATTCCTTATTATAAGCACAACCCACGCGCGGCAAGGACTGCCTGGCTCGGGCTCGTCCTCGTAGCCACCTTGTTGGCGGCGGCCTGTTCCAACATAGATTGTCCGCTCGACAACGTGGTGCGTATGCAGTGTAACCTCTATTCAGCCGACACCAAAAGCTCGTACACGCTGACGGACGAACTCACCGTTACGCCCGCCGGGCTCGACACGGTATTGCTCAACAAGGCGAGCGGCGTGAGCGAGTTCCTCCTGCCGCTCAAAGAGGGCGGTGAGCGCGACACCTTGCTCCTCCACTTTGCCAACGAGGACGGACAAGAGGCGGTGGACACGCTGTTCATTGACCATACGCTCCAGCCCCACTTCGAGTCGCTCGACTGCCCCGCATCGGTGTTCCACACCATCACCTCCGTAAGGGCTACGAGCCACGACGTGACGGAGATGCCCCTCACCGTCGACAGCGTGTCGCTCGTGCGTTCCACAGTAAACTACGATGACGTTGAAAACATCCGCATATTCCTTCGTACTACTGCTCGTCCTTAGCTTAGCAGTCGTGACCGCCCGGGCGCAAACGCCCCGGCTCGTGGCCGACACGGTGCGGACAGACAAAGCCCCGGCGCAACCCGGCAGCAACACAAGGGTGAAAGGCGTGCAGTACAATTCGCCCGAAGAGGCGGCCGCTGCCCTTGCAGCACAAAAGCCCCTGCCGCTGCTGGCCGGCGTGAGCGTTTCGGCCGACCTTTGCGGATTGGTGCTGGCCACGTGTACCCCCTACGGGCAATACGAGGCGGCAGCGAGGGTCAACATGAAGGGACGCTTTTTCCCCACCGTCGAGGTGGGCATGGGCGTGAGCAACCACACCAATGAGACTACCAGCCTGCACTACCGCGTGCATTCGCCCTACTACCGTATCGGTCTCGACTACAACGTGGCCAAAAATCCGCGGGCGTTGGGACGCATCCTCGTGGGCGTACGCTACGGTTTCTCCACCTACAAGTTCGACATTGACGGCCCCAACATTGCCGACGACATCTACGGCACGAGCATTCCTTTCGCCTATACAGGCGTGCGCGGCACAAACCATTGGGTGGAGGGCGTGTTTGGCCTCGAAGCAAAGGTGTGGGGCATACTCCACCTGGGATGGACGTTCCGCTACAAAGTGAGACTTTACAACAAACGTACCGCAGTGGACAATTCGTGGTACGTGCCGGGCTACGGCAAGAACGACGGACACGTGCTTGGCGGCACGTTTAACGTGATATTCGACATATGAAGAAAAAACGCATCGCGGGGGGCGTGTTCCTCCTGTTCCTTATAATAGCTACAATTTGGATTGTGCGCGGCCGAGGCACGGCAACGCTCCGCACAGCCGAAGGTACTATATTCGGCACTACCTACCATATTAAATACGAAAGCACGGAAGAGCTTGACAGTGCCTTGCTCGCCGAACTTCGCCGCGTGGACGCAAGTATGTCCGTGTTCAACCAGCAAAGCACCCTCTCGGCCATCAACGCCGGACGGTCGGAACGAACAGACGCCATGCTCTACGAGGTAATGCAAAAGGCGCACGGCGTGAGCGAGGCTACCGACGGTGCGTTCGACGTGACGGTGATGCCCCTTGTCAACGCATGGGGTTTCGGCTTTAAGCACGGACAGTTCCCCACGCAGCGCGAGGTGGACTCCCTGCGCCAGTTTGTGGGTTATCGCCACATACAACTTACCGCCGACAGCCTGCTCCGCCGCGACGACAGCCGGGTGATGGTCGACTGCGGAGCGATAGCCAAAGGTTACGGCGTGGACCGTGCGGCAAAGGTGCTGACGGAACACGGCGTGCGCAACTTTATGGTAGAAATAGGCGGCGAGGTGGTTACGAAGGGGCGCAACCCCGAAGGCAAACCTTGGCAGATTGGCGTGAGCAAGCCCGTGGAAGACGGTTCGGCCAACGCTGGCGAACTACAAACGGTTCTGAGCCTTGAAAACGCCGCCCTCGCCACAAGCGGAAACTACCATAACTTCTACGAACACAACGGACGGAAATACGCCCACACCATCGACCCACGCACCGGGGAGCCCGTGCAGCACTCGCTGCTCTCGGCCACAGTCATTGCGCCCGATTGCGCCACGGCCGACGCCTACGCCACAGCGTTTATGGTGATGGGGCTTGAAAAGGCTAAGCAGTTGCTCGCCAAGCACAAGGAACTCCAAGCCTTCCTCATCTACGCCGACGAAAAAGGACGGCTCAAAACGTTTACTAACCGGAAGTAACAAGGCTCTGACGCAATGGCCATGGTGAATACTTTCTCGGGCAAACTCCTCAAGGTGTCGCTCTTTCAGGGCTTTAGCCGGCTCGACTTTCTCGACATCGTGGAGCATACCCCCCTCGACTTCCACACGTTCAAGCCGCGCGCCGTGATGATAGAGTGCGACACGGAGGTGGAACATCTCTGTCTGGTGTTGGAGGGTGAAGTGGAGATAGAAATGGAAAGCCCTGAACACACCTATTTATATAGGGAGCGTCTGCATGCCCCGTTCGTCGTAGAACTCGAAACGCTCTTCGGCCTCCACAACCGCTACACGCATACGCTCCGTGCCTTGACGAGCGTGCAGATGGTCCGCATTGACAAACAGAGCGTCCGCACGTTGCTGAGCCGTTACCCCACATTCCAGATAAACTACTACAACCAGCTTAGCACGCAGGCGCAAAATATGCGGCGGTGGCTTTGGGCAAAACAGCCGAGCGACCTGCGCGCACGTTTCCGTCTCTTTCTGCAACAACGCAGCGTAAAGCTTATCGGCGAAAAGTTCCTCCGCATAAAGATGACCGACCTTGCCGACGAACTCGGCGCAACCCGCCTTCGCGTGTCGCAGATGCTCGGCGAACTGACTGACTTAGGCGCGCTCCGCTTCTCACGCGGAAACATCTTCATCCACCGGCTCGAAAACATTTAGCCACACCGCCCCACTCGCCCCAACTGACAGCTTTTTTCGGCGAAATCATTGGAAAAGAGCACAAACCCTTTGCCAGAAGAAGGAAAATCTATACTTTTGCACCTCGTAAGTGGCAGCACGTTCCCTTTCATGATGCAACACCGGTCAATTTAAGGAAACCACCCCAAGATTACGCAACAACAAAGCCTGAAACCCGGCAAGGGACTGCACAAACGCCGCTACCATCCTATACTCAAAAAGAAACAAAGCGAAAGCAATGTCTAAGATTTGTCAAATTACAGGAAAGAAAGCCATGGTTGGCAACAACGTTTCTCACTCGAAGCGTCGCACAAAGCGCTCGTTTGACGTAAACTTGTTCACTAAGAAGTTCTACTATGTTGAACAGGACTGCTGGATCAGCCTCCGCATCAGCGCAGCTGGCTTGCGTCTTATCAACAAAGTCGGCTTGGACGCCGCGCTGTGCAGCGCAGTAGCCAAGGGATATTGCGATTGGAAAAATATTAAGGTAATCGGCTAAAACGTAGAAAACAATGGCTGGAAAGAAAGCTAAAGGCAACCGCGTTCAGGTAATCCTCGAATGCACTGAAATGAAGGAAAGCGGACTCCCCGGAACTTCGCGTTATATCACCACGAAGAACCGCAAGAACACCCCCGAGCGTCTGGAGTTGAAGAAATACAACCCCATCCTCCGCAGAATGACCATCCACAAGGAAATCAAATAAAACCACAGTAAACCATGGCAAAGAAAACAGTCGCAACGCTCCAGGAAGGTAAGACCGACGGACGTTCATACACCAAGGTTATCAAGATGGTTAAGAGCCCCAAGACGGGTGCTTACATCTTCGATGAGCAAATGGTTCCCAACGAAGCAGTTAAGGACTTCTTCAAGAACTAACTCTTCCGTTATCTTCAAGAACTTGAAACCGCTAATGCTCCTGCGCTAAGACGCAAGGCAGAGGTTTTCAAAAATACAGGCGCACGTTCCGCAAGGAATGTGCGCCGTTTTTATTGGCTTAGGCAACTCATTCTATGGCTGTGGGTCCTTTTATGCTCATGTATTACGTGTACAGCCATGCTTTCCTTGAAGAGCCCGAAAAAGACTGGGCGAAATGCTCCAAGAGGCTGAGAGAGAGCGTACATTTATGCGATGAGTGAACGTACGTCATGAGGGTGAGTGAACGTA
>CAVLCM010000148.1:0-5945 GCA_963661625.1 bacterium
TACAGGGCTTCGGGCAGGGGATTTTTGCGTTTTTCAGTTTTAGCGGACAGCAATAATATATAATAGGAGCAAGGCCGGATTGCAACGTCGCCGTTTTGACAAGTGGCATACTCATTTTGGGCAAAAAGGCGCGTGTGGAAACTCCGTTGAGCCAATTAGTGTTGTGTATTAAACGGTTTATGGCCTGAAAACCTTACTTTTGCAGCCGAAATGAACAAAGTCCGTCACAATTTGCTGCTTGCCCTCGCCTTCGGCGCATGGGGGACAACCCTTCCCGGCGCGGCCCTGGCACAAAGTCCGGCAGCGGGCGACACCGCCTTGGTGGCTACGGCCGACACACTGGCACAGAGGTTCTCAGAGTTGCCCGACAGCGCGGCCCTCGACAGCACGGCGAAGCGACGAGGCTTTGTGCAGCGCGTCATCGGTTACTTCAAAAACTCCAATAAAACCGACTCGCACAAGAAGATAGACTTCGGGTTTATGCCAGGCCCCAACTATTCAAGCACAACAGGCTTGGGCTTGGGACTGCTCGGCACGGCCACCTACTCAGCCGACCGCAACGACCCCACACTGCCACGGTCGAACGCCGCTGTGTACAGCAACATGACGACGGCTGGCTTCTTCCTCGTAGGTCTGCGCGGCACACACATCTTTCCCCGACAACGCTATCAGCTCGACTACAAGGTCAACCTGTCTACGTTCAGTACGAGTTTTTGGGGCATAGGGTATGACAACGCCGACAACGATGCCAACGAAACCGCCTACCGTCGCAACCGCATCAACGCCATGGCGCGCTTTATGTTTCGCCTTGCCCCCAATACCTACTTGGGGCCATTGGTGAACTACCGCGTGGTGCAGGCTAAGGACATAAGCGAGGAAAAACGATACCTGTGGCAGGGACAGAGCGGCACGGTGCGCGCCTACACGGCCGGCGTTAGTTTCACGTACGACTCGCGCGACTTTATGCTCAACGCCAGTCGCGGCATCTTTGTGCAGGTCGACCAAACCTTCACGCCGCGCTTCATGGGCAACAAGGCCACAAACTTTTCGTCGACCGAGGTGACTTTTTCCGCCTACGGCAAATTGTGGAAAGGCGCGGTGCTGGCCGGCGAGCTGCACGGCATGTTCAATTACGGACACACCCCATGGGCTTTCCTTGCCGAACTTGGCACGAACGACCGCATGCGCGGCTACTACGACGGACGCTACCGCGATCAAAACCTAACCGAGGCGCAGATTGAACTGCGCCAGCACATCAAGGGACGGCACGGCGTGGTGGCCTGGGTGGCAGCGGCCAACGCGTTCCCAAGCTTCGAACAGCTGAAATGGCAGCACACCTTGCCCAACGCAGGCGTGGGTTACCGCTGGGAGTTCAAGAAGCGCATCAACATACGCATCGACTACGGATTTACCCGCAAGGGTGGCGGCTTCATCTTCAACATCAACGAAGCCTTCTGACCCACTGCGGAACGACAATACGCAAACTACAAACTCACACATCAGCCCGGCAGCGACCCAACGAGGCGCGCACAAAGCCCGGGCAAGCATACACCGCATCATGAATTTACGCACTATCGCGTTGGGCGCATTGGTTGCGCTCGGCATCGGTTCGGCAAGAGCCATTCCCTATTCCATCGAATACATTAACCAGCAAGACCAGACGGAGGACGGCGACGTCAAGACGCAGTACATTCCCAAAGGCAACTTTGAGCAGTGGAGCTCGCAGACCATTAAGGAGAGCGCTATCCTTGGCGGCAACACCGTGACGCTTATGCACATCGGGCAGCCCTGGGGTTCGTCGAACGTATGGGCTAAGGTGAGCGGCATAACGAAGACTAACACCAGCGTATACCGCGACACGCACCCCGGCCACGGTTCGTGCGTGAAGCTCTACACACACATTGTTGAGGCAAAGGTGTTGGGCATCATCAACATCAAGGTTCTGGCTGCTGGCTCCATCTTTCTGGGCAACACCATCCAGCCCATCACCGACACCAAGAACCCTATGGCCAAGCTCAACGCCGGACTGAAATTCACGAAGCGTCCCAAAGCCATCATGTTCGACTACAAGACCCACATCGTCAAGGGTAACCGCATTCGCCAGAACGGTATTGCCAAGGGCTCGACGGTTGCCGGTCAGGACATGGCCGACTGCATCCTCTACCTGCAAAAGCGTTGGGAAGATGCCAAGGGCAATATCTATGCCAAGCGCGTCGGTACGATGATCCACCGTTTCAGCAGCAGTTCCGACTGGAAGAACAACCAAATGTTCAACATTGAGTACGGCGACATCCGCGGCAAGAAGTTCTACTCCTCAGCCTGGGCCCTCACTTCGGGCGACCTCACAAAATACGCCCGCAACTCCAAGGGCAAGATGGTAGCTGTGAAGGAAGTGGGATGGGCCTCGGCCAACGAAACGCCGACACACCTCGTTCTGCAATTCGACTCGAGCCACGGCGGTGCCTACGTCGGCACCGTGGGCAACACGCTCTGGGTAGACAACGTGCGGTTGGTATACTAATGCGCCACAACGCACAGCGAGAGAGCCTTGCAGCCCGTCCGGCCACGGACGCTGCAAGGCTCTCTCGGCGTTTCGCCCCGAACGCCCTTTGCGCATTTCGCCCTGCTCCAAAGGGCAAAACGACACAAAAAGGACTACCTTTGCACGAGAGGGAAGAAAACAATCCTCGCCAACATAAATGGGAAAAGCAATACACTATATCGGACGGAGCATTGTGCGCCATCGCTACCTGTGGGTAATCGTATTCTTCATCGTGGTTGTAGGGTTTCTCGACCCCAACAGCTTTTGGCACCGCTACGAAATACAGAGCCAAAACGACGATTTGCGCACCGAGATAAAGAAGTACGAGGAACGCTATGCCGCCGACACGCACGAACTCAACGAACTCGACAACGACCCCGAGGCCATAGAGCGCGTGGCCCGCGTAAACCTCTACATGAAAACCGCCGACGAGGACGTTTACATCATCAACAACGGCGAGGTGACTGCGGAGGAATAAACTCCGCCCTTATCCCCGGCTCCGTACACACAAACTCTTGCATGAAAACACTCTTTCTGACCATGGCCATGACTGCCACCGCCGCCGGCGCGCAGACCGCTGCCGACACGTTTAAGTATACCGACGAGAAGTTTGCCGACATACAAATGCTCCGCTACAAGGTGGAGGGCTTCGACAAACTCACGCTCAAGGAAAAGACATTTATTTATTACTTGCAGGAAGCCGCCCTCGAAGGGCGCGACATACTGTTCGACCAGAACGGGCGTTACAACCTGCGTATACGTGCGCTGCTCGAAGCTGTGTACACCGGTTACGAGGGCGACCGCAAGGGCAAGTTCTTCCAGGCACTTGCCGTTTACCTCAAAAGGGTTTGGTTCTCCTCGGGCATACACCATCACTACGGCTGCGAAAAGTTTGCGCCCGAGTTCTCGCAGAGCGACCTCCGCGCGGCATTGAAGCAACTCCCTGCCGAAAAGCTGCCGCTCATGGGCGGACAGAGCGTCGACGACATGTGCGATGAACTCTTCCCCGTGATGTTCGACCCTGCGGTGATGCCTATGCGTGTGAACCAAAAGGACGGCGACGACCTCATCCAGACATCCGCCTGCAACTACTACGCTCCCGGCATTACGCAGGAGGAGGCCGAGACCTTCTACACGCAGCGCAAGGCCGCAGCCGACCCACGTCCCGTGATGAGCGGCATGAACAGCCGTTTGCAGCGCGACGACTACGGACAGCTCACCGAGCGTGTGTGGCGCGTGGGCGGCATGTACACGCAGGCCATTGAGCGCATTGTCGACAACCTGCTCAAAGCGCGCCCCTATGCCGACACCCCGGCGCAGCAAAAGGTGATAGACCTGCTCGTGGAAACGTACCGCACGGGCGACCTCCGCACCTTCGACGACTATTCCATCCACTGGCTCAAAGACACCGAGAGCCTCGTTGACTTCACCAACTATTTTACCGAATCATACGGCGATCCGCTCGGCCTGAAAGCCTCGTGGGAGGCCATCGTAAACTTCAAGGACCTTGCAGCCACCGAGCGCACGCGCAAACTCTCCGACAATGCGCAATGGTTTGAGGACCATTCGCCCGTAGCCGCCGAGTTCAAGAAAGAGAAGGTGAAGGGCGTTTCGGCAAAAGTCATTACGGCAGCCATCCTCGGCGGCGACCTCTATCCGTCCACGGCCATCGGCATCAACCTCCCCAACTCCGACTGGGTGCGCCGCGAGTACGGCTCCAAGAGCGTGACCATCGGCAACCTGACCGACGCTTACAACAAAGCGGCCCACGGCAGCGGCATGGACAAAGAGTTTGTGATTGACGAGGCCACGCGCAAGCTTATCGACACCTACGGCGACGCTTGCGACGACCTGCACACCGACTTGCACGAGTGTCTGGGCCACGGCAGCGGTAAACTCCTTCCCGGCACCGACCCCGACTCGCTCAAAGCGTACGGCTCAACCATTGAGGAGGCCCGCGCCGACCTGTTCGGCCTCTACTATGTGGCCGACCAAAAGCTCGTCGACCTCGGTCTGACCCCGAACCTTGAAGCCTATAAGAGCCAATACTACACGTACATGATGAACGGCCTGATGACGCAGCTCGTGCGCATCAAGCCCGGCAACCAAATTGAGGAGGCACACATGCGCAACCGCGCCCTCATAGCCCGTTGGGCCTACGAGCAGGGCAAGGCCGACAAAGTGGTTGAACTGGTGAAGAAGCAGGGCAAGACATACGTGCGCATCAACGACTATGCCAAGCTTCGCAACCTGTTTGGTCGTCTCCTCGCCGAGGTGCAGCGCATCAAGAGCGAGGGCGACTACGAAGGCGCACGCCAACTCGTGGAGGACTACGGCGTGAAGATCGACCCTGCGCTCCACAAGGAAATCCTCGCCCGTTACGAGAAGCTGCACCTTTCGCCCTACAAGGGTTTCATCAATCCCGTATACCACGCCGTGTGCGACGCTGAGGGCAACATCACCGACGTGACGATTGACTATACCGAGAGCTACGACGCGCAGATGCTGCGCTACAGCCGCGACTACGCCACGCTGCCCCTCGTCAACGACTAAGCGGCATACACATATAATATATAGGAGAAAGCAAATGAAGATTGTCTATTTCCACGGCTTTGCCTCGTCGGGCGCATCGGGGACGGTGCAAAACCTGCGCAAGGCGCTCCCCTCGGCCGAAGTAGTTGCTCCCGACATTCCCGTAGACCCTGAGGAGGCCCTGCCTTTCCTTTGCGACTTTGTGGAGACAGAGCAGCCCGACATCATCATCGGCACGAGTATGGGCGGAATGTACGCCCAGCAGATGCACGGCCATTTGCGCATCTGCTTCAACCCGGCCTTCCGCATGTCGACCATGAGCAAAACGCTCCGCACAGGCGAACACCAGTGGCTCAACGGCCGAAAAGACAATGCCAAGACGTTCCGCGTAACGGCCGACACCCTCAAACACTTCAACCAGATGGAGCGCAAACAATTTGAGGGAATCGATGCCACCGACAGGGAACTGTGCTACGGCCTGTTCGGTATTCACGACACCAGCGTCAATCCCGTGAACGCTTACAACACATTCACCAAATACTACGCCCACGCCGAGCGCATCGAGGCCGAACATCGCCTCAATGAGAAGGCAATGCACCGCTACGTACTGCCGCTCGTGCAGAAACTCCTGCCCGAGGAATACGAAAAGGCTAAGCAAGAGCCTCTGCCCGATTATATGAAGTACTAAATCCGTTGAAAATCAGAGCGTACATTTATGCGATGAGTGAACGTACGTCATGAGGGTGAGTGAACGTACGTCTATAACTCGAGTGAACGTACGTCTATAAGTAGAGTGGACGTACGTCATTAAAGAGGGTGAACGTACGTCGTTAGATGAAGCCTTCTTCGAGTAATACGTAACTCGTTGATT
>CAVLCM010000149.1:0-5867 GCA_963661625.1 bacterium
GTCCACCCTCTTTAATGACGTACGTCCACTCTACTTATAGACGTACGTTCACTCACCCTCATGACGTACGTTCACTCATCGCATAAATGTACGCTCTGATTTTCAACGGATATAGCAAACGGGCATAGTATGCAGAGAAGCACACTATGCCCGCTTGTCGTATGGTGGCGTTGCCGCGCCGAAAATCAGAAGGCGGAAATCGTATACAGGTAGAGTACGGCAGAGGGAATAGCCAGGAGCGACGAGTCGAAACGATCGAGGATGCCGCCGTGGCCGGGAAGGATTTTTCCGCTGTCCTTGATGCCGAGCTGACGTTTGAAAAGACTTTCTACCAAGTCGCCCCACGTGCCTGTGACACAGACCACGAGCGAGAGGCCGATCCAGTGGACGAGGGTGAGTTTGTCGGGGAAACAAACCGCCAACACCAAGGCCACCACTACGCACAACACACCTCCGCCTATGCTCCCCACCCACGACTTTTTGGGCGAGATACGCTCGAACAGTTTGGCAGGGAAACGCTTATGGAGCAGCGAACCCACGCAGTATGCCCCCGTGTCGTTGGCCCAGAGGAAGAGGAACACGCTCAGGGGATAGATGGGCTGAAACTCCGTATGGCCCGTAAAAGGGTTGAACTGGAAGGCCAGCACATTGAGGAGGCTCAGGGAGAGCGCCACATAAATCTGCGAGGCAAAGGCGTAGGCCCAGTTTTTGAGAGGGTCGGCCTTCTTCAAATAGAGTTCGCTCACCAGCAGATAGATAATGGAGAGCAGATAAGGCACGAACGACTTCGAGGGAACGAAGTCAGACGTAAACCCGGCGAACGCTACAAAGAGGTATACGGCCGCTACCGTATTGATAAGTTTGTTGACCGATGCGCCGGCGTGAGCGTTGACATTTTCAGAAAACTCCCACGTGGCCAGTCCCGTTACGACGGCGAAGAGCAGCACGAACGATACGGGCGACCACAACGTGCCGCCCACAAGCAGAGCCACGAAAACAACGCCCGTCAGCGTGCGCAAAATCAAATTACTCATTGTTGTCAGTCGTTGCGTTATCGTCAGCCGGCTTTTCCGCCTCGGGAGCGGTTGCTTCGGCTTCGGCGTTCTTTTCCTTCTCAGCCGCCAATCGCTGGGCGCGGTCGTCGGCCATTTTCAAAGCTTCTTCCTCCATCAACACGTCGGCACGGCTCTTCCACGGGCGTGCGCCGAAAATGCGTTCTACGTCTTCGGTGAAAATCACCTCGCGCTCCACAAGGAGGTCGGCCAGCTCGTTGTGCTTAGCGGCATTTTCGCTCAGCAATGCCTTGGCTCGGTCATACTGTTCGTTGATGAGACGCTGCACCTCAGAGTCAATCAGTTCGGACGTGCGTTCGGAATAGGGCTTCGAGAAACTGTATTCGCTCTGCGCGTCGTAGTAGCAAACGTTGGAGAGTTTGTCGCTCATGCCCAAGTAGGCCACCATGCCGTAAATGCGTTTCGTGACGCGTTCAAGGTCGTTGAGCGCACCGCTCGATATATGCCCCGTGAAGAGTTCTTCGGCTGCACGGCCACCAAGGAGGGAGCAAATTTCGTCGAGCATCTGCTCTCGCGTAGTGATGGTGCGCTCTTCGGGCAGATACCATGCAGCGCCGAGAGCCTGTCCGCGCGGAACGATAGTCACCTTGACAAGCGGATTGGCATATTGAAGCAACCACGACACGGAGGCGTGTCCGGCTTCGTGGATGGCGATGGAACGCTTTTCGTCCTCGGTCATCACCTTCGATGTCTTTTCCAAACCGCCGATAATGCGGTCAACGGCATCGAGGAAGTCCTGCTTACCCACTTCCTTTCGGTCGTGGCGAGCAGCAATGAGGGCCGCTTCGTTGCACACGTTGGCAATGTCGGCACCCGAGAAGCCCGGCGTTTGACGAGCGAGCATCTCCACGTCCACCGTCTGGTCGAGTTTCAAGGGCTTCATGTGTACCTTGAAGATGGCCACACGCTCGGAGAGTTCGGGCAGGTCTACGTGTATCTGACGGTCAAAACGTCCGGCACGAAGCAGGGCGGAGTCGAGAATTTCGGCACGGTTGGTGGCTGCCAACACGATTACGCCGGAGTTTGTGCCGAAGCCGTCCATCTCGGTGAGGAGTTGGTTGAGCGTATTCTCTCGTTCGTCGTTACCGCCCATGGTGGCGTTTTTGCCACGCGCACGGCCAATGGCGTCAATCTCGTCGATGAAGATGATGCAGGGAGCTTTTTCTTTGGCCTGTTGGAAGAGGTCGCGCACACGGCTTGCACCTACGCCGACAAACATTTCCACAAAGTCGGAACCAGCCATGGAGAAGAAAGGCACGTCGGCCTCGCCGGCCACAGCTTTGGCCAGGAGCGTCTTACCCGTGCCCGGAGGACCTACGAGGAGTGCGCCCTTGGGGATTTTGCCGCCGAGTTCGGTATATTTGCGAGGATTCTTCAAGAAGTCCACAATCTCCTGCACCTCCTGCTTTGCGCCTTCCTGTCCGGCCACATCCTTGAAGGTGACGTTCGTGGTGTTTTTCCCGTTCTTCTCAAAGAGGCGCGCCTTACTCTTGCCTACGCTAAAGATGCCGCTGCCCCCGCTGCCGCCGCCCATGCGGCGCAACAGGAAGTACCACAGACCCACCAACACGACGATGGGGAGCAGACTGCCGAGCAAACTTGAAAAGAACTTATCGTTCTCCTCGTATCGCACGCGTCCCTTATAGTTGGTGTCGAGAAAATTGTTTACCGACTCCACGTTGGGGTATTTGGCTGAAACCGTGGGGGCCGAGCCCGTTTGGTCCGTACCGGCCTTGAATATGTCGCGTATCATTTCGGGGGTGACAACCAGACGCACATTGCCGTCTGTTTTGTTCACCACCACCTCTTTGGCGTAACCTTTGACGACGTACGAGCGAAACGTGCTGTAATCAACCTCTTTGTCGATGCCTCCGACCGAACCCTTGTTGCCTTGGTAGAGCATATAGCCCAAGCCAAGGATAATGGCCAGGTAGAGCCAGGAAAGGTTGAAGCCCGGACGCCGCTTGCCGCCCTTCGGATTCATTTGATTGTTTGAATTGGGTAACTGAGACATATTATATATATGTGTGTTTATTCTTTGTGGGACTAATCAGCAGTCCGGTCCATCAGGCCTCGCTGGCAATTCCTGTCAGTTCCGCGTCGTTCCAAAGGTGTTCGAGGTCGTAGTGGTCGCGCGCCTCTGGCACAAAGATGTGCACCATCACCGTGCCGTAGTCCATCGCCACCCATTCGGCGTTGTCGCGCCCGGCAATGGCCGACGGGTTCTCGCCAAGGGCCTTGTGCGTAAACTCTTCTACAGAATCGGTCAGCGCATCTACCTGACGGGGCGAACCGCCGGTGCATATCACGAAGTAGGCGCAGGGCGCGGTGATGATGTGGCGAAGGTCCACCACAACGATGTCGCTGCCCTTCTTCTCCTGAACGCCGTTTATTATCTCCTGTACAAGCTGTTGTGTTTGTTCCATACGATATTATTCAGTTTCTAAAAATTCCTTGCAAAATTACGTTTGGCACATCAATGGGCAAAGGAAAATACATTAAATAACATCCTCCCAAAGCCCGCTTTTGCGTCTAAAAAGTTCGGAAAATCAAGAGAAAAGAAAACTGGTATTGAAAATATGCGTACATTTGCATCCGATTTTGACCGCGAGGGCGAAAAGAGAGCGTGCCGAACAACCTCTCCAATCTGCGGGTCGAGCACCCGTCCCGTTCCCCACGAAGCTCGCGCCGCAACGGACAGAATTTTCATTAATCACTTTATTACTAACAATTTAAATGGAGAATTTAAAGAACATTGCACCACTTGCGGACTTCGACTGGAACGCATTTGAAAACGGCACTGCGGAATCAACCCAGAGCCACGAAGAACAGGAACAGGCTTACGACAAGACTCTCGGCCGTGTAAACGAGAACGAGGTAGTTGAAGGTACTGTCATCTCAATCGGCAAGCGCGAAGTCGTTGTCAACATTGGCTACAAGAGCGACGGTATCATCTCCGTCAACGAGTTCCGCTACAACCCCGACCTGAAGGTAGGCGACACTGTTGAGGTGTACGTTGAAAACCAGGAGGACAAGCGCGGCCAGCTCGTGCTCTCGCACAAGAAAGCGCGTGCAAGCAAGTCTTGGGAATGCGTTAACGCTGCTCTCGAGAACAAGGAAATCATCAAGGGCTACATCAAGTGCCGCACGAAGGGCGGTATGATTGTCGACATCTTCGGCATCGAGGCATTCTTGCCCGGTTCGCAGATCGACGTGAAGCCCATCCGCGACTACGACGTATTCGTAGGCAAGACGATGGAGTTCCAGGTTGTCAAGATCAACCAGGAATACAAGAACGTCGTTGTTTCGCACAAGGCACTCATCGAGGCTGAACTCGAAGCCCAGAAGCAGGAAATCATCTCCAAGCTTCAGAAGGGTCAGGTACTCGAAGGTACTGTCAAGAACATCACTACTTACGGTGTGTTCATCGACCTTGGCGGCGTAGACGGTCTCGTTCACATCACCGACCTTTCTTGGGGCCGCGTGAACGATCCCCACGAAATCGTGGAACTCGACCAGAAGCTCAACGTGGTTATCCTCGACTTCGACGAAGAGAAGAAGCGCATCGCCCTCGGTCTGAAGCAGCTCACTCCCCATCCCTGGGACGCTCTCGACCCCGAACTCAAAGCTGGCGACAAGGTTAAGGGTAAGGTTGTCGTGATGGCAGACTACGGTGCATTCGTTGAGATTGCTCCGGGCGTAGAAGGCCTCATCCACGTAAGCGAAATGAGCTGGAGCCAGCACCTCCGTTCGGCTCAGGACTTCCTCAAGGTTGGCGACGAAGTAGAGGCAGTTATCCTCAACCTCGACCGTCAGGAGCGCAAGATGTCTCTCGGCATCAAGCAGCTTAAGGACGACCCCTGGAAGGACATCGAAATCAAGTACCCCGTTGCTTCGCGTCACCACGCCAAGGTTCGCAACTTCACCAACTTCGGTGTGTTCGTAGAACTTGAAGAAGGCGTAGACGGCCTCATCCACATCTCTGACCTCTCTTGGACTAAGAAGGTAAAGCACCCCTCTGAGTTCACTCAGATTGGCGCAGACATCGAGGTTGTTGTACTCGAAATCGACAAGGACAACCGTCGTCTCTCTCTCGGCCACAAGCAGCTCGAAGAGAACCCCTGGGATGTATTCGAAACTACCTTCACCGAAGGCAGCATCCACGAGGGTACTATCACCGAACTGATGGACAAGGGCGCAGTTGTTCAGCTCGAATACGGCGTAGAGGGCTTTGCCACTCCCAAGCACCTCGTGAAGGAAGACGGCTCGCACGCTAAGGAAGGCGAGAAGCTCCCCTTCAAGGTTATCGAGTTCAACAAGGACAGCAAGCGCATCATCCTTTCTCACAGCCGTACGTTCGAGGACGCACAGCGCGGCGAAACTGCAAGCGCTCCCCGCAAGCCTCGTTCGAGCAAGAAGTCAAGCGACATCCCTGCAATCCAGAACCAGGCTGCCACTACTTCTCTCGGTGAGAACGACGCTCTCGCAGCCCTCAAGGCTCAGCTCGAAGGCAAGTAATCAAGCAGCGCGCCTCGCGGCGCACGCTTCATAAGCCACTAAACATATTGGCGGTTGTTTATGTTCCATACATAAGCAGCCGCCAATTGTTTTGTTTTTTATTGCTGTCCGCTAAAACCGATAAGAGCGAAAAAACTGCCCTAATCAAAAAGGGTTGATTCGAGAGGCGTTTCCTTCTTGACTTCGTCAATGCGTCACCCAAATCAGTTTTCGGAGGTTCCTTCGTTGAAAATCAAAGCGTACATTTATGCGATGAGTGAACGTACGTCATGAGGG
>CAVLCM010000150.1:0-5794 GCA_963661625.1 bacterium
TCGCATAAATGTACGCTCTGATTTTCAACGGAAATACTTTACTCCGAAGCATCCACCGTACGGCGTACGCCGAAGAGTTTCCGTGTCGGGATTGCTTTATCGGCTTTTGTGTGTCATGATGTCAAGCACGCAGCGGTCTGTTTCGTTCATCGCGTCAGCACCGATGCTCACGAGGTTGCGTATGCTCTGGTCCACGTCGTCGTCGATGATGCCCTCCACGCTCGTCACGCAGTTGCCCTGCATGGCCAGCATAGCCGAGAGCACGGCGGTGCTGACCCCGGTGGTGAGTTTCAGGGCGCAGCTGGGCTTTGCCCCATCGCAAATCATGCCCGTGAGGTTGGCTATCATGTTCTTCACGGCGTAGGTGGTCTGCTCGTAGTTTCCGCCCATCAGGTAGGTGATGCCGCAGCTCGAACCCGTAGCTGCCACCACGCAGCCGCAAAGGGCTGAGAGCGTGCCGAGGTTGAGCTTGATGTAGATGGCCGTGAGGTGCGAAAGCATCAGGGCCCGCGTCATCTCCTCGGCCGTGTTGTGGTTTTCCTCAGCAAACACCACTACGGGGTTGGTGGCGCAAATGCCCTGGTTGCCCGATCCTGAATTGCTCATGACGGGTATCATCGCCCCGGCCATACGTGCATCGCAGGCACACGAGGTGGAGGAGAGAATGTGCGAGAATATGTTGTCGCCCATGATGCCGCGGCCCAGCGGACGGCTAAGTGCCTTGCCCAGGCAGTGGCCGTAGTTGCCTTCGAGCGAGCGGCGCGCGGCCTCCTCGTTGAGTCGGCGCGCCTCGTTGATGAAGTCAATTTCCTCGATGGGCATCGTCGTGGCGTATTCCCACACCTTGCGCAGCGTGAGCTGGAGCTTCTCGCCCTCGCAGGGGGCATCGTCGCCGCCCTCGGGGCGCAATGGGTCGTTGAGCAGCACTTCGTTGCCTCGGGCCACGTAGACGTAGCGCGTATGTTCGCGGGCTATGACGGCGGTGGCGCAGTTGCCCTCGTCGTCGTAGGCCTTGACCTCCACGTAGAGCTTCTCGGGCGCGTCGCGTTTGAGGCTTATTTGTATGCGTTCCTCGGCAATGTAGCGCTTGCCAGCCTCCACGGCCTCGGGCGTGCAGGCTTTAAGCACTTCAAGCCCCCATTCCGAACGCCCCGTCAGCGCGCCGAGGGCAATGGCGATGGGCAGGCCCACCATGCCCGTGCCGGGTATGCCAACGCCCATGGCGTTTTTAAGGATGTTGGAACTGAGGTTCGCTTCAATGCGCACTGGCGTTTTGCCAAGGGCCTCGGCGGCACGGCATGCGGCCAGGGCAACGCAGATTGGCTCGGTGCAGCCAATGGCCGGCACCACCCAGTGGCGCACAAGGCGCGTGATTTGTTGTTTTTCGGATTCGTTTAGCACGTGGTAGGTTTGAGATTGTTCGTAAGGCTTGTTGGTTACTCTTGGCCGTTAACCCTGAGGCGGTAGGCGCGGGGCGTGCAGTCGTACACGCGGGCAAAGGCTATGTAGAACGCCTGGCGCGACGAGAAGCCGGCCATCAAGCCAATCTCCTCGGTGGTGAGGCCGGCGAACTGCGCGGAGCGCATCATCTTGTCCACGTCGCGCAGGCGCAGCCTGTTGACCAGCGCACTGTAGTTGCCGCCCGTGCACACGGCCACGGCTGCTGCTATGTAGCGCGTGTTGGTTTGCAGGTCGGCCGCCAGGCGCAGAGTGTTGTACTTGGGGTCGCGGTAGAGTTTTTCCTTGGTGAGTTTTTCGAGTATGCGTATGTAGAGCGCGTTGGCCTTTTCGGGGTTGAGCCGCGAGTGGTAGGCCGGCGCCACGTTGCGTTTTGGTTGATTGGTATTCATGGCTCGGTGCCCTTGTTTGCTTTGCAAAAGTATAAAACAAAAGTTTCCCATCCCAACAATCTGGGACGGGAAACTCCAATGGTCAACTACTTTGACTGCCGTTAGCAATGCTGTCCTAAACGTTTTATGAAACGCAGTAAGGCAGGTGCTCTTTTTTAGGCTCTTCAAGGAATGTACAGCCGCATTAGAGCGAATCAACCGTTTTTAGGGTTAATGATGAGTGGGACGCTTCGAAGGAAAACGCTCTGCTTGGTGCAATTTTTTGCGCATAGGGGCGCAAAATTTTGCACCCCTATGCGCAAAAATTTGCACCAGCGGCGAGAGAAAACCTAAGCTAAGCGTTGGGCTTGTTTTATCGGACTGAAATCAAAACGCTTAGGGCAAATTGCACCGTTAGTGTACTTCGATGGCGCGCGTCACCTTGGCCTCTTCTGCCGAAATCTTTGGCAACTGAATGGCCAGTACGCCGTTCTTCACCTCGGCGGCGATTTTCGTTTTGTCGACGTTGTCGGGCAAAACGAGCGTCTGCTGATACTTGCTGTACGAGAACTCGCGGCGCAGGTACTTGCGCTCCTTCTTCTCCTCGTGGTCCTTGTGTTCCATATTGATGACGAGGTCGCCGTTTTCGTCGAGGTTGATGCTGAAGTCGTCCTTGGTCATGCCCGGGGCGGCCACCTCAACGTGGAAGTTGTTGTCGTCCTCGGCCACATTGATGGAGGGGGCAGTAGCGTTGGCGCGTTGCATGTAACTGTTCTCAAAGAAATCGTTGAATGCGCTGGGAAGCCAGCCTTGTGAATAATGCATTGACATAATATAAATGTGTTTTTGTTGTTGTTAGTGGAATGTTTGCTGTCTGCCGCCGGGCTAACCGACTGCCGACACCTTGAATGACGCAAACCGCATGCCACGGGCCGAAACGCCCTGTACGTCACGACTTTTTGGCAGCAAAGGTTGCGCGGATTTAACGTGAAATGCCGTTTTGGCAACCCCGCCGTCACGGCAGGGTGGACAAAACGGCGCAGTCCCCAAGGCAGGGGAAATTGCCTTGGGGACTGCGGAAAGATATGCTGCCGTCAAACAACGGCACGGCGGACTGGTTAATTGCGGAAACTGAGCGCATCGCCGTTCGCCTCGACGAGGATGGGCAGGTCCTTGTTGACCGTGCCGGCAAGCAGAGCCTTGCTGAGGTCGTTGAGCAGAAGGCGTTGCAGAGCGCGCTTCACGGGGCGTGCGCCAAACTCAGGATTGAAGCCTGCGCGGGCCACAAGCTGCACCGCATTGTCGTCGGCGCGGAGCGTTACGCCCTGTTCGCCGAGCAAACGCTGGATGCCGCCAACCTGCAAGCGCACAATCTGTTCGATCTGAGGCTGCGTAAGGGGCTGGAACATGATGATGTCGTCGATGCGGTTGAGAAACTCCGGACGGATGGTCTTTTTGAGCATCTCGAGCACCTGCGCCTTCGTGTCGTCGATGAGGCGTTCGCGCTCCGCGTCGCTTTTGTCGGCAATGCCTTCAAACTTTTGCTGGATAAACTGCGAACCCATGTTCGACGTCATGATGATGATGGTGTTCTTGAAGTTTACCGTGCGCCCCTTGTTGTCGGTGAGGCGGCCGTCGTCAAGTACTTGCAGCAGGATGTTGAAAACGTCGGGGTGCGCCTTTTCAATCTCGTCGAACAGCACTACGCTATAGGGCTTGCGGCGTACGGCCTCGGTGAGCTGGCCACCTTCGTCGTAGCCCACATATCCCGGAGGCGCGCCCACGAGACGGCTGACGCTGAACTTTTCCTGATACTCGCTCATGTCGATGCGCGTCATCATGTTCTCATCGTTGAAGAGGTAGTCCGCAAGGGCTTTTGCCAACTCCGTTTTGCCCACGCCCGTGGTGCCGAGGAAAATGAACGAGCCGATGGGCCGTTTGGGGTCTTGCAGTCCGGCGCGTGAACGGCGCACGGCATCGGCCACAGCCTGGATGGCCTCGTCCTGCCCCACCACGCGGCGGTGTAGCTCATCCTCGAGGTGGAGCAACTTCTCCCGTTCGCTTTGCAACATACGCGTTACGGGTATGCCCGTCCAGCGGGCCACAACGTCGGCAATGTCGTCTGCCGTCACTTCCTCCTTGACCATGGCCTCTGCCCCCTGGCGGTTGCGGAGCTGCTCCTGTTGCGCACGGATGTCGTCGTCGAGCTGTTTGAGTTTGCCGTAGCGTATTTCCGCCACGCGGCCGTAGTCGCCCTCGCGCTCGGCACGTTCGGCCTCAAACTTGAGTTGCTCCATCTGCTCCTTGTCCTGCTGTATTTTCGAGATTACTTCCTTTTCGCCCTCCCACTTGGCGCGCAGGTCCTTCTCCCGTTCTCCCAGTTCGGCAATCTCTTTGTTGAGTTGCTCGAGCTTAGGTGTGTCGTTCTCGCGCTTAATGGCTTCGCGCTCAATTTCGAGTTGGCGCAAGCGGCGCGTGATTTCGTCGAGTTCCTCGGGTTGCGAGTCGCGCTCCATGCGCAGTTTGGCGGCCGCCTCGTCCATGAGGTCGATGGCCTTGTCGGGCAGGAAACGGTCAGAGATATAGCGGTGAGAGAGCTGTACGGCTGCAATGAGCGCATCGTCTTGGATGCGCACGCGGTGGTGGTTTTCGTAACGCTCCTTCAAGCCTCGGAGGATGCTTATGGCATCTTCGGGCGACGGCTCGTCGACCATCACCGTTTGGAAGCGGCGTTCGAGCGCCTTGTCCTTTTCAAAGTACTTCTGGTACTCTTCGAGCGTGGTAGCCCCGATACTGCGCAGTTCGCCGCGCGCCAAGGCCGGTTTGAGGATGTTGGCTGCATCCATAGCCCCCTCGCCCTTGCCTGCGCCAACGAGGGTGTGTATCTCGTCGATGAAGAGGATGATGTCGCCCTCGGCTTGCGTCACCTCGTTGATGACGCTTTTGAGGCGTTCCTCAAATTCTCCTTTGTACTTCGCCCCGGCTACGAGCGCACCCATGTCGAGCGAGAAGAGTTGCTTGTTTTTCAGGTTCTCCGGCACGTCGCCGCGCACGATGCGCTGGGCAAGTCCCTCGACGATGGCCGTTTTGCCTGTACCCGGTTCGCCGATGAGAATGGGGTTGTTCTTGGTTCGTCGCGACAGGATTTGCAGTACGCGGCGTATATCCTCATCGCGTCCAATCACAGGGTCGAGTTTGCCGGCACGCGCCTCTTCCACAAGGTTGCGGGCGTATTTCGCCAGAGCCTGGTAGGTGTCCTCGCTGCTCTGCGAGGTTGCTTTTTTTCCACCGCGCAGTTCGGTGATGGCGCGGCTCAGGGCATCGGCCGTCACGCCTGCATCCTTGAGCATCTGCGAGGCAGTGCCCTTGACGGCGAGCAAGGCTTGCAGCATCGGTTCCAGACCAACGTACGTGTCGCCGGCCTTTTGGGCGATGGCCTGCGCCTGTTGCACCACGGAGTTCGCTTCGTTGTCGAGATAGGTCGAACCGTTTCCGCCGCTCACGTGGGGCAGGTGTTGCAGTTCACCGTCTGTGGCCGTTTGCAGCGCACGCTCGTTCACGCCGAGCTTGCCAAAGAGAAACTTGGTGACGTTTTCGCCCACAGCCAACACGCCTGCGAGCAAGTGGACCGGGGTGATGGCCTGCTGCCCGTTTTGCTGTGCGCGGTCCACTGCTTGTTGCAGTGCCTGTTGCGCTTTGATGGTAAAATTGTCGAAGTTCATAAGATTGCTTTTTTGTTTGTTTCTGCCCCATAAGTCGCAAAAGCGTTGCCACAGCGCAGCGTGTAACATTCGTTAAGCTTTTCTGCCATTATGGGCGAAAGGCTGCGGTGCGTGGCAGGCAGTTTGCGCTTTCTCTTGACACGCATATATAATTATTGCTGTCCGCTAAAACTTTTTTTGAGCCAATGAAATAGGGCTGGACTCTTCGCTTAGAGTTCAGCCCCTTTGGTTACTTTTGTTCTT
>CAVLCM010000151.1:0-5781 GCA_963661625.1 bacterium
GAGGGTGGACGTACGTCGTTAGATGAAGCCTTCTTCGAGTTTTTCGTTTGCGTCACCCAAAGTTACCCTATAAAATACGTAACTCGTTGATTTTCAATATGAGCCATTTTGTGGCGCAAAAAAGTGATGAAGTCAGGCGCGTTTAGGACAACATTGTCCGATTGCAATAAAAATCAGGGCATTCCTTTGCCCACCATTCGGTTTGCAGTAATTTTGCGTTACGAAAAACTATACACTTACACACGATATGATGACAGCGAACGAAATCCGCGACTCATACAAGCAATTCTTTGAGTCGAAAGGACACGCCATTGTGCCTTCTGCCCCAATGGTTATCAAGGACGACCCCACACTGATGTTTACCAATGCGGGCATGAACCAGTGGAAGGACATCATTCTCGGACAGACAGACCCCGAACCGCGCCGCCGCGCCGACTCCCAAAAATGCCTCCGCGTGAGCGGTAAGCACAACGACCTCGAAGAGGTAGGCCACGACACCTACCACCACACAATGTTCGAGATGCTCGGCAACTGGAGCTTTGGCGACTACTTCAAGGAAGGTGCCATCGACTATGCTTGGGAATACCTTGTCGACGTGCTTCATCTCGATCCCAAGGACCTTTACGTCACTGTGTTCGAAGGCTCCGAAGAGGAAAACCTCGGTCGCGACGACGAGGCAGCTTCCTTCTGGTTGAAGCACGTACCCGCTGACCATATCATCAACGGCAATAAGCACGACAACTTCTGGGAAATGGGCGATACGGGTCCCTGCGGCCCCTGTTCCGAAATTCACCTCGACAGCCGCACACCCGAGGAAAAGGCAAAGGTGCCAGGCCGCGAACTCGTCAACAAGGACGACCCGCAGGTCATAGAGATTTGGAACATCGTGTTCATGCAGTTCAACCGCAAGGCCAACGGTTCGCTCGAACCCCTCTCGATGAACGTCATTGACACCGGCATGGGCTTCGAACGCCTCGTGCGTGCCATCCAAGGCAAGAACTCCAACTACGACACAGATATCTTCCAGCCCCTCATCAAGCGCATCGGCGAACTCTCCGGCTTTGAGTATGGCAAGGACGAAAAGATCGACGTGGCCATGCGTGTAATCGCCGACCACCTGCGCGCCATCTCGTTCTCCATTGCCGACGGCCAGTTGCCCTCCAACGCAAAGGCTGGCTACGTTATCCGCCGCATCCTGCGCCGCGCCGTCCGCTATGCTTACACATTCTTGGGTCAGCGTGAGGCATTCCTCTGCAAACTCGTTCCCACACTCGTCGACGAGATGGGCGGTGCCTATCCCGAACTCAAAGCCCAGCAGGTACTCATTGCCCGCGTTATGCAGGAAGAGGAAGAAAGTTTCCTGCGCACGCTCTCCACAGGCATCAGTATGCTCGAAGGCGTGATTGCCGAAACTCGCAAAGAGGGCAAAACAACCGTGAGCGGTGAGAAGGCTTTCACCTTGTTTGATACTTACGGCTTCCCCCTCGACCTTACCGAACTCATCTGTCACGAAAACGGCCTCGAAGTAGACGAAGCCGCTTTCAACGCCGAAATGCAGAAGCAAAAGGAACGTGCACGCAATGCAGCTGCCGTCGAAACCGACGACTGGGTGGTGCTTGCTGAGGGTGACACCACGTTCCTCGGTTGGGACACCACCGAGAGCGATTGCCACATCCTCCGTTACCGCCGTGTGCAGCAGAAGAAGCAGACGTTCTACGAACTCGTTCTTGATAACACGCCGTTCTACGCCGAAATGGGCGGTCAGGTGGGCGACAAGGGCTTGCTCGTAAGCGACAGCGAAAAGGTGGAAATCATCGATACGAAGCGCGAGAACAACCTCGCCATTCATATCACCAAGGCTCTGCCCAAGCACCCCGAAGCTGCTTTCCACGCCGAGGTGAACAAGAAACTCCGTGCCGGCAGTGAGGCCAACCACTCCGCTACCCACTTGCTCGACCAGGCCCTCCGCGAGGTGCTTGGCACACACGTGGAGCAGAAGGGTTCGCTCTGCACGCCCGACTACCTGCGCTTCGACTTCTCACACTTCCAGAAGGTAACTCCCGAAGAACTCCGTCAGGTGGAGCGCATCGTCAACCGCCGCATCCGCGAGGACATCCCCTTGCAGGACCATCGCGACGTGCCGATGGAGGAGGCTAAGAAGTTGGGTGCCATCGCCCTCTTCGGCGAGAAGTACGGCGACAAGGTGCGCGTGGTGCAGTTTGGCGAGAGCGTAGAGTTCTGCGGCGGCTGCCACGCAAAGAGCACCGGTCGCATCGGCCTCTTCCGCATCGTTTCTGAAAGCAGTGTGGCCGCCGGCGTGCGCCGTATCGAGGCCATTACGGGCGAGGCAGCCGAAGAAAGCGTATACACGCAGCACGACTTGCTCTTCAACCTCAAATCGTTCTTCAACAACGCCAAGGACCTCACCGCCGTTATCCGCAAGACCATCGAAGAGAACGACGGACTGAAAAAGCAGGTGGAAGGTTATGTTAAGGAACAGCTCGCCTCGCTCCGCGACCGTCTCGTAAACAGTGCAGAGGAAACGGACGGCATCCACCTCGTAAAGGCCGTTATTCCCACCGCTATCGCTCCCGACGCGGTGAAGGACCTCGCCTTCCAAATCTCCGGCATCCTGCCCAACGACACGCTTTGCGTACTCGGTTCTACGCACGAGGGCAAACCGCTCCTCACGGTGATGATCAGCAAGAACCTCGTGGAGAGTCGTCAGCTCAATGCCGGCGCACTGGTTCGCGAAGCAGCCAAACTCATCAAGGGCGGCGGTGGCGGCGCGCCCCACTTCGCAACGGCAGGCGGCAAGGACGCTGCCGGCTTGGAAGAGGCAGTGAAAAAGGTGGTCGAAACGGCCTTGGCCTAACGCCTTTGGCCCGATCGCACATCCATAAACAATAGTAACAACGCAAAAGACAACTTACATACAATCATGGCAAAGAAAGCACTCCTTATGATCCTCGACGGTTGGGGCATCGGCAAGCACGACCACAGCGACGTTATCTACGAAGCCCCCACGCCCTTCATGGACCATCTCAACGCTACTTATCCCCACTCGCAACTGCTCACCTGCGGCGAAAACGTTGGTCTGCCCGACGGCCAAATGGGCAACTCCGAGGTGGGTCACCTCAATATCGGTGCCGGCCGCATCGTCTACCAGGACCTCGTGAAGATTAACCGTGCCTGCGCCGACGGTTCTATCCTGAAAAATCCCGAAATCGTTTCGGCTTACGAATACGCTAAGAAAAACGGCAAGGGTCTCCACCTCATGGGCCTCACCTCTACGGGTGGTGTTCACTCCTCGCTCTCGCACCTCTTCAAGTTGGTAGAGATTGCCAAGGAGTACGGCGTGGCCGACAGCACCTATGTGCACTGCTTCATGGACGGTCGCGACACCGACCCCAAGAGCGGTAAAGGCTTCGTTGCCGAACTGCAAGACGTTTGCTCCGCCAACGGCGCGCACATCGCCAGCATCATCGGCCGTTTCTATGCCATGGACCGCGATAAGCGCTGGAACCGCGTAAAGGTGGCTTACGACCTGCTCGTTGAGGGTAAGGGCCGCGCCGTGACCGACATGGTTGAGGGCGTTCAGAGCTGCTACGACACCGACACCGAAGACCACAAGAATACCGACGAGTTTATGGAGCCGCTCGTTAACGCCAACGTCGACGGACGCATCAAGGAAGGCGATGTGGTCATCTTCTTCAACTACCGCAACGACCGCGCCAAGGAACTCACCGTGGTGCTGACGCAGCAGGATATGCCCGAAGAGGGTATGCACACCATTCCCGGTTTGCAATACTACTGCATGACTCCCTACGACGCTTCGTTCAAGGGCGTACACATCCTCTATCCCAAGGAGAACGTGCAGAATACGCTCGGCGAATACCTCTCTGCCAAGGGCTTGAAACAGCTCCACACGGCTGAGACCGAGAAGTACGCTCACGTAACCTTCTTCTTCAACGGCGGTCGCGAAACTCCCTACGAAGGTGAGGAACGCATCCTTGTGGCTTCGCCCAAGGTGGCAACGTACGACTTGCAACCCGAAATGTCCGCCTACGAGGTGAAGGACAAACTGGTGGCTGCCATCAAGGAGGATAAGTACGACTTTATCGTGGTGAACTTCGCCAACGGCGACATGGTGGGTCATACGGGTGTTTACGAGGCTATCGAAAAGGCCGTTGTGGCTGTCGACGCTTGCGTGAAGGACGTGGTGACGGCTGCCAACGAGACGGGTTACGAAACGGTCATTATTGCTGACCACGGCAATGCCGACAACGCTGTCAATCCCGATGGTACGCCCAATACGGCCCACTCGCTCAACCCCGTGCCTTTCATCTACGTTACGGAGAATAAGAACGCTAAGGTGAAGGACGGCGTGCTGGCTGACGTAGCTCCCTCCATCCTCCACATCATGGGCTTGGAGAAACCTGCTGACATGACGGGCGACGACCTCATCGAGGACTAAGTTGCTTTTCCGCAGAACAATCTGATATTAAGCGCAATGTTTTTCTTTTGAAGAGCATTGCGCTGTTGTTACCAAACGCCATAGCTTTACGGCCATTCCCCTTCTTCCCAAAATTTGCTTTACTCATCGTGGCTTCCCTCTATCTTATCCCCGTGACGCTTGGCGACACGCCTCACGAACGTGTTTTGCCGAGTTATAATAAGGAGGTAATCCTCCGCACGCGCCATTTCATCGTGGAGGAGGTGCGCACAGCCCGCCGTTTCCTCAAACAGGTGGACCGCGACATCAATATCGACGAACTTACCTTCTACCCCATGGGCAAGCATGCCGATGCAGCCCTCTTTTCCAAATACCTCGAACCGCTCCGCCGCGGTGAGGACGTGGGCGTAATTAGTGAGGCTGGCTGTCCTGCCGTGGCCGACCCGGGAGCCGACGTTGTGGCCATCGCCCAGCGCGAGGGACTTCATGTGGTGCCGCTCGTCGGACCGTCGTCCATTCTTCTTGCAGTCATGGCTTCTGGTTTCAACGGACAGAGCTTTGCCTTCCATGGTTATTTGCCCATCGACCCTTCCGGCCGTGCCAAACGCATAAGGCAACTTGAAAGTCGTTCGGCGCAGGAGAAGCAGACGCAGCTCTTCATCGAAACGCCCTACCGTAACCACAAGATGGTAGCTGACATCCTCGCCGCTTGCAACCCTCGTACGCACCTTTGCATCGCCTCGTCGCTCACCAATGCCGACGAGTACGTGCGTTCGCTCACGGTCAAGGAGTGGAAACAAACCGCATTGCCCGACCTTCACAAAAAGCCTACCATATTCGCTATCTACGCAGGGTAGGGCAGGGCAAATCATCTCGAAAACGCCACTTTTGCACCAAATCGGGCAAAAAAAGCAACGCTACGCTTGCTGGGAAAGAAAATATCCGTATCTTTGCACTGCTTTTACGGAAGCAACCAAGATGGTGCTTATAGTTCAGTTGGTTAGAGCGTCAGATTGTGGTTCTGAATGTCGTGGGTTCGAATCCCACTAAGCACCCCAACGAAAGGAGCGAAGGTTTTCTAACTTTCGCTCCTTTTGTTGGTATACTCACTTGCGTTTTCAAAGCTGCATTCCATCAGGACCGCCGTTTTTGGGGGGGGGTCCAACTGTATCAATATTTTCCAACCATTGGCCGTCCTGTGCATCATCCGGCATTTATGCCTATATTTGCCCATGAAAACGAAGTCTTTACGCAAACAGTAAACACAAAGCCGCCATGGAACGACATTTCGAAAAATACATACGTTTCGACTGGGCAATGAAACG
>CAVLCM010000152.1:0-5766 GCA_963661625.1 bacterium
ACGTACGTCATTAAAGAGGGTGGACGTACGTCGTTAGATGAAGCCTTCTTCGAGTTTTTCGTTTGCGTCGCCCAAAGTCACCCTATAAAAATACGTAACTCGTTGATTTTCAATATGCGCCATTTGGGGATGCAAAAAAGTGATGAAGTCAGGAGAGCGTTTTTCTTCGAAGCGTCCCACTCATCATGAACCCTAAAAACGGTTGCTTCGCTCTAATGCGGCTGTACCTTCCTTGAAGGGCCTGAAATAGGCTGGGCGGAAATGCTCCAAGAAGCCAAGGAAACGCCTCCCAAACCTACGGCCTTCTTGATTAGGGTTCGCCCCCGAGAGGACGGTTCTTGCGGAAACGGGCGGTGCAGTCGGTGAGCGAGCCGTCCTGGCGCGACACCTTGTAGAAACGCTGGTTGGTGGTGGGCGAGGAGAGTGGGCCGAACTTGGACACGTAGGCCCCGGTCTTCACGTAGTCGAGTGAGGAGGCAAGAACGTTGGCCTGCGGCAGCCACGTGCGGCCCGAATACCAGCCCGTGCGGATGCGTCCGGCGTAACGCCGGCGGATGAACTGCGCGAGCGACAGGAGCGTCTGCGGGTCGTTGTCGCCGCCTTGGAAACCCACGCAGGTGATGGTGTCGCCGTAGGAGTTGACGAGCGCTTCGAGCCGTTGCTCGGTGAGTTCCTCGCCAATGTCGCCGCGCAAGTACTCGCTGTGGCAGCCCGGGCAGCGGTTGGGGCAGAGTGTCAGGTTGACGGCCAGCGTCACCTCGTCGGGATATTCCTGAAAAACAATGTCGTAGTTGTAGTACTTTATCATGGGTTGAGCAGGACACGCCCCGCACGGCAACAGCCGCGCGGGGCGCAAGTCCAAATGGTATGTTGTTGCTTATTCGTTACTTGGCCTCTACTTTAAGCCCGGTCACCTTGCTCTTGAAGTTGCCGGCGTGGCGCAAGGGGAAGACGAGCGTGCGTTGGTAGTAGATTTGGTCGGTGGGCTGGTAGACCACGGGTTCGAAGGTGTATGTGCCCTTCACCTGGTAGTGGGCGCGGTCCTGGTCGCGCATCACGTAGAGCGTCTTGGGCGAGAGTTCCTCCTTGAGCTGGCCGTCAACGAGCAGACGAGTAGCCTTGTTCGTACCCTCAATGGTGATGGTGTGCTTCTCGCCGGCCGGTATGCGGTAGTTGAACAGGTTGCGGTAGCCCTCGCGCTCAAAGCCGAGCTTGCCCTGGTCGGGGTCGGCGAGGTAAACCACGGCGTTGTCCGAACGGAAAAGTTCCGTGCCCTTCTCCTCCGCAGCCCCCTCGACGGTGAACGTCACGGCATAGTTGTAGCCCACCTCTTCGGCGCTGAGCGTTTCGCCCGGGTTGACAGCGTCCTTCTCAAGAACCACTGTGCCCGGCTTGCCCAAGCGGCCCAGTTCGTTCACGCCCGGAGCCTCGCTCAGGTCGGCGCGCTTCTGGTCGAACTCAGCGTAGGGCAGTTTCGTCTCCTTGCCCGTCCAGCACTTCACGGCGAGCGTTTGCAGGGCGGGGAATACGCGGTGGTGAATGTCCTTGGTGGTGATGCCGTTGCCGGCGTGGTCGTTCCACACGGCAAACATGCCGCCGAGAATGTCGGGGTCGTTCTCCTCAAACGTTTTGCTGCCGATGACGGCCGGCGTGTAGTGGTCGTAGAGGTACTGGCAGTTGAGGTAGTCGTAGTAGTAGCCGGCTGCCGGTACGATGTAGGTAAGTCCGTCGGGGATGCTCACGAGCTTGTAGCCCTGCTTCTTCATCGCCTCGGGGTCGGCATAGCCGTTGTACCAAATGTCCATGATGACGTTCTTGCTCTTTACGGCTGTTTCGCCGTTGGCGTGAGTAAGCGCGCCCCAAAGCACGGCCTGCTTGCCGAAGCTCTCCACGTACTTAATGTAGTGGTCGGTGAAGGCGCGGAACTTCTCCACTACCTCCTTCTTGGCATTGGAGTACTCGTCCGTGCCGATGTGTACGCGCGGACCGATGAACACGGGGTTCTTGCCGCCGATGTATTCCTTCCACAGTCCGTCCATAAAGGTGTACGTCTCGGGGTTGAACAGGTCAAGGTGGTCCATGCCGTACTCCTTGCTGCCTATCTCCGGCTTGTAGTGCGTGAAGGCCAGGGAGTGAGCCGGCGCGTCGAACTCAGGGATAATCTCCACGCCGTTGGCGGCTGCCAACTTCTGGAAGTCGATAAACTCCTGCTTCGTGTAAGAGCCGTCCTTGGCCGTCAGGCCGGGATACGTGTCGCACTCAAGGCGGAAAGCCGCCGAGGTCTTGTCCCAGTCGTTGCCGAAATACTGGCGAAAGCCGTTGTCGTTGAGGTGCACCTGCAAGGTGTTCATCTTGTAGTAGCCCATAATCTTTGCAAGGTTGCGCAGGTAGCTCATGGGGATGAACTTGCGGCCACAGTCAATCATGAAACCGCGCAGCTGATACTCCGGCACGTCGACGGTCGATCCCTTGGGCAGCGTGCCGTCCTTTTGCTGTTCGCTCACTTGCAGCAGCGTACGCGTTCCCCAGAATGCGCCCTGCTCCGTGGCGGCTGCTATTTCCACGGTGTTGCCTATGCGGAGCGTATATCCCTCGTTGCCGAGCTTCTTGTCCTTGCTGACCGACAGCACAATGTCGCCAGCCTTCGCCGCCCCCGTAGCTACGGTGAGTTTGCGGCCCGTCAGCTGCTCGTAGTCGGCGGCGAGAGCCTTCGCCACGGCGTTGAGCTTAGAACTTTTCACCACGATTCGGCCCGAGAGGGCAGTCTGCCCCTCCGCGCCGGTCCATGTTTTCAGTTCGGGGATGACAAAAGGCTTGGGGTTGACGTCGGCCCAAAGCGCGCCTACAGACAAGAGGCAGGAAACGGCTACGGCAAACAGTTTCCTGGCCGGGAAATGAGTTTTCATGTATTGGAATGTTTGATTGCGAATGTGTTTTCAGTCGGGAACAAAGGTAGCATATTAAAGCGAAGTTTCAGACGGAAGGTTTGGAAATATTGCTGTCCGCTAAAAATGGAAACAGCAAGCCCCCCTAATTAAAAAAGACTTGATTCGGGAGGCGATCACTTAGCTCCTTGGAACATTTCATTTTACAGGAGCTTCGGACGTGATGTTTCTGCCCTTTTGAGTTTTAGCGGACAGCAATAATGGGGAAATCGTAACTTTGCCTCAAACAATAGCACAAACAAATGGACACAATCTGCGCCATAGCCACCCCCGCGGGCGGCGCGCTCGGCATCATACGCATATCGGGAAGCCAGGCTATTCCCGTCACTTCCAGCATTTTCAAGCCGAAGGGCAATCAATCCCTTGAAACGAAAAAGGGCGGAACGCTCACCTTTGGCCACATCGTCGACCCTGCCACGGGCGAAGCCTTGGACGAGGTGCTGGTGAGCCTCTTCCGTGCGCCCCACTCCTACACGGGCGAGGACAGTTGCGAAATATCGTGCCACGGGTCGGCCTATATCCTCGAACGCGTGGTGCAACTGCTGCTCAGCGGCGGCTGCCGTTTGGCCCGTCCCGGCGAATACACCGAGCGAGCCTTCCTCAACGGCAAGATGGACCTCAGTCAAGCCGAAGCCGTGGCCGACCTCATCGCCTCGACCACCGAGGCCAACCACCGCATGGCCATGCAGCAAATGCGCGGCGGTTTCAGTTCGGAGTTGCGCACGCTGCGCGACCAACTGCTCCACATCACATCGCTCCTCGAACTCGAACTCGACTTCTCCGACCACGAAGAACTGGAGTTTGCCTCGCGCCCCGACCTGCTCGCATTGGCGCAAAAGGTGCGGGCACACATCCGTTCGCTCTGCCAATCGTTCAAACTGGGCAATGCCCTGAAACGAGGCATCCCCATAGCCATTGTGGGCGAAACGAATGCAGGAAAATCAACCCTGCTCAACACCCTCGTGGGCGAGGAACGCGCCCTCGTGTCGGACGTGCAAGGAACCACGCGCGACACCATTGAGGAAACCTTTACCCTCGGTTCCACCCTCGTTCGCTTCATCGACACGGCAGGCATCCGCGCCACCACCGACACAGTGGAGCAAATGGGCATCAGTCGCACCTTCTCCAAAATCGAGGAAGCCGACATCGTGCTTTGGCTCATCGACGCTACGCAGTGGCAGAATCAGTTCGATACGCTCGCTCCCCAAATTCTCCCCCTTTGTGAGGGCAAACGCCTCGTCGTGATGCTCAACAAACAAGACCTTGTCAGCACCGACGCAATAGCTGAGGCTGAGGCTTTTATAGTCCAGCGCCTCCCCCAAGGCACGCAGTTCTCCGCCCTTTGCGCCCAGACCAGCGAAGCCCTCCAAACGCTCACCCCTCTGCTCGCCTCCCTGCTCAACGAACTGCGGGCCAATGCCGGCTCCGCCTCAGGTACGGCCACCATCGTGAGCAACCTGCGCCACTACGAAGCCCTGAGCAACGCCCTGAACGCCACCGACCGCGTGATAGAAGGCTTAGCCTCCGGCCTCTCGGGCGACTTCATCAGTCAGGATCTCCGTGAGTGCATCCACCACCTAAGCGACATCGTAGGCGAAGTAACCACCGACGACGTACTCGGCAATATCTTCAAGCACTTCTGCGTGGGGAAATAAGTATTCAGTATAGTCATATTCGCTCTTCTTTCAATCTTGTGATATCTTTGAGGTTGAAATTTATGGCAACAGGTAAACCATGAGTGTACCAACAACAAGTAAAATAAACTCCCTTATACATTCCAAGTACGTAGGAGGACTTATGTTTTCAGAGTGGCTCAACAAAGAGGGTTACTCCAAACAATTGCTGAAAAAATACAGGACAACGGTTTGCAACAGCTTCAATGTCGGAATAAATAGAACCAACTTGCCAACAAACTAAAAGAAACCATGTCGCAGTTGAGAAGAGAAAACATCGAATGTCCCCACTGCCACCAATCAGGAGAGTTCTCCTATTGGTCGTCAGTGAATGTGGACTCAAATCCAGAACTCAGAGAAAAGATATTCTCCGAAGAGTTGTTCATGTATCATTGTCCCCACTGCGGCAAGACGATAGGCATCCCGACAGGTTTCCTCTATCATGATGTGGAGCATCAGTTTATGCTGTTCTTTGACTTCTACAAACCTGACGATTACGACTACGAACCGATGGAACTGCCAGCTGACGGACAGGGCCTGAAAGAATATTACACTCTCCGTGGCGTGTTCGGACTGGACCGGCTGAAAGAAAAGATACTCATCCTCGAAAACGGCTTGAACGATGTAGCGATAGAACGAATGAAATACATGATAAGCCATATCGTAGCGCCAGAGCTGGCCAAGGAGGGTTGCGAACTGTACTTCGACCACATTGAGGCACCCACGGATAAGTTTCCCTTCGGCATCATCTTCTTTGTCTATGACGACGAGGAAAGTGACACACTGATGCAGATGCACTTCGCTATGGACAACTATTTCGAGCAGTGCATGGCTTGCAAGTTAGACCCTCGTCTGGCAGTCAAAGACGTGATGTGCATAGATGAAGGCTGGATAAGCAAACAACTCAAAGAAGAATAGCCATGGCGATGTACGACTTCGATAACAACGGAATAGCCAAAACCTTTGACGGAGGCAAATGGTATCTCATCAACAGAGACGAAAGACGTGTTTCCGATGGCTATACTTATATAGAAGAATATGGCGAGGGCTACTACAAAGCAGAACACCTGACTTCATCACTTTTTTGCGCCACCAAATGGCGCACATTGAAAATCAACGAGTTACGTACTCTTGCAGGGTGAATTTGG
>CAVLCM010000153.1:0-5759 GCA_963661625.1 bacterium
GTCGGGCATGAGCCACGACATGTTCTTCTTGAAGAAGGGCTGTCCGAACATCATGAGGTGGGGGAACACCGTCTGGTAGGTGGTGCAGTAGCCGAAACGCTTGTCGCACGAAAGTACGTTGTGTACGAACGTGGTGCCAGAGCGCCAGTGGCCAAGGATGAACACGGGATCGTTTTTGAGCGGTTCGTCCTTGAGGTGCTTGCGGTAGCGGCGTTCCTGAATGGGAGCAAGCACGGAGAGAAGGCGGCAGATGGCTTTCGTCAGGCGGAACTTGCCCTTCCATGCTGCATCGACCTCGCGACCGGCAGTGAGTTCTTTGAACGTCTTCCAATCCGCTCCGACGAGCGTATTTATGGGGAGTTTGTTAAATTCAATAAGACCCATCTTACTTGGTTTTTGGTGAGTTGTTTGTGGTGTAAAAAAGAAAATCCTAACACCCAGGCGAAACGCTCGTGCAGGCGGTTAGGATTTGTATTTGAGAAGCTGTGAAACGCTCTGCGTGCGCCTGATAGGACTCGAACCTACACGTCGCGAAACACCAGATCCTAAGTCTGGCGCGTCTACCAATTTCGCCACAGGCGCAAGTTGCATTTGCTGGCACAAAGGTAATGCGTTTTTCCTTTGCGGCAAAGCACCCCGTTGATTTTCAGCCTTTCCGCCATGCGGCGATGGTCAAAAAGAACGGCACGGGAACGTGCCTTCCCACTTGGGGGCAGCCGTTCCCGTGCCGTTGTATTTGCCTGATGAAGGAGCTGGGAGGCTTACTGCAGCTTCTGCTTCACCTCCACCTCCTGGAAGGTTTCGATGATGTCGCCTTCCTTAATGTCGTTGCAGTTGGTGAGCGAGATACCGCACTCGAAGTTGGTCGTCACCTCCTTCACGTCGTCCTTGAAACGCTTGAGAGCGTTGATTTCGCCAGTGAAGATAACGATACCGTCGCGGATGAGGCGTGCCTTGTCCGAACGCTTCACCTTGCCGTCCAGCACGTATGCGCCGGCCACGTAGCCCACCTTCGAGATGTGGTAAACCTGACGTACCTCCACGTTGGCAGTAATCTCTTCTTTGATAACGGGTTCGAGCATACCCTCCATAGCCACCTTGACATCCTCGATGGCGTCGTAGATAACGGAGTACTGACGAATTTCCACACCGTCGCGCTCGGCCAACTTGCGAGCCTGCTGCGAGGGGCGCACCTGGAAGCCCACAATGATGGCTTCGGAGGCAGCGGCGAGTGTAACGTCGTTTTCGCTGATCTGACCTACGCCCTTGTAGATAACCTTCACAACGATGGTCTCCGTAGAGAGTTTGATGAACGAGTCGGCAAGAGCTTCCACCGAACCGTCCACGTCGGCCTTGACGATGATGTTGAGTTCGTGGTACGAACCGAGTTTCAAGCGCTTGCCAATCTTTTCGAGTGTAAGCACCTCGCGTGTGCGGAGGTCCTGCTCGCGCTGCAACTGCTCGCGTTTGTTGGCAATTTCGCGTGCCTCCTGCTCAGTGTCCATCACGTGGAACTGGTCGCCGGCCTGCGGCGCGCCGTTGAAGCCAAGCAACGTAGCCGCCATAGACGGACCGACGTTGTCGATGCGTGCGCCGCGCTCGTTGAACAGAGCCTTCACGCGGCCGTAGTTGGTACCGGCCAACACCGTGTCGCCCTGTTTGAGCGTACCGTTGGACACAAGGATGGTGGCCACATAGCCACGGCCCTTGTCGAGCGACGATTCAATAATAGTACCCGTAGCCTTGCGGTTGGGATTAGCTTTGAGTTCAAGCATATCGGCTTCGAGGAGAACCTTTTCGAGCAGTTCCTTCACGCCGTCGCCCTTCTTCGCACTGATGTCCTGGCTTTGGTACTTACCGCCCCACTCTTCCACGAGGAAGTTCATGGCAGCCAGTCCCTCCTTAATCTTGTCGGGGTTGGCATGGGGCTTATCCACCTTGTTGATAGCAAAAACGATGGGCACGTTGGCTGCCACGGCGTGCGAAATAGCCTCCTTGGTCTGCGGCATGATGTCGTCGTCGGCAGCGATGATAATGATGGCGATATCCGTCACTTGGGCACCACGGGCACGCATGGCGGTGAACGCCTCGTGACCCGGAGTATCAAGGAAGGTAATGCGGCGGCCGTTCTCGAGCGTCACGTTGTATGCGCCGATGTGCTGCGTAATGCCGCCGGCCTCACCCGCAATCACGTTCGACTTGCGGATGTAGTCGAGCAACGACGTCTTACCGTGGTCTACGTGACCCATTACGGTGACAATCGGGGCGCGCGGCTCGAGGTCTTCGGGAGCGTCGGCTTCCTCGGCAATGGCTTCCTGTACATCGGCAGCCACATATTCGGTCTTGAAGCCGAACTCTTCGGCCACGAGGTCGATTGTCTCAGCGTCCATGCGCTGGTTGATGCTCACCATGATGCCGATGCTCATGCAGGTAGCTATAACCTTCGTCACGGGCACGTCCATCATCTGCGCCAGCTCGTTGGCCGTCACAAATTCGGTGAGCTTCAGTATCTTGCTCTCGGCCTTTGCTTCGCGGCGTTCCTCCTCAGCACGGGCCTGCTGCTGTTCGCGTTTTTCCTTGCGGTACTTTGCGCCCTTGCTGCCCTTTTGCTTGCTGGTGAGGCGTGCGAGCGTCTCCTTTACCTGCTTAGCAACGTCCTCGTCGCTCACTTCGGTCTTTTGCTGTTCCTTGGCCTTGCGGTTGCGGTTCTTGCCGGCAGCCTTTCCGGCGTTGCCCTGCTGGGCTGTTCCGCCAGCCATTTCGTTGCGGCGCTTCTTGCCGTTGTTGTTGCCGTTTTGCTTGGGCTGGTTAGCGGCGTTGTTCACGTCCACACGCTCGCCGCCAATGCGGTTGCGCTTTTTGCGCTGGCCGTTAGCGTCGGTTGCGCCACCCTTGCCGTTCTGTTCGCGGCGGCGTTCCTCCTTGCTCTTCTTCTTGGGGCGCGTGTTGGAATTGATGCTGCTCAGGTCGATTGTGCCAAGCACCTTGGGGCCGGTTATCTCGCCCTGCTTGTGAAGGGTGAACACGCCATCCTTTTCCTCGCCGATGGCGTTGGCGCGTTCCTCCACGCTGGGCTTTGCCGGCTGGGCGGCCGGAGCAGCGGGGGCTGCGGGCTTAACGGCGGCAGGGGCAGGAGCCACGGGCTTCTCCTCTGCTGCAGGCTTCGGCTCGGGCTTGACAGCAGGTTCAGCCGGAGCGGCAGGGGCTTCGGCCTTCTCAGTGTTTTCGTGTTTGGGGGCAGAACCCTTGGGTGCGTCGAGGTCGATATGGCCTACCACGTGCGGGCCTTTCACCTCGGGCACGACGGTCTTGACCATCTCGGGGGCTTCGCTCTGACGGTTGGCAATACGCTTCTTCTCCTGACGGTCCTGCATCCGTTCCTCGGCCTTGTCGCGCAGCGTTTTGTCGGCGCTGAAAGCCTTCTTCAAAATTTCGTACTGCTCTTCGTTGAGTTTTTGGTTGGGGTCGTTGCCCTCCACGGGTTTCCCTTTTTCTTTGAGAAGTCCGGTGATGGACTGCAAGCCCACGCCAAATTCTTTAATTGCTTTATTTAATCTGATGCTCATGCAATGGAGTTGTGTTGCTAATGTGTTGTTGTGTTCTCGTTTGCGCAGTTGTTGAGCAGTGCGTGCCGGGAGCGGTCAACCGCAAGTCCCAGGCACGCACTGCCCACATTGTCCATTAGCTTTCCTCGCCTGCCGGTTCTTCAGCAGGTTCGTTAGGGTTCTCTTCGGCAGGAGCAGTTTCCTCGCTCTTGTCATCGTCTTCAAACTCGGCACGGAGCACGCGCAGCACGTCGTCTACGGTGTCTTCCTCCAAGTCGGCCTTTTCGATGAGCATCTCACGCGGGGCGTTGAGCACGTCTTTTGCGGTACGCAGGCCCAGGCCTTTGATTGCGTCGATTACCCACTGGTCAATTTCGTCGCTGAACTCGTCGAGGTAGATATCCTCGGTTTCGGTCTCGCCGTCGATTTCGCGGAACACGTCTATAGTATATTGTGTCAGCATGCAGGCGAGCTTGATGTTCATACCACCCTTACCAATGGCGAGGCTCACCTCTTCGGGACGGAGGTAAACTTCGGCTTTCTTCTCCTCCTCGTTGAGCACCACGTTAGACACCTGGGCGGGGTTCAACGCACGCTGGATAAACAGGGAGGGGTTGCTCGTATAGTTGATTACGTCGATATTCTCATTGTGCAGTTCGCGCACCACGCCGTGGATGCGGCTGCCCTTCACGCCCACGCAAGCGCCCACCGGGTCGATGCGGTCGTCGTAACTCTCCACGGCAATCTTTGCGCGCTCGCCCGGTATGCGGGCTATGCGGCAAAGGCGTATTGTACCGTCGGAAATTTCGGGGATTTCCATCTCCAAGAGGCGTTGCAGGAAGACGGGCGAAGTACGCGAAAGGAAAATCTTGGGATTGCCGTTGGCGTTGTCCACACGGTCGATAACGGCCGTTACGGCATCGCCTTTGTGGAAGAAGTCGCGGGGTATCTGCTGCGACTTCGGCAGGTAGAGTTCGTTGCCGTCTTCGTCCATCAGGAGCGTTTCACTCTTCCAAGTCTGGTAAACCTCTGCAGTGATGAGTTCGCCTACGCGGTCTTTATATTTATTGTAGAGCGCGTCGTGTTCGAGTTCGAGTATCTTGCTCGCCAACGTCTGGCGGAGCGTCAAGATGGCACGGCGGCCGAAGTCGGCGAAGTGGATTTCTTCCGACACGTCCTCGCCCACCTCGTAGGTGGAGTCAATTTGCTGTGCGTCCGACAGGGCAATTTGCTTGTTCGGGTCGTTCACTTCGTCGTCGCTCACCACCACGCGGTTGCGATAGATTTCGCAGTCGCCCTTGTCGGGGTTAACGATTACGTCGAAGTTCTCGTCCGAGCCAAAGAGCTTGGCAATTACGCTGCGGAAGCTTTCCTCCAACACGCCCACCATCGTGGTGAGGTCGATATTTTTGTTCTGCTTGAACTCCGCAAAGGTTTCGATAAGACTTACCGTCTCTTGCTTTTTCTTAGCCATTATGGGTTGTGTATCTTTTGTTTCTTCTTTATGTTTGAACGCCCCTGCCGGGCCATGGGCCGTGGCGGCGAGGGGCTATTTGAACGTGATGAGGTATTTGGTATACTTCACCTCGTCGTACTTGAACGTGTAGGGCTTCTCCACAATCTGCGGACGTTTCTTCCCTTCTTCTTTTACCTTCTCTTCCACGTTAACGGTGAACTGCTCGGCGGTTACGTCGCTCAGCACGCCTTGAAGTTTTTTGCCCTCGGCGGTGAGCACTTCCACCTGTTCGCCCTGGTGTATCTCGTACTGGCGAAGCACCTTGAAGGGCTGGCCGATGCCGGCGCTGCCCACTTCGAGTTCAAAGTCTTCCTGCTCGCGGTCAAGATGGCTCTCGATGTAGCGGCTCAGTTCTACGCAGTCTTCAATCCACACACCCTCCTCGTGGTCTATTTCCACCACAATGCGTGAGTCGGGGCTTATGGTGAGGTCTGTCAGGAAATACTCTTTGCCTTGCAGCCACTCGTCTACCAAACTTCTTACAACGTTCTTGTCTATCATACTGTATGTTGAGTAGTAAAAAAAGGTGAGGAACTTTATCAGAAAGCCCCTCACTCATTCTTGCTTGCAAAGTTACGAATAAAACATTCTGATTACCAAATGTTCTTAAAACATTTTCGCGCCCTTACCGCCCAAAACAGCCTTACGACCTGCTTCTGTGCGCCTCTCGGCTCTGGATAATGCCATCCATGTTGTCC
>CAVLCM010000154.1:0-5678 GCA_963661625.1 bacterium
TTCCTCCATGCGGTGCTCGCCCTTGCCAAGGTGTTCGATGTAGTAGACAGTCTCTGCGTCCTTCACCGCTCGGTATGCTGGCATCCCGGTTCGCCAATCATAGCCCGACAGCGGTTGCGCCGGTTCAAGGCAGGCGGGACGGGCAGCACGGAGCTGAACGAAGTCGTAGTCACGATCGGCCACGAGGGTAAACACACGGCGCACGTGGTCGCCCTTCGTCAACAGCTCGTTTTGGGCGAGTGGTTGCCATGCCGTACCTCGTTTCACCTCATAGGCGCAGCGCAGCTGGATGCCCGTGCCTTCCGTATCAGCATTCTCGGCGTTTGTCACGTAGGTGGCGTACACGCAGCCCCACGACAGGCCGTCGGTTCGTTTGTCGAGTTTCAAGTGCTTTGCTTGCAATGCGTCGCTGCCCGTATAGCTTTGCTTGAAGTAGCCCGTAGTGTGCGGCGTTTTGCTCTGTCGACTTGCGTTGAAACCAATGATTTTGCCTTTGCCGTCGACCAACGTGAAGTAGACGGACTCTGTTTGGCTCAACGGCTGCACGAGTTGCTTGCCGTCGCCATCGCTCAGCAGCAGAGCGTACACGGCATCGGCGGTGGCTTGCGAGGTGCGCCACGTTTGCGTGCGGTTCGTCTGCATCAGCCACAAGCGCATCTCCTCGCTTTCGGCTTTATGCCCCGTGAGTTGCAGAGCCTCAACGGCTGCGCACTGCACATGGATTTTGTCGTTGTTCGTCAGCATACGCGTTCTCGGAGTGTCGAAGTAGCGTCCCTTCTCTTGGGTCGTTTCGGTGTATTCCAGCAGACTGTTTACGAGTTCGTTGGCCATATCGGTCTTGCCCATCCGTGCCATCACAAGGGCGTTTTGGGCCTTTCCGTAAAGGGTGAGTTCTTTGTTGAGTTCTTCGGCTCGGCGCAACAGGAACTTCACGTCGGCGTTGTCTTTCTGCCCGTCTGTCAGGGTATAGAGGTTGAGGTAGCGCAACTGAAACTCCGTGGGTTGTTGCCTCGTTTCCTTTTTCATTGCCTCCACACTCTGGCTTATCTCTTTGGCGAGGTAAGCCATGGCTTTTTCGAGTTGGGCGTGCGCGGCGGTGTTACCTGTCAGGCGTTCCATTCGTGCAAGTAGCGTTGCCACTTCCATCGTCACCCATCGGTTGCCCTTCATCCCCGGGAACCAGGCGTATGCGCCTTTGTTGTCCTGCAAACTGCCCAACTTGGCAAGGGCTGTATGGAGTTTGACGTTGGCTGTGCTTTCGTCAAAAAGTTCGGCCAAAGCCTTGGCGCGTTCACGTTCTGCCATGCCTTCGCGCAGCCACGGTGTTGCGTCCGTCAGGCCCTGCGTGGCGAGGGCGGCATTCGTTTGGAGTTCGTTGGAATGTGCCGTTACTGCGTTGCGTATTTCGGGATTTTTCTGCGCCACATAGCTGCCCAGCCCCAAGGCGTAGAGCCGCGTAGCCCACTGCGTAGCACTGAGGCAAGAGTTTGATTGCATCAGTACGGGCAGACTGTTCACGGCGTGCCAGGCCGAGTTGGACGTTACCTCCACGTGGAGCGACGGGTGCGTTGTTGCATCGGCTTTCATCAACGTGTCCACTCGCAGAACGGTCTTTCCGCTTTCGGTGAGGGCAAAGGGCAGTGCGCGCACCACCGTTGTTTTGCCGGTCAATACGGGCAGGTAGCGTTCTTCGCCATCGCTAAAGCCGTTGCCCTTTCCCACCGTACGGCATACAAGTACGCCTTCAAAATCGGCCGTGTCGTAACTGAACGTGCAGTGGATGTTTGCACCAGCTGACACGTCTACGCGCTTGCTGCTTTGGCATACGGTTTTGCCGTCCTCGGCGTTCGTCAGCGTAAGGGTGACGGTGGTGGCCAACGGCTTGTCGGAAAGGTTCGTCACCTTCACGGGCAGGACGGCCTTGTCGCCGCTGCGGAGAAATCGGGGCAACGCGCTCTCCACCATAAACTCTTTCTTTGCCACAACGGCGGTGTCGATGCGTCCGAAGTTCATCCGAGTGTCGTGCGCCAAGGCGGTGAAGTTCCATTTCGTCACACTTTCGGGCAGGGTGAAGCGCATCGTCACCTCGCCGTCGCAGTCCGTCATCAACGCAGGAGCGAAGTAGGCGGTTTCACTGAAATCTTTGCGCACGGTTGCATCGTCTGCCGCCGTTGCGTTCCTTTCGGCTACGGGTATTTCCACGTCGTTAAACTTTGCACGGGTATCGGCAAGGTTCATCGTGGCCACATCGGCGTACATCATGGCCCCGACCCTTCCAAACAACCGGCGGCGAAGGGGAAAGTCGTTCCACACCTCGCCAAACAGGCTGCTTTGCCAATGCGAGAAGCTGACGGTCGGCACGGTGCGGTATTTGGCACTGCATTGCCCCGACATCTGCCGGGAATAGCCGCGTACCCCACCCTGCCACATCGTTGAGGGCAAACGGCGCGGAAAATACAGTTGGTAGTTATCCCAAACATTCGCCGCAAAGGCATCGAGCGAAACATCGTAGAGGCAGGCGGCCATCTGCGCCCGGGCCGGCCGTCCGTCGGGACGTGTCACCTTCACGCGCCATTCCTCACTGCTGCCGGGCGTGAGGCGCGAGCGGAAGGATGTCCATTCCAGTTTCAATCGTTTGTCGGGCAAGGGGCGTTTCACGGAGGCGGTGGCAGTATAGAGTTTTCCGCCGCTCACCATGGCCAAGCTGAGCATTGCCCCATCGCCGTAGATGGTATCGTAGGTCAGGACGATGTGCCGCCATTCGTTGTGCAGCACAATGCGCTTCGTCTCAACCGTGCGGTCGCCGGCAATGAGGTCGTAAAACACAACGGCTTCTGACTGGTTGGTGCCAAACACGATGTGCACGGTGTCCTGAGCGGCAGTACTTTCTTGATGGAAGAACCACGTGTGGGCGGTGTCGGCAGGATGTGTGTCGTCTTCGCGCAACAGGGTGAAGGCGGTGGTGTCTGCGTCTTCGGCCGTGGTGCGATAGGCAAACTGGTATTTGCCTGAACCAAGCGAACTGAGTTCGGGCAACAGGAAACCCACTCCCGTTTGGAACGTTCCTTGGACTATGGTCTCCTGTCCTTTTATTACGCTGTACTCACCCGTTTGCGGCAGGTTCTGCCCTTGGGCATTGAGTTTTTCCACGAGCAGTGTCGGCAGTTCCTTTCCTTTATAAAGGTACACAACGTCGGGAACGGTGGCTTTGAGGCAGTAAGGACGGTTTGCGGCAGAAACGGCTGTACTGCCCTGCGCCGTTTCGCCGTTTTCGGCGGTCACGGTGAAACTTACTTCGTAGGTGTAGCGGTTGTAACGAGCGAAGGTAGCATTCCCGTCCGTTTCGTTGTCGCCTTTCAGCACCACGGGGATGCGGAATGTTCCGTCGTCGCCGGTGGTCGTTTCGCCCGTCTGCGCTTCTTGCTCATCACTACGGCCGTAGAGCCATGCCGTGCGGCGCACATCATACTGCACACGGGCGTTCGTCACGGGTACGCCAGCATAGGTCTGTGCCGTGCCTTCAACTTGCACGGTGTCGCCCAGGGCGTATTGCAATTTCAGAGGACTCGTCTCGGCGGCAAACGTTGGGCGTTTGTATTCTTCTACCTTTATGCGCTTTGTGCCTGTGAGGCTCTTCGAAGCGATGGCCAAGGTAAACGTGCCGGTGAGGCAACTCTCGGGCAACGACAGTTCGCCGTGGAGCGTACCGAAATCATCGGTGCAAACGAGCAGACTGTCTACGGCTTTGTAGTTCACGTCGCGCAACTGGGCAACGGCTTCGTAGCCGCTCTCCGTATGGCAGTCGTCGCCCCGACGGGTAAAGACGGTGGCGGTGAACTGCACCTTCTGCCCCGGACGATACACGGCGCGGTCGGTATATACCTGTATTTCGGTACGTGCCTTCTCGTCGCCAGTGCCATAAGCCCTCACTCGGCTGGGAGCAAACCACTGCGAGGCTTTGTCGGCGGCGGTGGTGACAGCGTAACGGACATATTCGTTCTGACGGTCCTGCAACTCCGCCGTACCGTTTTCGTCGCAGTGGGTTGCACGGACCTGCCGCCATTCCGCATTGGCATTTCCGCCTCGTTTGTATGCCGTGACGGTAGCGCCAGCCACGGACTTACCGCTTTGGGCATCGACGGCGGTCACACGAGTTTTCCCTGCGGCAACAAACGTCACCGCCGTCAGGTTGCTCACGCCAAACACGGCCGCATCGAGGCGTTTACCGTCGGCAAAGAGTTCGGCGTAGTAGATGCCTGGCTCCTGAGGCAATGTCCATGCGGTGTCGCAAGCAGTCCATTCGTAGGGCTGGTTGGACGGGAAGTTGAATATTATCTTCTCAGCCGTTTTCTTTTGCTTTGCCGCCAAGTCGGCGAGTTTGTCTTTGTCGCAGTTTTCGTAGTCCCTTCGGTCGGCGAAGAGACGTGTCACGCGCAGTTCGGTTGCCGTTACATTGCGTGCGGTGAGGGTTAGTTCGGTGCGCTGTCCGCCCAGGCCTTGTTCGGGCAGTCCGGAAAGACGGATTGACGGCACAGTCATCTGTTCGAGGAAGTTTTGCAATGCTGCCGTCTGTTTGCCTCGCCCGAGTTCGGCCACGGCATTTTTTATGCGGCGATAAAGCACACTGTCGTTGTGGCGTGTCTGCGCCTCGTCCCCACCCTGCCATCGGGGCAGCTGGGTCATTTGGCGGAAAACGTCTGCCCGAGCCACACTCGCCTTGCTGCGGCTCAAACTGTCGAGGGCAAGGAAATGTGCATCGTCTTCAATGTTTCCCTTCACCGTCTGCGAACCATACGCTACCTCCAAACGGCGCAGGGCGAAATGCACGGAAGCGTCGTGCATGCCGCGGCCGTCGTAGAACTGTTCCATCCGCCGCAGCCACGCCGTTCGCTCTTCTTTTGTCCACACACCGCTCTCTTCGCACGCATTGAAAAGCACGTGGAGCAGGTCGTCGGCGAAATACGTGCGACTGCCTTTCTCTTCCTCAAAAAGGGGCAGGTTGTCATGGGTCTTTGCTTGGGCAAGGCTGTCAAGGTTGCTTAGCGAAACTTCAAACGCACGCTTTGCCTTGGCTCGCTTTTCTGCGCCCTCATCGCCGCGGAAGTCAGCCCCGTCCGTCAGCAAGTAGCACTGCGCAAGGGCTGACTGCCAAAGGCACTGCATCACAGGTTGCTTTTCGCGTTGCAGCCCTGCCTCCAACCGTGCCGTGTACGTCTTCGCACTGTCGGGCGACAAACTGCCACCATACACGCGTTGCATAAGCAGGGCGCGGAGCAGCTGCACGTCATTGCCCTCATTGAGTGCCTTCGCCTCAATCTGCTTCACCTCGGCAAGGGCCGACTTGGGAAGGTCTTTCCCAGCAAACGTCTCCACTTGTTTCCACATCTTGGCATAGCTCTGCGCCGCAGCCGTAACGGCAAGGCAAAACATCGCCGCAATCATTATGCTTATTCTGAGGGTCTTCATCTTATCCTTATATATTAGGCAACTGGTCAATACTAATTTCACTTCCGTATATGCAGCAATTCATGAACACATATCTTGCTACTTATAAGAGACAACAAAAACTATCCGTAAATATTGCATGGCAAGAGCGGGTCTTATTACCGTTATTTACAGTATCATTTGCACCACCAAATGGCGCATATTGAAAATCAACGAGTTACGTATTACTCGAA
>CAVLCM010000155.1:0-5532 GCA_963661625.1 bacterium
TTTCGATTTTACACCTTTATTTGAATGATTGCTCGGGCAGGCTTAGTCGGGAGACTGAGCCTGTCTTTTTTGCCCTTTTTCGGCCAAGATACCTTTGCCGCATACAATAAATACGCACACGCATTATGGCAAAAAACCAATACCAACTCCACCTGAAAGGCTATGTGGGCAGCTGGGATTTCGACTCGTCGTACGTCGACTACGTCCTCTCCCAGAACGAGGGCAAGGAGGTGGCCGTGCTCATCGACTCGCCCGGAGGCCAGCTCAGCACGGCGCTGAGCATCTCCGCCGCCTTCCGCCGCCACGGCAACGTATGCGCTCACTTCGTGGGCATGAACGCCTCGGCCGCCACCATCGCCTCGATGGGCGCACGGCGCATCACGATGGACAGCTCGGCCATGTACCTCGTTCACCAGTGCGCCCTGCCGTTCTTCGAATACGGCTCGCTCAACGCTACGGGCATGGAGCAACTCATCGAGAGCCTCGCCAAGGCCAAGACCGACCTCGAAAAGATGGACGCTAACGTGGCCTCGATGTACGCCGCGCGCTGCCGCAAGGAGCCGTCTGCCCTGCTCGCCCTGATGAAAACGGGCGGCTGGCTCTCGGCCAAGGAGGCGCTCGACTGGGGCTTCGTGGACGAGTTGACGGACTTCGACGACGAGGCGGCTCCCGTCTTGACGGCCTCGCTCGCCGCCGACTTCCAAGCCTACGGCATTCCCTTGCCCAACGTGCCGCAGCCTGCGAAGGCCGTGGCGGAGGACGGCTTCTTCCAACGCTTGGCGCAGACCATCGCCTCGGTGTTCAAATCTTCGCAACCCATTTCCCAACACAATCTTCCCCGACCCATGAACAAGGTATTCAAAAACATCTGCAAGTCGCTCGCCATCGACGCACTGCCCTCCACGGAAGGATGCGTGCAGCTCTCAGACGAGCAGGCCGACACCGTGGAGTGCGCCCTGCAAGCCGGCAACGACATGATTGCCCAGCTCTCCCTGCGCCTCAAACAGGCGGAGGACGAAAACAAGGCTTTGGCCGAGGCAAACAAAAGCCTCGAAGCCAAATTGGCCTCGCTCCCTGCCGCCGCCACCACCTCCGTCGTTGACGACAAGAAACAGTCAACAGCCGCCGAACCCACGGCCTTCGAACTCTTCCTCGATGCCGGCGAGAGCGCAAAGGAACTCTTCAACCGCTTGCCCTAATTCCTCATTCCTAATTCCTAATTCCTAATTCAAAAACCCTATGGCTGGAAAATTCCAATTTTCTCTCGAAGAATACAAGGATGCGGCGCGCAAGTACCGCTCCGACTTCCTCCGCCTGCCCATCATCGGCTGCGAGGAAACGCTGAAATTCATGACGGGCCGCCCGGGCATTCGCTACAAAGAGAGCGTAGGCACGCTCACCGCCGGGGCGCAGTTCGCACCGTACAAACCCTCGCGCAAGGTGGATGCCAACTTGCAGCTCGACTACCGCACGCTCGAAACGTTCTTCGGCTCCGTGGTGGCCACGTTCGAACCGAACACGGCCATCTCCACCCTGCTCGGCACGGGGGCAACGCGCGGCGACGGACAAAAGTCAACGCCCACGGCACGCGAGGTGCTGGGCCTGATTGCCAAGTCGCTCTCCGAAAACCTGAACCTCGCCATCTGGAAGGGCGTGCGCAACGGCGAGGGCGACACAACGATGGACCTCTTCGACGGCTTCGACACCATCACGCAAAAGGAGGTGACGGCCGGCACCATCGCCGCCGACCAGGGCAACTACCTGAAACTGGACAAGACCATCACCGAGGCCAACGCCGTGGACGTGGCCAAGGAAATCCTCTTCTCGCTCGACCCCCGTTTGCGCTCGCAGGAGCTGTTCCTCTACTGCTCGCAGGACTTCGTCGACAAGTACAACGAAGCCTACTTGCTCACGCACAGCGCCGTGCCTTACAACACGAAGTACAACCAACCGACCGTGGAGGGCTCGAACGGCAAACTGACGTTCTGCCCCCTGTGGAACAAGACGGACTCGAAGTTCATGCACGTTTCGCCCCGAGTGAACATGCTCTACGGCTACGACCAGATGGGCGACGTGGAGAGCATCGACGTGGAGCGTTTCGAGCCGTTCGTCCTCTCGTACATCGCCACGATGTTCTTCGGCGTGCAGTTCGAGAGCATCGACAAGCGACGCTTAAAGGTCATCGAACTGGCCGAAAGTTAATTCCTAATTCCTAATTCCTCATTCCTAATTCCCCATTCCCCCATGTCAACAACCTGTACTTCCCTGCAAAAGTCGCTAGCCTGGTGCCAAGGCACTCCCGAACTGCCCGGCGTGCGCCGCCGCATCTACTATACGTCGAAGGGCAACATCGTGACGTGGCCCACCCTGCCGCGCGACACGAACGGACGCATCACGGCGGCCGTATACGCCGGCAGCTTCGTGCTGAAAGCCGACACGAAGTGGCAATACATCGACATCCTGCCCGAAAAGTCGCAACTCACCTCGGAGGCGCAGGGCGAACTGCCCTCGCAAACGCAACTGAACAAACTGACGGCCGTGCACCCCGGCGTGGGAGCCGACGCAAGCGCGGCAGCGGCCTACCTGAACAACAACGACAACGTGTTCCTCGTGGAGGACATGAAGGGCAAATTCCGCGTCGTCGGTTCGGAGGCCTGGACCACGAAGACCACCGTGGCGCAGGACCTCGGGCAGGGCGCAACGGGCACCACCTCCACCACCATCGCCGCCGAAGCAACGGACGAATGCCCGGCTCCGTTCTACGAGGGAACCATCGCCACCGACGAGGGCGACATCGAAGCGGCTTAGTTTCGTTTTTCCACACACATACACCAACATTAGCGGACATGATTGATTTGGGGGAAATCTTAGAAGAGATAAACGTCCCGGACCTCTCGTGTCCGCTTTCTTTGCGCCCGGCCGAACCGAAGGCCGTGGGCAAGGACCTTTTCGCGGAGCAGAAGCGCCACGCCTGGGACAAGTCCGTCGAGGCGCGCTGCGACTTCGCCCGGAAGGTCAGGCTCACCCGAAGGGCGGACGTGTTCTTCATCTCCCTGTGGCAAAAGTCGCTCTACGGCCGCACGCTGACGGACATCAAGGCGGACGACGCAATGGTCACCTTTTTCGCCGACAACGTGGCTCCGCTCATCCTTGACATCCTCGGCTCGGCGTTGGCCTCGGGCCATTGGTGCATCGTCACCACGCCGAAGCGCCGCCACCTCGTCAGGAACTTCGCCACACGCATCTCCGTGCTGCTGGCCCAACGGCTGGGCATCCCGTTCTACGAGGACGTGGCCTCGTGCCACAGCAAAAAGCGCATCGGGGCGGTGTTCTCGCTCAACCGCCTGCCCACAGAGCCAAACTGCCTCGTGTTCGACGATTTCGTCACCACCGGCTCCACGCTCAAAGCCATGCAAACGCTCCTGCGAGAGCACGGCAAAAACTGCCTGTTCTTCACGGGCATCAATAATAAACTCTAACGCACGCATATACCTTATATATATGGACAAAAATTTCACCGCCAAACTCCAACGCTGGCTCAACACGCCGCGCCCGGAGCGCAACTGGGAGGAGGGGGCAACGCTCCTCCTGCAACTCACGGGCAACAAAATCCTCTACCGCAACCTCTCGGTCAACCCCGAGGGCAAGGCGAACTACATCGAGGGCCGCTTGCAGCAGTACCTCGACTTCCGCCTCTCCGAACTGACGCACGAACAGGTCACGGCCATGGAGCAGCAGGTGGAGACGGAGGCGAAGAAGCATTGCGCCTTCCAGCAAGCCTCCGACAACGAAGCCGCCGACTTCCGAGCCGGCCGCCGAGCCGACCACGACCAGCTGCCGGAGGACATCCAAGCCCTCTACGTGGAAAACCTCGACCTACTCCACCGTATGCGAGAGCTGCACTTGCAACTGCGCCAGATGAGCAAGGCCCAGTCCGCCTGCGCCGACTCCGACCGCTACCCCTTCCTCAAAGAATTTATCAAACTCGACAAAAAGCTCCACGACAATTGGAACACATACGACCATTTCGTGATTAAGGCAGAAACGGCAGACTCCCCCACGGAGTGAGTTGGCTTTTGCCCATAGAACGATTGGGGTTTTGCCCACAGAACTCACGGAACTCACAGAGATTTTCTGTGTATTCCGTGAGTTCCGTGGGAGAAAAAAACTATTCCGTGGGAGAAAAAACAATCAGTGGAAGAACAAAAAATTCAGTGTGAGCCATGCAAAGCAACCTACCAACCTCCGACTACATATTCACGTCCGCCATCCCCGACGTACTGACCCTAAGCCAGCTCTCCGCCCAAAGCATCCTCTTCGAAGTAGAGCTAAGCGGCGACATAATCTTCTCCACCACCCTCTACGCCTACAACGCCACCGCCCAGCTCTACGACCTCCGCTCCCTCGTCGAGGACTACATGGAGCAAAACAACCTCACCACCGCCCCCTGCCGCCTCCACTACGACGAAGAGCAAACCGCCCTCTTCCACTTCATCTACTTCAAGTACCACGTCGGCACCTCCTGCCGCGACTACCTCCTGTCGCACTTCCTCACCACCTCCGCCGTGCGCCTCGTGCCGCACTCGTTCCAGTTCGACCTCCCCTTCATCACCTTCCCCGGCGAAGAGTCCGTGGCCTACACCCTCGTCCTCCTCCGCCCCGACGACGGCTCTGCCCCCACGGCCTACACCCTCACGGAAGACCCCATAACCTCCACCGAGTTCCGCTCCCAAGTCATCGACCTCAACGAGCCCGACCTCCTCCAACGCCTCCCCGAGGGCGCAAGCGGCACGCTCCTCTCCGTCACCGTAGTCCGGGGCCGCCGCACGTTCACCCTCTACCTCACCGACCGCGCCCCGTCGCTCACCCTCAACTTCCGCAACGAGTTCAACGCCCTCGACACGCTCCACCTCAACGCCCAAACGAAGCGCACCCTCACCTTCGAACGCTCCACCGCCACTTGCTGCGGCGAAACGTCCTACTACGACGACAACTCCTCCCTCGAATACGAGTGCGCCACGTCCCTGCTCACGCCCCCCGAGGCCCGTTACCTCACCTTCGTCCTCCAACGTCCCCACCTCACCCTCATCCTCCCCGACACCGCCCAGTCCACCCCCATCGTAGTCACCGACATCGAAAGCGAAATCTCCAACGCCCAAAACGCCCTGAACCGCATCACCTTCAAGTGCCGCCCCGTCAACAACCGCCAATCTCTCGCCTACACCGCCCCCAAGCGCATCTTCAACTCCAACTACAACGCAGTGTACAAGTAATCGCCCACGGATCTCACAGATTTCACAAACCTTGGCCGTGCCTTCCGTGAGTTCCGTGTTCAAACAACCAGCTAAGCGAGTTCTCTCTGTGTATTCCGTGAGTTCCGTGGGAGAAAAACAATCCGTATAAAAGTATGCAAGCAATCCACATAAGTACCCTAAGAAAAATCCTCTCCAGCCCCGAGCCCCTCGACCTAACCCTCTGGACCCGTTCCGGCGAGATCCAGCACTGGCACCGCTGCATCTCCCTCCGCTACGA
>CAVLCM010000156.1:0-5507 GCA_963661625.1 bacterium
GCCATTTGGTGGTGCAAAAAAGTGATGAAGTCAGGTCTCGTTTTGCGCTTCCTGCGGCTCGTGCAGTTTGAAACGTATGCGGAAGGAGTGTTTCTCTGCGTCCCAGTTGGTGCCGAGCAGGATGAACTCGCCCAGGCGGGCGGTGTTGTCAACGTGGCGGCCGATGCAGGGACAAACGTCGTACGTGCCGATGCGCACCAGGCGGAGGCGGTCGGTGGCGTTGTCGGGCAAGCGGTCGAGCTTCACCTCGGGCGGCACGTTGTCAATGGTGACAAACTCATACGTCACGGGCAGGGCCTCGCTGATAAGGCGGTTCATTGTGTCGACCACTTGCTGCACTTGGTCGGCGGTGGGTTCGGTGGGGAGCTGGAAGGATATCTTGCTCTTTTTGCGCTCTATGTGGGCATTGCGCGAGCGTTCGCAGCCAAAGAGGCGGCACATCGTCTGGTTGAGCAGGTGCTCGGCCGTGTGCATGGGCGGATATTCCTCCTTGTGGTGCGCATTGAGCTGGGAGGTGGCGGCTTCGAGTTCTTCGTTTGTCATGGGGCGTGTGGAGACGGCGCGGTGCGCAGGTGGTTATTTCAGTTTGGCATCCTGCGGATTGCGCAGTCCGCGTGCGCCGCTCAGGTATGCCTTGGCCGTGCCGAAGTTGAGGTTCATGTCGAGGCGTACGGGCAGGTGGTTTTTGTCGTCGGTGATGTAGAAGGTGACAATGTCCTTTTCCTTGCCGTCCTCCTTCTCAACAAACGAAAAGACGAGGCAGCGATACTTCGCCCCGGTATTTTCCATCTTGAACGTTTTCTTTCCGCGGTAAATCACGCTCTTCCACTCGCAGTTGTGGCCGTCGGCCATGAGGAAGTTGATGCGGTGGCCCACCTTCATGCCTTCGGCTGAGAAGGAACGGGCACGCATGAGCATGCTCACCATGTCGAAGGCGCAGTATTTGCTCGACTGCTGGTGGAACTGCGGTTGCAGGTTGTCGCGCTGGTAGCGCATCTTCACGCTGCACTTGCCGCCGGGATAGGAGTACCACACCTCGTTTTTGCGGTACGTTTTTCCTTCAAAGGCTTTCTTGGCGTAGTATTTAGGCACGAGGTTCAGCCCCATGTAGGCCATGAGCGTGTCGCGCATCACGAAGAGTTTGTCGGCTTTCTTCGAGCCTCGCGTGATGAGGTATGTGCGGTAGGCCGGCTGTCCGCCATAGGTGGTTTGCGTGGTGTTCATGGAGGCGGAGCCTACCTTGACCCATACGAACTTCCAGTTGAAGTAGAGGTCGTAGATGAGCGTTTCGCCGCTCTTGAACGACGTGTTGCTCGACGAGCATTGAGCTCCTGCACTGAGTGCGCCCGTGAGGACGAGGAGCATGAGTAACAGTATTTTCCGCATAGCAGGATGGGGTGTTAGGTTTCGGATGTTTGATGGCTGCAAACTTAGCAAGATATTTGCGAATGGGGCTGCACGGCCGCGTCGTTATTTCCCTTTTTGGCGCAAACGCTCGGCGTTGCGGTTTTTGGGCGTTTTCTTTTGGTCGCCCTTTTGCTTTACGAGTTCGGAGGGCTTTTGCTTCAAAAGGTCGAGGCCACGGAGCGTCCAGTTCTGCTCAATATCCCAGTTGGCACGGACGGTGATTTTCGAGGGATAGTAGTAGACCTCCTCGCACTGCTCGCCGCGGTCGAACGAACCAACGTCCCACCGTCCGTTTCCGTTGCGGTCGTGAAAGGCCCGTATGTAGTAGTCGCCCGGGGCAAGGTAGTAGAAGTCGGCCCGGCCGCCCTTTGCGGCGCGCACCTGTTTGGCCACGCGGTCGTCGGCCACGAGGAGCTGCACCACGGTGGCGGTGTCGGCATCGGGGATGACGAGGAAGAGCGAGCCGTAGGTCGTCTCGTCGTTGACGTGGATTTTCGCGTCGATGTTTTTGTTCACCTTTCCCGACACACCCTCGATGGAGGCGGAGTCAACGTTTAGCACGTAGTCCTGCCCGGGCCTCCACTCGGCCCGGATGGTGTAGCTGAGGAGCGACACGCTGTCGCGTTCCAAGCGGAAGGGGGCTTCGGTGAACACGCTGTCTTTTTTAAGGAACAGGTGGAAGGCGGCCGTGTCGAGCCTTACAGGCGGTTCGGTGAGCGACAGGCGGACGTTTTCGTCGGGGTTGATAGAGCCTTTGCCACCGGCCTTCACTTCGAGGGGCTTGACGGGAGGCGTTTCGCGCGAGAAGTCGCCGCGTTTGTGGCGCTTTTCGAGTTCACGCTGCCACTTGGCATCGTCCTCGGCCTTGAACTTTTGCCGTTTGGCGTAGGAGAACTGCGGCACGAGTTCCAGGGTGTCCGTCTGCTCGTAGAGCTGGTAAGTGGAATCGTTCGTGGCCTCGTACGTCAGGGCGATGATGAGCGAGTCGGTGTTGATGAGGGCCGTGTCGCGCAACCAGTAAGTCAAGGTGTCGTTGCCGGCGGTGTGTTCCACGATGAATGCACTGTCGGCATTGAAGTTAAGGCCGCGCACCTGGGGCATCTGCGTCGACGGAGCCGTGAAGAACAGGCGGAAATACTCCGGCTCGCGGCTGGCTTTGAGCAACTGCCTCACGGGGTTGCTCTCGTTGAAGGCGAGCAGGCAGAGGTCGTCGGGCAGGTAGTGGGTGTAGGGCACGGTGCGGATGGTGTCGATGTGTACCGTGTCGGCCCAGAGGGTGTCGTGGCGCACGTCGGCGAAGGACGAGGGCGTGACCGTTTGCGGCGTGAAGGCTATCATCTCGCCGCGGCTGTATTTGAAGTCGCCGTCAACGTCCTTCAAGGCATAGATGCGGTATGTGCCGGGGGCAACGCCCTTGATGCAGAAGCGTCCGTTGCCGTCGGTGCGCGCCACGCGGTCGAAGGGCTGCGTGCGGAAGGCGGAGTCGGCCATGTTGCTGTGCAGGCCCACGAGAATGCCCTTGATGGGTTCGAGGTTGGAGGCCGCCAACACGTGGCCCGACACTTCCATGGTGTCGAGGCGTTCGCCGGTGCTGAAATAGTAGGTGAAGTTGCCCAGGGGGTTGCCCTCGTTGCTGTCGACGATGGCATCGCTGAAGTCGATGGTGTACGTTGTGCCGGGTTTGAGGCTGTCGAGCAGTTGCACGCTGATGTGCTTGCCCGAGGCTTTTATCTCGGGCGTTTCAACCTGCGGGGGCGAGATGGTCACCTTCTCCTGAATGTCCTCCACCTTGATGAGTTCGTCGAAGGCGATGGTCACTTTCTTGGCCTTTTCGTTCGTTCCGCCGAGCGAGGGGGTCATGCGCACAATGCGCGGCGGCGTTTCGTCGTAGGGGCCGCCGTCGGGGCCCGAACCGGGGTTGGCGCAGGCCGCGAGCAATGCCGCAAGGAGCAGGAGGGGGAGAAACGGGAGGAGGAAGCGTCGGTTTTTTGACATGGGGCTGTGTGTGGGGGGATTACCGCACGGGGGCGTTTAGTTGTTGTTGAGCTGCAACACTTGCTCAATGATGTCGCGGTTGTTGCAGAGGCGCGGCACTTTGTGCTGGCCGCCGAGCTTGCCGCGGCTTTTGAGCCAGTCGTTGAACAGGCCGGGGCGCGCCGTGACCACTTCGAGCCGTTGCAGGGTGATGTCCTTGTGGCGCTTGGCCTCGTAGTCGGAGTTGACGCGCTGCAACGCCTCGTCGAGGGTACGCGCAAAGAGGTCAATGTCGGCCGGGGGCGTGCCGAACTCAATGACCCACTGGTGGCGGCACTTGCCTTGGCCGTCCATGAACACGGGGGCGGCGGTGTATTCGCTGACGGTGGCTCCCGTCTGGCGGCATGCCTCCTGCAAGCCTTTCTCGGCGTTGTCGACGATGAGTTCTTCGCCGAAAGCGTTGATAAAACTCTTGGTGCGTCCGCTGATGACGAACTTCCACGGCTGGGTCTGCGTGAAGCGCACGGTGTCGCCAATTTGGTAGCGCCACAGGCCGCACGAGGTGGTGATGACGATGGCATAGTTGCGCCCCGGCTCCACGGCCCACAGGGGCAGCACGGTGGGGTTGTCCTTGCCCACCTCGTCGAGGGGGATGAACTCGAAGAACACGCCGTAGTCTATCATGAGGAGCATGGCGGGGTCGAGGGGATTGTCTTGCAGACCGAAGAAGCCCTCGGAGGCGTTGTAGGTCTCCATGTAGTGCATGCGGTCGCTCTGAATGAGGCGGCTGTACTGCTCGCGGTAGGGCGTGAAGGCCACGCCGCCGTGGAAGAACACTTCGAGATTGGGCCACACCTGGTCGATGCGCTCCTTGCCGCTCAGTTCGAGCACGCGGGTCAGTACGGACATCATCCACGACGGCACGCCGGAGAGGTTGGTGACGTTCTCCTTCATGGCAATGCGGGCTATGCGGTCGCGCTTCTCCTCAAAGTCGGCGAGCAGAGCCACGCTCTTCTTCGGCACGCGGACAAGGTTGACAAGGGGATTGATGTTTTCGATGAGGATGGCGCTGAGGTCGCCCACGAGCGAACGTTCCACGTTGTAGTTGGGGGCGTGGCTGCCGCCGAGTATGAGGGCTTTGCCGTCGAGCAGTCGGCTCTGGGGGTTGTTGCGCAGGTAGAGGGCCACGGCGTCGGTGCCGCCGCGGTAGTGGGTGTCGTGCAGCCCTTGGCGGCTCACGGGGATAAACTTGCTCTTGTCGTTGGTGGTGCCTGACGATTTGGCGTACCAGCGCACCTCGCCGGGCCACAGCACGTTGCGTTCGCCGTGGCGCATGCGGTCGATGCCGCCTTTGAGTTCTTCGTAGGTATTTACGGGTACTGCCCGGGCAAAGTCCTCGTAGCTGCGTATGTTGCCGTAGCCGTGGGCCTTGCCCCACTCGGTCTGGGCGGCTTGGTCGACGAGCCGTGCCAGCACGCGCCGCTGTATTTCCTCGGTGTGGAGGGCGTAGCGGTCGATGGCGCGAAGTCGTTTCCCGAGCAGCGGGCGGACGATGGATGTAATGCTCATTTCGTTTGGTGTTCGTGGGCGTGCGTCGTTGGTATAACAGGGAGCGGAGGATGCGTCCGCCACGCACGCCGATATATTGTGTACGGCAAAGGTACTAACTTCGTAGCAATAGGACGCTTCGCCCAGCCCGTGCCACGCCTTTGCCCCCTCGTTTTTTCTCCCACGGAATGCACGGATTGCACAGAGCGTCCTTACTCGCTTCGCTTGTTTTTCTCCCACGGAACTCTCGGAATGCACAGAATTCATAGGAGGCCCGCGACATTGCTTTGCCCCCGAATTTCGGAAGGCAACGCCCCGCTAAACCACACTGCCGAACCACCAATAACCGCTCGCCAACCCGGGCGTTGCCCGGTATTAAGATAGCTGCCCCGTCGGGGCGGCAACGTCCACTGCTCGGGAGGACCCAGGGTGTCGTGTCGCCGCTTTGCGCCGCCACTTTGCCCTGGGCTATGGAGAGCTGCCCCTTTGGGGCGTACAGTTTCCCACTTAGTTTTTTCCTCTCCGCTGGTGCAATTTTTTGCGCATAGGGGTGCAAAATTTTGCGCCCCTATGCGCAA
>CAVLCM010000157.1:0-5430 GCA_963661625.1 bacterium
TTTCTTCCATATTTCTTATTCCTCCTTTATCCCGTCCAACAATTTTTCCAGTTCGCTGACCGCCTGGCTTATACTCTGGCTCTGCTCCTTGATATTCTGCATGAGCTGGCTGAGGGGCAAGTCTTCGGTGTCGTCGCCTTGCTTAATCCATGTGATGTCGAGCGAGGTCTTGTCGCGCGCCATGATTTCGTCGATGCCATACTTGCGCCAACGTCCCGAAGGGTTGTTCTCTGCATCATAGGTCTCTGTTCGGTCGCTGATGTCCTCGGCATGGTAACACTTCACAAAATCGTCGAGGTGGTGGCGCTGGAGCTTGTTGGTGGCAAGGGTGTGCTTCACGCCCGTTCGGTAGTCGTAGAACCAGACGTTGCTCGTGGGCTGTCCCTTGGTGAAGAAGAGGACGTTGGCCTTTACGCCCTGGGCGTAGAAGATGCCGGTGGGGAGGCGCAGGACGGTGTGGAGGTTGAAGTCCGTCAGCAGTCGCTTGCGGATGGTCTCACCGGCATTGCCCTCGAAGAGGACGTTGTCGGGCAGGACAACGGCTGCACGGCCGCCGGCCTTGAGCATCAGCATCATGTGTTGGAGGAAGTTGAGCTGGTTGTTCTTGGTGTCGACGTAGAAGTCGGGGCGGTTGATGTCCACCGACCCTGCGGGACGGGTGCCGAAGGGCGGATTGGCGAGGATTACGTCCATGAGCTGTTCGGGCTCTTTCTCCAAGGAGTCGGCGCAGACAACGGGGCTGCGGTCGGTGCCGATGCCGTGGAGGTAGAGGTTCATGGCGGCGAGCGTGACGACGAGCGGCGTGATGTCGTTGCCGTGGAGGGCATGGGACTTGAGGAAGTCGAGCTTGTCGCGGTTGTGGCTCTGCGTCTTCATGTAGTCGTAGGCAGCGAGGAGGAAGCCGCCCGTGCCGCAGGCAGGGTCGCAGACGGTTTCGCCAATTTGCGGTTGGAGGCAGTCGACCATGGCCTGGATGAGGGGGCGCGGCGTGAAGTACTGGCCCGCTCCGCTCTTTTTGTCCTGTCCGTTCTTCTCGAGGATGCTCTCGTAGATGGCGCCCTTCACGTCGCCCTCCATGATGAGCCATTGCACCTCGTTGATCATGGAGATGACCTTTTGGAGGTATACGGGTTTGTCAATCTTATTCTGCGCCTTGGTGTAGATGGTGCCGATGAGGTTGTCCTGTTCGCTGAGCTTTTTGAGCGTTTCCTCGTACTGCTTGACGAGTTCAAAGCCGTCGAGGCCCGTGAGGTCGTTCCAGCGGTAGCCCTCGGGAAGGGCGGACTGCTCACCGAACATTGTGACGTTCTCGTCGTCCATCTTGAGGAAGAGCAGGTAGGTGAGCTGCGTGATGTAGTCGGTAAAGCCTATGCCCTGCCCCGCCAGCGTGGTGGCGAGGTTCCATACTTTCTTGGTGAGCGCCTGCTCGGTTGACGTATTGTTGGCCATGTTATTGGTTTGCTATGTATTCAAGAATAATTGTACAATGGTCGTTAAAAACGAAACGACAATAGAGACAACATAAAAAGGGTTCCTGTTACTTATGCCGTTTTTCGCAATACAATAAAGTTGTATAAGGAGTTGAGAGCCTCGTCGGCCTGCTGCATGCCGTTGAAGGCCACAATGAGTTGGGCGGCTTGCGTGCTGTCGGTCTTTCGGATTTCGCGCACGTTGCAAGCCCCGTTGGCGGCGATGTATTCCACGATTTGGCTTACCAATGCCTTTTGCTGGGGCGTGATGTCCTTCTGCTTCTGTCCGCACCAAAGGTTGAACATGCTTCGCGCCGTGGGATAGGCGCTTTCGAGGCAGTCGGTCTGGTGGTAGGCAAAGCGCACGAGCTGGATGATGTTGGTCAGGGCCTCGGCCTCCTCCTTTCGGGTGGTGCGGCGCACCTTGTCGGCGCAGACAATGGCGTAGGAGTTCCAGAGGCGGTTGGGGGCGAAACGGTTGTTGTACATCATCAGTTTGTTCTCCAAGTCCTTCAGCATTTGGTAGGTGATGGGCGTGCCTTCGTTGTTGTAGAGGATGCGCAGAGCCTCAATGTCGTCGGCATGGTCGCGGCAATATTGCTCGAAGGCTTCGGTGGTGCTTTGCGCCTCCTCGACGGAGAAGCCCTTGGAGAGGAGCGTGTCCTCGCCCGGCATCAGCGTGGTGACGAAACCGGCCGACAGCACGAGGAGGTACTTGCGCACATCGGCATGGTTGGCAATGGGGGCAACGAGAGCCCGGCGTTCGTTGTTGGGGTCGTTGATATCGGTGAAGGGCGGCAGCTGCGACGGTTGTTGGTCGGTTCCGAGGGCGTTGTAAATGCGCTGAGCAATCTGCTGCATGTCGTCGTGGGCAAGGCGGATGAACTCTTCGCGCTTGGCATGGTCGGCCTTGTTGTGGAGGCGCGACAGCGTGGCGGCAAGGCGGCGGAGATAATGGTCGGGCAGGTTGCCGTGGGCAATGCGTTCGAGGAGTTCCTTCAACGTAACGGTTTCGGTATCAGGGCCTTCGTACAGCCTGGAAATGGTATGGGCGTTTTCGGTCACACCGACGGCATCGACCAGGAAGAAGCAGTCCTTGCTCGTGGCGTTGGGCGTGACGTTGCGGAGCTGGTCGTCGCCGATGGTGCGCACGCCGCGGCCCTTCATCTGCGTATAGAGGGTAGCGGAGTCTACGTAGCGCATGAACATGACTACCTCCAAGGGCTTGACGTCGGTGCCTGTGGCCACGAGGGTACAGGTGACGGCGATGCGGAAGTCCTTGTCGTTGCGGAACTGGCGTATCAGTTCGTTGCTGTCGCCAACGGAATAGGTAATCTTCTGCACGTAGCGCTCCATGTCGGCCTGCGGACAGACCTCGCCAAACACCTCGCGGGCTATGTTGACAATGTTGGTGGCGTGGTTTTCGTTGAGGGCGAAGATGAGCGTCTTGGGCAGATACTCGAAGAGGGGCTTGCGCTGCGGGTCGGTGAACAGCTCGGTGTAGACGGCATCGCGGTAGGTGGTGAGGATGAGTTTGATTTGGGCTGGATTGATGATGCTGCGGTTCAACTCCTCCTTGGTATACTGTTTGGTCTCGGTGGTGCTGACGGTCTTTACCTCGCCCGTATAGCGGCATTCCTCGCGGGTATGCTGCCCCGGCATGATGGCTCCGCCGTTCTCCGTCACCTGCGTCTTGATGCGGTAGATGCGGCTGTCGACGTTTACGCCATCGATGATAGACTGTTCGAGGGTGTATTCAACCACAACATTGTCGTTGAAGAACGCTCTCGTTTCGGGAATGGGAGTGGCGGTAAGGCCGATGAGGCGTGCCGTGTCGAAATACTCCAAGACCTTGCGCCAGTTGCCGTAGATGCTGCGGTGGCACTCGTCGATGATGATGAGGTCGAAGAAGTTGTGGGGGAGGTTGGGATTGTCGGGCAACGTCACCTCGCCATCGGCTGTGTCTTCATCATCGTCGTCGGTGTCGGTGATTTCGTCGCCCTTCAAGAGCGAGAACAGGCGTTGGATGGTGCTGATGACAACGTTGCTGCCAGTCGGCACTTGGCCTGAGCAGAGGCGGTTGACGGAATAGATGGTGTTGAAGGCATCGCCGGTTTCGGTGAGGCGGAAGGTGCCAAACTCGGTTTCGGCCTGCCGGCCCAGGTTGTTGCGGTCGACCAGGAAGAGGACGCGGCGCATCGGCGTGTAGCTGAGCATGCGATAGGCCGTGAGGCAGGCCGTATACGTCTTGCCCGCTCCTGTTGCCAAGATCATCAAGGCACGGGTTTGCCCGGTGCGGAAACTTTTCTCCAACTCGGTGACGGCCTCGTACTGACAGGCGCGGAGACCTTTCGCACTGAGCGCAGGAAGGGCGGCAAACGGGTCGGCAATGCCAAGCATCTTGGCCAGTTCGTGAGGCGAATGGATGCGGCTGGCGGTTTGCCAATCGGTCGTATCGTGCTTTCGATAGTCAAGAAATTCGATTTCCCTTCCGTTGGACTTATACAGGAAAGGCAAGGGACGCTGCCAGGCCCGGTAGCGGTTGGGAACACTCCTGGCGTAGGTGATGGTCTGCTCGCTGACCTTGCTGGCGGAAATGTCGACTTCCTCGCGCTTGGCTTCGAGCACACCAACGGCTTTCCCGTTGAGAAACAGGAAGTAGTCGGCTTCGAGGTTGCCCGAGAGCAGACCTTCGCGAATGGCTACGGCAGTGGCGGTGGGTTCGTAATCGTCGCGGTCGACCACCTGCCAGCCGGCTTTGCGGAACCATTGGTCTATCTTGACCCTTGCTTTTTCTTCTGGTGTCATAAGCGCATCCGTTTGCGTGTGCCTTTCCCGTTAGGACGGGGCTTTGGCGGTTTGTTTCTGTTTATCTGGCTGCAAGAAGTTGGCCTTCATGGCCTACGATGGCCTTGAAGGTTTCCCTGCCTCACTCGCCGTCCTCGTGCCACATCTGCCAGGCGGCTTCGGCTTGGCGATGGAGCATTTCGAGGCCGTTCTTGACCGTTGCGCCCTGAGCGAGGCCCTTTTGCATGAAGAGGGTTTCGAGGGGGTTGTAGACAAGGTCGTAGAGGAGGTGCTGGGGCGTAAGGAGCTGGTAGGGGATGTCGGGACAAGCGTCCGTCTTGGGGTACATGCCGAGGGGCGTGCAGTTGACGATCACCTTGTGCTGCTGCATCACTTCGGGGGTGAGGTCGGCGTAGGCAAGGCTTCCGGGAGCCGGGGTGCGGCTGACGTAGACGGGTTCAATGCCAAGCTGGCGCAGGCCGTAGACAACGGCTTTGGACGCTCCGCCCGTGCCGAGTACGAGGGCTTTGGTGTGAACAGTGGGGTTGATGAGCGGACGGATGGATTCTGTAAAACCGATCACGTCGGAGTTGCAGCCGAAGAGCTGGGGCGTACCATCGGCCGTGCGCCTTACGCAAACGACGTTGACGGCCCCGATGGCGCTTGCCTCGGTCGAAAGGCCGGCGAGGTAAGGTATGACGGCTTGCTTATAGGGCAAGGTGACGTTGAAGCCCCGAAGATTGGAGAGGCTGAGCAGATGGCGCATGGCCGGATCGACATCGGGAAATTCAAAGTTGGTGTAGGTGGCATCGATATGCTCGCGCTCGAACTTTTCGGCAAAGTAGCGCGCCGAAAAGCTGTGGCCGAGGGGATAGCCCAAAAGTCCGTATTGTTCCATGGTGAGTTTGTGCTTGTGTTCTGGTGGTTGGACGTACGTTGTGTTGTCCTTTTGTTTACAGCCCACAAAAAGGGATATTACGCAAAAGTATAAAAAATATTGCGGTCCGATTAAACAGACACAACGCATTGCTTATGTTTTCTTCTCCGCCGTCGTATTTTTTTGCGCCCCGCAGAGCATTTTGTCAAGAAAAAAGGGATGCTTCGGAGTAAAGTATTTCCATTGAAAATCAGAGCGTACATTTATGCGATGAGTGAACGTACGTCATGAGGGTGA
>CAVLCM010000158.1:0-5386 GCA_963661625.1 bacterium
ATGCAATGCTGTCCTAAGCGTTTTATGAAACGCAGTAAGGCAGTGGGGGCTGTTTCTAGAGTTAATGATGAGTGGGACACTTCGAAGGAAAACTCTCCGCTTGGTGCAATTTTTTGCGCATAGGGGCGCAATTTTTTGCGCCCCTATGCGCAAAAAATTGCACCAGCGGCGAGAGAAAACCTGAGCAATGCGTTGGGTTTGTTTTATCGGACAAAAATAAAAACGTTTAGGACATCATTGGTCAGGATGCGGCTGTCGCATGGGGGCATGGCGCTTCTCTTTTTTTCGGATCATGCGGCCAACGAAGTTCCAGCCTGGCATCTTCTTCAGCGTGCTGCGCACGGGCTGGAGGTTCCAAAGCAGGAAGATGGCAAGCACGGCGAGGGCAATGAAGCACGTTGCGCCGTAGAGCTGCTTGACGCTGATCATCAGCAGGTTGGAAGCATCGTAGGGCAGGCCACGCGCCATGTTGTCGGCCATTTGGCGGCGGAGGAAAAAACTGTACAGCCCCGAACACATGGTGGACACAGGGCCGTTGCGGATGATGCCGGCCATGGTCAGTCCCATGAAGAAGTGCTGGAAAGGCATGAGTTCTTCAAGGTAGATGGTGAGTATGCAGAAGAATATGCCGTTGCCGAACGACCGGAGGAACGTGGGGAGGTATAGTGCCTCGATGGGTAGCCCCGGGCTGATGAGGAAGTACATCATTACTGGGTAGGCCGCCATCGCCGCCACGCCGAGCGTGAAGAGTCGCGTGTACTTGCGCTGCAACGCCTTGCACCAGAACAGGCAGAACAAGCAGCTGGCGATGGTTCCCGTCCACTCCACAAAGTTGAGCGCATTGGTGGTGACGTTGCCGAAGTGAAGCACGCTGCCCGTGAAAGCCGTTTGCAGCACCTTGGGCGTGCTGCCCATGAATTCCACAAAGGCAAAGAGCGTGAGCAGGGGAATGAGCCGCTTGTAGCGCCAAGCCTCGGGGGCAATGTAGGGGTGGCGGATGTGGCGCATGCGCTGAATGCAGAAGTAACCCGTGACGGCGAACAGCACCACGTCGGCCTGCATCACCTTCGAGTCGAACCAGTTGTAGTGCTCGCCGTAGTTGAAGAAGAAGATAAATTCAAGCATCCACGCCGACCACAATATGCAGCCCACATAGTCCACACTGATGAAGGGCAGAGGCTTCATGAATCGGAAGTCGTGCGTGAGGGCGTAGACCGCCAGGGCCACAAGGAGCAACGCTCCCGTCATGCCCCAGTTGACGGCGCGCCAGTCCTGGCAGGCGTAGACAAGGTGTTCCGTGAGCCACGGCGCAAGGAACATATTGCCCAGCACGAAGCAGTAGAGCAGGGGGAAGAAGATGGTGAAGTCGCGCTTGGGCGTCATCCACAGCTGAATGGTGCTCATGCACTCAAAGCAGCCGCAGAGCTTGAAGAAGCCCGCCACGTAGGCAAGGATGCACAGGATGGGGAGGCTGTCTGTCCACATGATGAGGAAGTTGCACAAGGCCACCATCAACGCTGCCGTGAGCAAGAGCTGGCGGTTGGTGAAGCGAAACTTTAGCTTGAATACGAACGGGAAAGGCATGGCCACGCCCACCACGTTGGACATGATGACCATCAGCACATCCTCGCGCATAAGGCTGTATTCACCCATCACCTGGCTCATGGCACCGCCGTAGATGCCGCCCGACATGAGGAACGTGAAGGCAAAGAGCAGGTAAATCCACCCGTGGAGGCGGCGCGGCACGAAACTGTGGAACGAAGGGACGCGAAACGGCCCTTCGAGAACGGGAGGTCCAGCCATGTTATTTCTTGACTTTTGTTTCAACGTTCAGTCCGGCACGGAGCAGGGCCACCTTGGCAGGGTCGTTGTCGGCAGTGAGGGCGATGCGCACCGGCACGCGCTGCTCCACCTTTACAAAGTTGCCCGTGGCATTGTCCACCGGTATCATGGAAAAAGCCGCCCCGGCGGCGGCAGAGATAGCCTCCACCCTGCCGTGATATACCACTGATGGCACCGCGTCGGCCTTGAAGTCCACGGGGCATCCCACGCTGATGCGGTCCATCTGTGTCTCGCGGTAGTTGGCCACCACCCACACATTGTCGTCACCCACCAGGCGCGCGAGCATCTGCCCGGGCATTACAAGCTGCCCCACATGGATGTCCTTACGCCCCATTACGCCGTTGCAGGTGGCGATGATGACCGTGTAGGAGAGGTTGAGGCGGGCAAGGTTGAGCTGCGCTTCGGCCACGCTCTCGCCGGCACGCGAACCGCCGAGTTGGTGGGTCTGCACTGCCTTGGCCGATGCGGCACTGGCCTTGCGGCTGTTTGCCTGTTCGTAGCGCGCCTTTGCGCTGAGGTAGCGGGCGTAGGCATTGTCGTACTGCTGGCGCGTCACGGCGTCCTTCTTCATCAGCGAGGCAAAGCGGTCGAAGTCTTGCTTGGCGTTTTCCATGTCAACGCGCGCCTCCTCAATGCCTGCGGCAGCCGTCTCGACGTTGCTTTCCGTGGTGTTCATGCTCGCCGTTACGACAGACGAACCCGACTTGGAACCGCGCAGCCCGGCCTCGGCCTGAGCAACATGCAGACGATACTCCGTGTCCTCGATGATGACGAGCGTGTCGCCCTTGTGTACGTGCTGGAAGTCGTTGAAACGGATTTCCTTGATGAAGCCCGATATGCGTGTGTTGATGGGCGTGATGTGGCGGCACACCTGTGCGTCGTCGGTAAATTCCACGTCGCTGCCGTGCGTGAAGTGGCTGAAACACCATGCGGCGGCACCGGCCAGGAAGAGGATGACCACTACGTTGTATGCTCGTTTGATTATTTTCTTGTTCATGCCTTTATATATATATGTGTGTGGTTACTGTGTTTGCTGTGGGTTAGATGTTTCCGGCGGCATACTTCATGCGATAGTAGGCGTAGACGATGTTGATGCGTGCGTCCACCTCGCTCAGTTCGGCGTTGAGCAGGAGGTTTGATGCGTCGACCATATCCGTGACGAGGGCGAGCTGGCTGAGATAGCGAGCGTTCATCACGTCGTAGTTTTGCTGCGCCAGTTCCACGCTCTTCTGCTGCGTACGGAGTTCCACGTAGGTCTGCTGGTAGCGTACGCAAGCCTCCTGCACGGCGTTGTTGATTTGCTCGGCCTGCACGGTGTGCGCCTCGCGGGCCTGACGTGTTTCGGCGGCCGCCTGCTTAACGCGCTTGTTGCTCTTGAAGAGCGAACTGAGGCTGTATTTTATGCCTACACCGATGTACCATACGTTGAGGTTCTTGTTGATGGGCGGCAGTTCGAACGTAATTGGCCCGTCGAAGTTGTCGGCTGCCACAACGGCCACCTTCGGCAGGAGTTCGCTCTTGGCAATCTTTTCCTGCTGCTCGGCTATGCGAACGGCGTTGAGGCTCTGTTCCAAAAGCGGCGAGTTGGCCGCGCCCGTTTGTTGCCAATAGGGTTCGCCCTCGTTGCCGTAGACGTTGCAGGTGAGGGTTGTGTCAGGGAGAATTTGAGTGTCCATTTCCAAGCCGAGCGTGTTGCAGAGCTGGTGGTTGAGAATGTCGCGGTTGTTGTGCAGGGCGGTGAGGCCGAGTTTGAGGGCCTCCATCTGCAGCTCGTAGCGCGTCACGTCGTTGCGCAGAGCCATGCCCTGTTGCTGCTTCTGTTCGATGTCGGCAATGAGCTGACGCGTGAGCTGGATGTTCTTTTCGTAAACGCGTATCTGGTTATCGGTCTTGAAGAGGTCGAGGTATTGCCCAAGAGCCACGAAACGGGCTTGCTGGCGTGTGAGCTTCACCCACGTAGCGGCCTGTTCGTGGGCAAGTTCGGCGAGCTTGATACCCGCCGTGATTGCGCCGCCGGCATAGACCACCTGTTGCGCTTGCAGCGAGAAGTTGTTGCCGTAGTGGGGCGAACTCAGACCCTTGGCGTGGGAGAGGTTGCGATCGGTGAGCAGGGCGTTGCCGATGTAGCTGAACGAGAGCGATGCGTCGATGTCGGGCAGTCGCTTGCTCTGGGCTGCCTCAATGCCGAGGCTGGCTGCCTCCACGCCCGTCTTGGCAGTGCGCAGAGCCTTGCTGTTGTTTTCGATTTGTGCAAACAACTGCTCAATGGTCATGGGCTGGCTCTTGGCCGAGGCCGTCGGCGCAGCAGTTACGCCGTCGGGAGTTTGCGCCGTGACCGTGCAGCCAGCTCCGAGCAGGAGCGTAGCGAATAGGAGTTTTTTCGTCATCATTATCCTTATGGTTTTCACGTGCAAAGGTAGCGTGAAGGCGTGAGGCAAGTGTTTAACATATTTCGCGGCGGATGGACGAAGAAGGAACATAATGTCCCGTATATTCCATGCAATATGTACTTTTACAGACCAAAAGCGAAATAACCCGAGGCAATGGAACTGGCAGAATTGAGTGCATATCACGATGCGGAACTAATAGACACTACGCTCGACGACTGGCGCGACGGCGCGCAGGTGCTTACCTACGGAGCCATACTGATATGCCGCAGTGGACGAGCCACGCTCAACGTGAACTACAAGGAGTGGCCGATGCACGAAGGGGCGGTGATTACGCTCTTTCCCAACGACGTGGTACTGCTGCGGACAGAGGAGGGAAGTGGCGCGCCGTTCCGCTTGGAGATGCTGAAATACAACCCGTCGCTCCTGCGCGAGGCGAGCCTGCAACTCGAACACACCGTCTATTCGCAGCTTCGCGAGGATCGTTGCCGGCAGGACACACCCGTTGTGACGGAGATTATCAACAACATGTTCTCTCTCCTGAAAGTGTACTTTCGGCAGACGGAGTGCACGTGCATTTCGCAACTCGTATTGTGCCAACTGAAAGCCTTCTTCATCGGTTTTCACGAATACATTCAGCGCAACCCGGAGAAGTGTCCCGACGAGGTGAAGTCGTACCGAGTTCGCCAACTCTTCAATCGCTTTATGTGGCTGCTGGAACGTGACTTCAAGACTTCGCGCGACGTGAACTACTACGCCGAACGAATGGACATTACCCCGAAATACCTCACGCGCATCGTCAGGCAGGTGACGGGACATACGCCCAAAACCATCATCGACCAATACGTCATCCTGCAACTGAAAATGCAGCTGCGCCGCGGAAGTCAGAGCATCAAGGAGATTGCGTGGGAATACCACTTTACGGACGTGAGCTTCTTTTGCCGCTATTTCAAGAAACACACTGGCACAACGCCGCAACAGGCCCGGGCGGCGAAGTGACCTTTGGGCCACGGCTGCTCAATCATGTTCAAGTTGACGGCCATAGAGACAACCCCTAACGTTCCAGTGCGAAGCCCATTGTCTCTATTGTCGTAGAAAAAAACTGACTTCATCACTTTTTTGCACCACCCAATGGCGCATATTGAAAATCAACGAGT
>CAVLCM010000159.1:0-5293 GCA_963661625.1 bacterium
CACATTATCTACTTTTTTATCGCGGTACAATTATGGTACAAATATACGATAAAAATCGAGAAAATAACAAAGGTAAATCACGATGGTATAAAAACAAATTAGGGCGTAACTCATTGAGCTACACCCTAATTGACTATTTGTTACTATTGGTGTTTATCGCAACTTATTTCACCTCCTCGAAGTCAGCGTCCTGCACGTCCTGCGTGTTGTCACCAGACTGCTGAGCGCCGGGCTGTTGGCCACCCTGGAAACCTGCGCCTGCACCGGGCTGCTGTGCGCCGGCTTGGCTGTAGATGTCTGCGCTGGCAGCCTGCCATGCGTTGTTGAGTTCGGTCTTGGCAGCGTCGATGGCAGCGATGTCCTGTGCCTTGTGAGCGTCCTTGAGCTTGCCGAGGGCTGTCTCGATGGTCGTCTTCTTGTCGGCGGGAATCTTGTCGCCAAGTTCCTTGAGCTGGTTCTCAGTCTGGAATATCATGGAGTCTGCCTCGTTGATCTTGTCGATGCGCTCGCGCTCCTTCTTGTCCGCCTCTGCGTTGGCCTGAGCCTCAGCCTTCATGCGGTTGATTTCGTCCTCCGTCAGGCCGCTTGATGCCTCGATGCGGATAGCCTGTTCCTTGCCCGTGGCCTTGTCCTTGGCCGAAACCTTGAGGATGCCATTTGCGTCGATGTCGAACGTTACCTCAATCTGAGGCACGCCGCGGCGTGCGGGAGCGATGCCAGCGAGGTTGAAGCGGCCGATGCTCTTGTTGTCGCGGGCAAACTGACGTTCGCCTTGCAGCACGTGGATGGTCACTTCGGGCTGGTTGTCCTCAGCCGTGGAGAATACCTGACTCTTCTTGCAGGGGATGGTGGAGTTGGCGTCGATGAGCTTCGTCATTACGCCGCCGAGCGTCTCGATACCGAGCGAGAGGGGAGTAACGTCGAGGAGCACGATGTCGCCCACGCCGCTCTCCTTGTTGAGGATGGCACCCTGAATGGCTGCGCCCACAGCGACCACCTCGTCGGGGTTAACGCCCTTTGAAGGAGCCTTGCCGAAGAAGTCCTCTACGAGCTTCTGCACGGCGGGGATACGGGTCGAACCGCCCACGAGGATAACCTCGTCGATGTCCGACGTGCTGAGGCCTGCGCCCTGCAAAGCAGCCTGGCACGGAGCCTTGCAAGCCTCGATGAGACCGTGAGCGAGCTGCTCAAACTGCGAACGGCTGAGCGTCTTCACCAAGTGCTTCGGCATGTTGTCAACCGACGTAATGTAAGGCAAGTTAATCTCCGTAGACGAAGAAGACGAAAGTTCAATCTTTGCCTTCTCTGCTGCCTCCTTCAAACGCTGCATAGCCATGGGGTCCTTGCTGAGGTCTACGCCTTCCTGAGCCTTGAACTCGTTGATGAGCCACTCAATGATTACATGGTCGAAGTCGTCGCCGCCGAGGTGCGTGTCGCCGTTGGTGGAGAGTACTTCGAATACGCCGCCGCCGAACTCAAGGATAGAGATATCAAACGTACCGCCACCGAGGTCGAACACGGCAATCTTCATGTCCTTGTTGGCTTTGTCGATACCGTAGGCAAGGGCGGCTGCCGTAGGCTCGTTGACGATGCGCTTCACTTCGAGGCCGGCAATCTGTCCGGCTTCTTTCGTGGCCTGGCGCTGCGAGTCAGAGAAGTAGGCAGGCACGGTGATGACAGCTTCGGTCACTTCCTGGCCGAGGTAGTCCTCTGCGGTCTTCTTCATCTTCTGAAGAACCATTGCCGAAATCTCCTGCGGAGTGTACTGGCGGCCGTCCACCTCAACGCGGGCAGTGTTGTTTTCGCCGCGAACCACCTTGTAGGGCATGCGGGCAATTTCCTTCTGCACCTGATCGTAGTTCTCGCCCATGAAGCGCTTGATGGAGTAGATGGTGCGCAAGGGGTTGGTCACAGCCTGGCGCTTAGCGGGGTCGCCCACCTTGCGTTCGCCGCCTTCCACAAAGGCTACGATAGAGGGGGTTGTGCGCTTGCCTTCGCTGTTGGCGATGACAGTAGGTTCGTTACCTTCAAAAACGGATACGCAGCTGTTCGTCGTACCCAGGTCAATACCGATAATCTTTCCCATAATGTATTTAATCTTTTATTTGTTGTCGAAAATGTTTGTCTTGCCGCGCGCTCACCGTGCGGACACCCCATAAGGCGCAATCAGTGTGCCAAAAAAACGCAACGGCTTAAATTTTTGCGCCTCGACTGACACGTTTGTCATATTTTGAGCTTGTTAAGGGGCTTTGGCAAGGCTTTTCCTGTCAGGCAAGACGTGGCGGCGAGGGGCTTTCCGCTCGTTTTTTGTAAATTTGCCTTGAAAAACACGTACAACTCCCCTCCCGATACACCTATTATATATATGAGCGAAGATATTCACGGCAAAGACACAGACGAACGCGACGAACAGTTTAGCCCCGAGGAACAAAGCGCTGACACGCAGCCTACGGCTCACAGTGACTACCGTCCCTCCGGCGTGAAGGACGAGGACGGCAAGGTGCAGCTTACGGGCATGTACCAAAACTGGTTTCTCGACTACGCCTCGTACGTAATCCTTGAACGCGCCGTGCCGCACCTCGACGACGGTCTGAAACCCGTGCAGCGCCGCGTGCTCCACTCCATGAAGTTGCTCGACGATGGCCGCTACAACAAGGTGGCCAACGTGGTGGGGCATACGATGCAGTTCCACCCCCACGGCGATGCCTCCATCGAGGGCGCACTCGTGCAGCTCGGGCAGAAAAACTTGCTCATCGACTGTCAGGGAAACTGGGGCAACATCCTCACGGGCGACAGTGCAGCCGCTTCGCGTTACATCGAGGCACGCCTCTCGAAGTTTGCGCTCGACGTGCTTTTCAACCCCAAAACCACAGAGTGGAAAATGTCGTACGACGGGCGAAAGAAGGAACCCGTCTCGTTGCCCGTGAAGTTTCCCCTGCTCCTTGCGCAGGGAGCAGACGGCATTGCCGTGGGCTTGGCGTCGAAAATACTTCCGCACAACTTTGGCGAACTCTGTCAAGCCGCCATCAAGTACTTGCATGGCGAGGAATTTCGTCTCTATCCCGACTTCCAGACGGGCGGCTCCATCGATGCTTCGCGCTACAATGACGGCATGCGCGGTGGCAGCGTGAAGGTGCGTGCCAAAATTGAGAAGCTCGACAACAAGACGCTCGTCATCCGCGAAATACCTTACGGCAAAACCACCACCACGCTCATAGCCTCTATCCTCAAAGCCAACGAGAAGGGAAAGATAAAGATCCGCAAGGTGGAGGACAACACCGCCGCCGAGGTGGAAATCCATGTACACCTTACGCCCGGCACGTCGAGCGACAAGGCCATCGACGCACTCTACGCCTTCACCGACTGCGAAACAAGCATCAGTCCCAACTGCTGCGTCATCGAGGACAAACACCCGAAGTTTCTCACCGTGAGCGACGTGTTGCGCCGTTCGGTAGACAAAACGCGTTCGCTCCTCGAACGCGAACTCCTCATCCGCCGGGGCGAACTGATGGAGAGCCTCCACTTCGCCTCGCTCGAACGCATCTTCATCGAGGAACGCATCTATAAGGACCGCGCCTTCGAACAGGCCAAGGATATGGACGCTGCCGTGGCCCACATCGACAGCCGCCTCACGCCGTTCAAACCGCAGTTCTATCGCGAGATAACCACCGAGGACATCCTCCGCCTGATGGAAATCAAGATGGCCCGCATCCTCAAGTTCAACAAGGACAAGGCCAACGAACTCATCGCCCGCATGAAGGAGGAAGTGGCGCGCATCGACAACGACCTGCACAATATGGTCGAAGTAACCGCCAACTGGTTCCAGCTCATCTACGACAAATACGCCGCCGAATACCCTCGCCGCACAGAGATACGATCGTTTGACAACATCGAGGCCACAAAGGTTATCGAAGCCACCGAAAAACTCTATATCGACCGTGAGAACGGCTTTATGGGCACGGGCCTGAAAAAGGAAGAGTTCGTAGAGAACTGTTCGCCCATCGACGACGTGATTATCTTCTACCGCGACGGCACGTACAAGGTGACGCGCGTGCAGGACAAGGTGTTCATCGGCGAAAACGAACGTCTTAAAAAGGAGAAGAAGAAAAAGGCTGAGATTATTCACATCGCTGTGTTCAAGAAGGGCGACAAGCGCACCATATATAATGTGGTGTATCGCGACGGCGAAACCAACGCCTGCTTCATAAAGCGCTTCAACGTCACGAGCATCACGCACGACCGCGAATACGACGTGACCACCGGCACGCCCGGCAGCAAGATACTCTACTTCTCGGCCAATCCCAATGGCGAGGCGGAGACCATCAAGGTGACGTTCCGTCCCAACCCCAAACTCAAACGCATCAGCATGGACCGCGACTTTGGCGAAATCCTCGTCAAGGGCCGCCAGAGCCGGGGCAACCTGCTTACGCGCCTTGACGTGCACAAGATTACGCTCAAAGCGCACGGCGTTTCTACCCTCGGCGGACGCAAGGTGTGGTTCGACCACGACGTGCAACGCCTCAACTACGATGCGCGCGGCGAATACCTCGGCGAGTTCCAGGCGGACGACCTCGTGCTTGTAGTTCTGCAAAACGGCTTGTTCTACACTACGTCGTTCGACGTGAACAACCACTATGAGCCTACGGGCATTCTCCGTGTGGAAAAGTTCAATCCCGACAAGGTGTGGACGGCAGTGCTTTTCGATGCCGACCAGCAGAACTACCCCTACGTCAAGCGTTTTACCCTCGAACGTTGCTCGCAGGCACGTCCGCAGAATTTCCTCGGCGAAAATCCCGATTCGCGTTTCGTTCTCCTTTCGGGCGAGGCTTATCCGCGCTTGCTCGTCACGTTTGGCGGTGGCGACAGTTTCCGCGACCCTCTCGAAGTGGATGCCGAACAGTTTATCGGTACAAAGAGCTACAAAGCCAAGGGCAAACGCCTCACGACCTGCACCGTGGAACGTATCGAAGAACTCGAACCGACGCGCTTCCCTGAGCCAGTGAGCGAACCGTCGCCCGAAGAAGTGCCTGCTCCCGTTGAGGAAACAGACCCCGATGAGCCGCGCCAACTCTCGCTCTTTGACGAGGAAGTTTGATGCGTCCATCACATAGAAAAAGCGAAAGCCACATACGATGTTCCGTATGTGGCTTTCGCTTTTCTTCTTGACTTTGTCAATGCATCACCCATATCAGTTTTCGGAGCTTCCTAACCCGAAAATCCGTTGAAAATCAGAGCGTACATTTATGCGATGAGTGAACGTACGTCATGAGGGTGAGTGAACGTACGTCTATAA
>CAVLCM010000160.1:0-4849 GCA_963661625.1 bacterium
CCCTCATGACGTACGTTCACTCATCGCATAAATGTACGCTCTGATTTTCAACGGAAATCCTCTCGCATTTCGCGGAATGCGCTCATGGCGATGGGTACGCAAACGGCGAATGAACATACGTCGCTCACAGCCTGGCACATTTCCACGCCTTGCAGTCCGAAGAAGTGGGGGAGAATGAGTACAAGAGGAATGAAGAAAAGTCCGCTTCGCGCAGCAGCGGCGATATTGGCGCGGATGGGCTTGCGAGTGGTCTGCATGAGCATGTTCGTAAGTCCGATGGTGGGGAGGAGGATGAACGTAAGCATCTGCCAACGGAGGGCACTTACCCCCACCGCTACCACCTCAGGGTCGTGGCGGAAGAAGCTTACTATCTGCTCTGAGAAAATTGTTCCCAAAACGGCGCAGCAAAACAAGAAAGCGGAACCAAGGCGTATGCAGAAGAGGTAGCCCTCCTTGACGCGCGCATAGAGTTTCGCACCGTAGCAGAAGCCACAAAGCGGTTGGAAGCCCTGGCCCAGTCCGATAATGATGGCGAAGATGAAGAAGCAGAAGCGCGTGACGATGCTCATGCCGGCAATGGCCGCGTCGCCGTATGCCCCTGCCGCCACGTTGAGCGCAACGGTGGAGAACGCAGCCAGTCCTTGACGCGACAGCGACGGCGTGCCGCCGAAGATAATCTCCTTGACGAGCGACAGGCGCGGCGAGAAATGGCGCAACTGGATGCGTATGCCGCCGTTTTTCCGCGTCATGTAGAGCAGGATGCCGAAACTGCACATCTGGCTAATTACCGTTGCCCACGCCGCGCCGCTAATGCCCATGTTCAGGACGAAGATGAGCAGAGGGTCGAGCAGCACGTTGAGCACGGCCCCGGTGAAGATGCCGTACATGGCGTAAGCGGCATTGCCTTGCAGGCGCATCTGGTTGTTGAGCGTGAGCGAGGTGGTCATGAACGGCGTGCCGAGCAAAACCGTGCCGAGGTATTCCTTTGTATAGGGCAGAATGGTGGGCGTAGACCCCAGCCAAATGGCCATTTTCGTGAGGAACAGATGGCCTATGAGGGCTATCAGTGCGCCGAACAGGAAACTGTAAACAAAGCCCGTGGCAGCCATGGCACGGGCATCCGACGTTTCGCGCGCACCGAGTTTGCGCGAAATGTAGTTGCCCGACCCGTGACCGAAGAAGAAGCCCGTGGCCTGGATGGCCGACATCACCGAAAACACCACCCCTACGGCTGCCGTGCACTGCGTGTTGATTTTGCTCACAAAGTATGTGTCGGCCATGTTGTAGAAACTCGTTACGAGCATCGACAGAATGGTCGGCACCGCCATGGTGAGAACCACACGGTGTACAGGGGCCTGTGTCAGGAAAGTGAAGTTGTCGCGTTTCATCGGGTAGGGCAGGGTTGTCAGGCGTTTGCGCTTTGCGCCTCTCGTTCAGCCACTGCTTTGCTCACGGCGTGCTGCATGATAAGTCCGGCCAGCGTAAAGCCGAACATGGCAGTCATGTGCGCCAGGCTGCCGTTGATTTGCGCCTTTGAACTACACCATTCGTGGTTGAGCAGTTCGGGGTCGCCGGGGCCGTTCTCGGCCTTGGGGCAAAGGCAAGCGGCCGTGCCGCAAGCGTGGCTGCGCCCAAGGTTGGGGAGCAACTCTTCGCTGTAAACGCACTTGAACTTGCGCGAAGGAAACGTCTTGCGGCTCTTGAACCGACGGCGCAGAGCAGCACCCAATGGGCAGCCTTTCACCTTCCAAAATTCCGCCACCGCCACTTTGGTGGGGTCCATCTTCAACGCTGCCCCCATCGAGGAGAAGAAAGCCGACTTTGTGCGGCAAGCGTTGAGGATGAGCAGAGCCTTGTCCTGCAAGGAGTCGATGGCATCCACAATGTAGTCGTACTGCTCAATGCCAAACTCGTCCGCCGTGCTCTCCGTGTAAATCTTTTGGATGGCGGTGATTTCAGCTTTGGGGTTGATGCTCAGCAGCCGTTCTTTCAGTGCGTCCACCTTGACCATGCCCACCGTCTTCATGGTGGCCATGATTTGACGGTTGACGTTGGTGATGCAAACGCGGTCGGAGTCGACAATCGTAATGCGCCGGAAGCCCGAACGCACGAGGCTCTCCGCACACCAACTGCCCACACCGCCTACGCCAAAGATGATGACACTCTTCTGTCCGAGTGCGTCCATCGTGTCTGCGCCGAGCAAACGTTCCGAACGGTTGTATATGGCTTTTTCTATGCTTCCCATGCGTGGAGTAGGGTGTTGAATTGTTGGGCTAAGGTGGTCATGTTGGGGAAAAGGTGGTTAGCTCCTTCGTCGAGCAATGCTGCCTCGGGCAGCGGCCCTGTGTTGACGGCCAGCGTGAAGATGCCGGCTGCCACTGCGGCACGAACGCCGAGCGGGGCGTTCTCCACCACCAAGGCCTCGTATGGCTCGCACTGCGCCTTTGCCAGACCTTTGAGGTATGGCTCTGGGTGAGGCTTGCCGTGCGTCACGTCTTTGCTCGAAACAACGAGTTCAGGCTTGAAAAAGCCGGGATAGTTCTGTTCCAAACGGTCGAGCAACGAGTGCTGCCCGCTTCCGGTCACGATGACGATGGTCAGGCCTGCTTGCTTCACCTTTTCTAACACCTCCAATGCGCCCGGCATTTGCGGGGCTTCGGGGCATTCGTTGAACAGACGGCATTTCTCGGCGTAGATGCGTTCAATTTCCTCGGGCGTGGCGTCGCGGTGCCAGTGGCGCTGCGCCAGCATGTTGATGGTCGATGCCCCTGTGCGCCCCTCGTGCATATATGCCTCCTCGGCTTGCATCGGCAGGTTGAACTCCGTACATACCTGTTCCCACGACACGGCGTGGTTGGGCATGGAGTCGAACAACACGCCGTCCATGTCGAACAGTACGGCGCGTAATTTGTGCGACCGTTGCCCGGGTGCGTGCTGTGTGAAGTATGAGTTTACTTCTTCTTCGAAAGTCATGTGTATAGTCTATAAAGAAAAAAGAGTTTAGAAGTGCAGCCCGCAATGTGTGTCGGGCTGCACTCGTAAACTCTTTTGGCCGGGACGGACGCAGTGTCCGCCCGCCGGCACGTAAATGCTGTTGTTAGAGCTTCTTGCGAATCTCTTCGGTCTCCTTTTCGTACCCGGGCTTGCCGAGCAGGGCAAACATGTTCTTCTTGTAAGCCTCTACGCCCGGCTGGTTGAACGGGTTAACTTCGAGCAGCAAGCCGCTGATGCCGCAGGCGCGTTCGAAGAAGTAGATGAGCTGACCGAGGTTGTACTCGTCGAGCTTATCCACGCTGATGCGCATGTTGGGCACACCGCCGTCTACGTGAGCCAGCTGCGTACCGAGTTCTGCCATCTTGTTCACCTCGTCCACGCGCTTGCCTTCGAGGAAGTTGAGGCCGTCAAGGTTCTCGTCGTCGTGGGGGAACAGTACCTTGTGTTCGGGGTTCTCTACCGAGATAACCGTCTCGAAGATGGTGCGTTCGCCCTCCTGAATCCACTGACCCATAGAGTGAAGGTCGGTGGTGAAGTCGACAGCTGCGGGGAAGATGCCCTTGCCGTCCTTGCCCTCGCTTTCGCCGTAGAGCTGTTTCCACCATTCGTTCATGTAGTGGAGCTTGGGCTGGAAGTTTACGAGGATTTCCACCTTCTTGCCGTCGGCATAGAGTGCGTTGCGCACAGCGGCGTACTGCTCGGCGGGGTTTTCGGCGAAAGGCACTTCGGGAGCCGTCAGTTTCTCCATGTCGGCTGCGCCCTTTACGAGAGCCTCAATGTCGAAGCCAGCGCAAGCGATGGGGAGAAGACCTACGGGAGTGAGTACGGAGAAACGACCGCCCACATTGTCGGGGATGATGAAGCTCTTGTATCCCTCCTTGTCGGCAGTGACGCGGGCTGCACCCTTCTTGGCGTCCGTCACGGCTACGATGACCTTGCGGGCCATCTCGATGCCGCGTTGCTCCTCGCACTGCTTGCGCAGAAGGCGGAAAGCGAGAGCCGTCTCCGTCGTGGTGCCGCTCTTAGAGATGTTGATAACGCCGAAGCGGCGGCCTTTGAGGTAAGAGGTGAGTTCGTAGAGGTAGTCCTCGCCGATGTTGTTGCCGGCAAAGAGGATTACGGGATTCTTTCCGTCGTTGGTGAGCCACTCAAAACTGTTGCCGAGAGCCTCGATTACGGCACGTGCGCCGAGGTAGCTGCCGCCGATACCCGCAACGACGATGGTGTCGCAGTTTTCGCGCAGCACCTGTGCAGTGGCTTTGAGGTCGGCAAGGTGTTCGGGGGTGATGCTTGATGCAAGGTGCATCCAGCCAAGGAAGTCGTTGCCTGCGCAAGTACCCTCTTCAAGGGCCTTCTGTGCGGCTTTCACTTTGGGTTCAAGTGCCTCGATAGCACCGGCTGCCGCAAACTGGGCAGCTTTGCTCACGTCTAAACGAATGGAATTGCTCATAACGCGTTTATCTAAGAATGTGTGTGTTGGTTTTCAGTGGAAAGCATCCCTCTCTGCGCAAAAGCGCGCTTGGCAAACCTTTGCCCACGGGGATGTCCTTTAAGAATGAAGTGTTTGTGTAGTGTCGGAACTCGTTTTGTTCCGCTTGCAAAGTTACACTTTTTTGCCGACTTGGAATTTCTTGTTTTCTTGTCCGAGGAATACGGTGATGTGGTCATATACGTTTTTTATCTTCCCTTTGTCCAGTCCTTGTGCGTATTTGGTGATGTCCTCCTCGTAGTCGAGCAACAACTGCCGTTGCATTGCCAGTGTGCCGCTGAAATTGTTGTTCTTCACGAAGTGGTTGACTCTCACAAAATTCCACGCTTTTTGCCGTCGAAAATCACAAAATTCCAAGAAACAAGC
>CAVLCM010000161.1:0-4823 GCA_963661625.1 bacterium
AACAGAGTTTACTACAGAAGCACCCTAATGTAGACATCCTCGCTATGGGATTCCCCACAGATCGGCAGGAAGAAGCATTGTAGCAATAACTGTTTTTGAATGACAATCGGGTAGGAGGTAAATGCTAATCATAAAAGGCAATTACCGGCGCAGGGGGATTTTGCAGTTTTTGTAGGGTGGGATGTCGCGAAAAATTACGACCGTATGCGCAAAATTTTGCGGCCATAGGAGATGAAATACCAGAGTAAGCATGGTGTTTTTTAGAGGCCAAAGCCAACCTCTTGGTTTGGAAATGGTTCTATTTCTTCTTGGTTTTGGTTTGGAAATGCTCTAAAATTCCTCTGATTTTGGTTTGGAAATGGTTTTTCTCTGTATTTTCGCACCGTAGATTGACGATTTTAGGCATGTTTACACGAATAGCAATTAACTATCTGCGCCAATGGGCAGAGAAGGACGAGCGCAAGCCCTTGGTGTTACGTGGGGCTCGACAAGTGGGAAAAACGACCTTGGTGGAGTTGTTCGCCAAGGAGTTTGACACCTATATCTATCTGAATTTGGAGGAGAAAGAGAACGCCGGGCTTTTTGCCGCAGACTATTCTTTTGACGACCTGTTGGCAGGCATCTTTTTCAAAGCGAATGCGCCGCAAGATGCCAGCAAGCGTACACTTATATTTATCGACGAGATACAGAATGAGCCGAAGGCGGTGCAGGCATTACGCTATTTTTACGAAAAGCGGCCTGACTTGTATGTGATTGCGGCTGGCTCTCTCTTGGAGAGTTTGATGGGTAGACACATATCCTTTCCCGTGGGTAGAGTGGAGTATATGGCTTTGCACCCTTGTACATTCGTGGAGTTTCTTCGGGCCATGGGACAAGAGGCGATAGCCGACGGCATAGAAAAGCTAAATGTACCAGCCTCTTTGCACTCGCTGGTTATGGATTTGTTCAAGAAGTATATGATAGTCGGTGGCTTGCCTGAAGCTGTAGCTAACTATTCCAAGCACAAGGACTTCGTCAAGCTCAATGAGGTTTTCAACTCTCTGCTCTCCGGTTATCGTGACGATGTGGAAAAATACGCCAGCAAACCCAAAGAGCAGGATGCCATCCGCTACATCCTGAATTACGGGTGGGCTGCAGCTGGCCATCGCATCCAGTTTGCAAAGTTTACGAGTTCGGCCTTCAAGGCAGCGGATGTGGGCAACGCATTCCGAACATTGGAAAAGACGCTGTTGCTGGAGCTTGTGTATCCTCAGATGTCTGCGTCCTTCCCTATCTTGCCCGACATGAAGAAAAGTCCCAAATTGTTGTGGTTGGACACGGGACTGGTGAATTACGTTGCAGGCATGCAAGAAGAACTGCTGTTCAGCAAAGACACGGACGAGTTATGGAAAGGCGACATCGCCGAGCATATAGTAGCCCAAGAACTGTTGGGCGCATCTTTTACATTTGGAGAGAAGCGGATGTTTTGGGTGCGTGATGCCAAGAACTCTCAGGCCGAGGTTGATTTTCTGATACGTTACAAGTCGCATCTTCTTCCGATAGAAGTAAAAACGGGCGACAACGCCAAGTTGCGTTCGTTGCATCTTTTTATGGACGAGTCAAAGGAAATGGTAGCCCTGCGCCTATGGAATGGCCCAATGACATCGGACAGCGTCACTACACAGAGCGGCAAGGTCTTCACCTTATATAATATACCGCTCTACTATGCAGCTCACCTGCCTGCGTTTCTTGACAATATTTTTGGGCGTATGGACGCCCGATAAAGGCAGAAACCTAAGATTTCAAAGGAAGTTCTCGAGTATTCGCATTCAAAAGCGAGGAGGATAAGTAGATTGGGCGCAACTTGGGAATATGCTTGCAAATCAATACTTTTGCATAGTGTTTTGAGGCGTAGACGCATCGAAGCACATACGGGACATTCCCTAAGAACTGCACATCAACGCAAGATGGCTGCAAACCTATGCAAGAGAACCGCACACAACTGCACATGAAGAATGAGGAGCGGCGCACGGCCGCAAACGAACAAGATACGAGAAAGCTATTCGTCACCGCCGACGGGCAAAACTGCCTTTTGCCCTATGCGCTGGTGACTGTTTTGTTTTTCCTTTGGGGCTTTGCCCACAGCATTCTCGACGTGCTGAACAAGCATTTTCAGGACTCGCTCCACGTGAGCAAAACGGAGTCGGCTTTTGTACAAGTGGTGGTCTATGGCGGCTACTTCTTGATGGCCCTGCCGGCCGGACGCATCATTCGCCGCTATGGCTACCGCACGGGTGTGGTCACTGGGCTGCTGCTCTACGGCATCGGAGCCTTGCTCTTCATCCCCGGCGGATGGATGGGGTCGTTTCCTTTCTTCCTCTTTTCATTGTTTGTTATTGGCTGCGGACTGACTTGCCTCGAAACGTCGGCCAACCCCTACGTGACCGTTTTGGGCAACGAGCAAGGGGCAGAGCAGCGCATCAACCTGTCGCAGGCGTTCAACGGCCTGGGCTGGATGGTTGGGCCGATAGTGGGCGGATTGTTCGCCTTTGGCAGTGACAGTTCGGCGGCGAGCGTGACTGCGCCTTACGCCATAATCGGCGTGGCGGTGCTTTGCATTGCGATTGTTTTTTCGCGCATCCGTCTCCCTGAGTTTCCTGTAACGGCCAGTGCCGACAGCGAGGGAAGTTCTGACGAGCCTTCCCTTATGAAACGCCGGATGTTCCTTTGGGGTATGTTCGCCCTCTTCTTCTACGTGGCCGCACAAACGGGCATCAACAGCTTCTTCATCAACTACGTCACCGAGACCTCGGGCATGGACAAATCCGTCGCCGCCGCCGTGCTGGGCATTGGCTGCATGGGCCTCTTCCTTGTAGGGCGATTGGCCGGAGCCGCAACGATGTCAAAAGTACGCCCCGAACAGTTGCTCCTTGGGTGCAGCGTCGGTGCGGCAACAGCCATGGCCGTCACCGTTGTCTGTACGGGTATGGTCTCCGTAGCGGCCATGCTGGTTTGCTACCTGTGCGAGAGCATCATGTTCCCCACCATCTTTGCCATATCCCTGCGAGGCATCCGCCGAGAGCGCGAACGGGCCTCGTCGTTCCTCATCATGTGCATCGTTGGCGGAGCCATCGCCCCCGTCATCATGGGTGCGATAGCCGACGCCACGGGCAGCATGGCCACGCCCTTCCTTGTGCCGCTCTTCTGCTTTGCCTTCATCACGCTCTACTCGCTTTTGCTCAATTCGCAGGACGAGGTACACTGACCCCACCCCATCATTTCCATGGCACTTTGCGACGACATCCTGCGGCAACTGGCCGAATGTTTTGAATACCCGTTCACCTCAACGCAGGAACGGGCTGCCGTGCTGCTTTCTCACTTCATAGCCACACCGCAAACGAGGGCGGCTTGCATACTCCGCGGCTTTGCCGGCACGGGAAAGACGTCGCTCGTCGGCGCCCTTGTCAAAGTAATGCGGCGCATGAGGCGCGACGTGGTACTCCTCGCTCCCACAGGCCGTGCCGCCAAGGTGTTTGCACGCCATGCCGGCACGCAGGCCCTCACCATCCACCGCACCATCTACCGTCAGCAGTCGTTCCAGGGCGAAGGCACTCGCTTTTCGCTCGGCTTCAACAAACTGCGCCACGCCCTCTTTATCGTGGACGAGGCTTCGATGATTTCCAGCGGCGAAGGGAGCTTCGGGCAGTCGCTCTTCGGCACAGGCGAACTGATGGACGACCTCGTGAGCTACGTTTACTCGGGCGAGGGCTGCCGCCTGCTGCTCGTGGGCGACACGGCGCAGTTGCCGCCCGTGGGCGAAACGGAAAGTCCGGCTTTGCAAAACACCACACTCGAGAGGTACGGCCTCGTTGTGGGCAGTGCCGACCTCACTGAGGTGGTGCGCCAAAGCAGCGGCAGCGACGTGCTGGACGGAGCCACGCTTCTGCGCAGGCTGATGATGGACGAGGAATTTTGCGGCATTCCCCCGATAGCCACGAGCAAGGACGGCGAGGTGCGCAACCTGCCGGGCAACGAACTGATTGAAGCCTTGGTGGACGACTATCGCGAGTATGGCGAGGGCGAGGTCATCGTGGTGACACGATCGAACAAACGGGCCAACGTGTACAACGCCGGCATCCGCTCGCGCATCTTCGGACGCGAGGAACAGCTCACGCGGGGCGACCTCGTGATGGCCGTGAAAAACAACTACTATTGGGCGGCAAAGATGGCGGCCGACCTACCCAAGGGCGAAACGGCACCGTTCCAGTTCATTGCTAATGGCGACACGATGCAGGTAGTCCACCTGCGCAACGTGCACGAGCAATATGGCTTCCACTTTGCCGATGTCACGCTGGCGTTTCCCGACTACGGCGACTGCGAACTGACCTGCCGCGTGTTGCTCGACACGCTCACGTCGGAGTCGCCCTCACTCACCCGAACGGAGAGCCAATCGCTATACGAAAGGGTGTTGGAAGACTACCAGCACATCCCCAGCAAGAAGAAGCGCATGGAAGAACTGCGCAACGACCCTTACTACAACGCCCTGCAAATAAAGCACGCCTACGCCGTCACCTGCCACAAGGCACAGGGCGGGCAGTGGTCAAGGGTATACGTAGACCAAGGCTACGTGCCGCCCGAATCGCTCGGCAAGGAATACCTGCGATGGCTCTACACAGCCTTCACCCGTACCACCGAACGGGTTTACCTCGTGAATTGGAAACCACAACCGCAATAGAAAGGATGCTTTGGAGTAAAGCATTTCCGTTGAAAATCAAAGCGTACATTTATGCGATGAGTGAACGTACGTCATGAGGGTGAGTGAACGTACGTCTATAAGTCGAGTG
>CAVLCM010000162.1:0-4224 GCA_963661625.1 bacterium
ACCAACGACCCCGAGATTACAAATCACGTGCTCTGGCCAACTGAGCTAAAGAGGCGTTCGCCGCGGACGAGGTAGGTGCCCCGTTCCGTTTTGCAGGTGCAAAGATATTCATTTATTCCTTATCGACAAGAGTTGTGCGGCGGTTTTTTGGCGTACGCCTCAACGTTGCCCTAAACGTTTTTATTTCTGTCCGATAAAACAAATCCCAACGCATTGCTCAGGTTCTCTCTCGCTGCTGGTGCATATTTTTTCGCATAGGGGCGCAAAATTAGGTTGAGAGCAAACGTGCAGCCTTACACGCTTTACGGATATGGCAACCATTATTACCGGATGGCCTCGCAGACAAAACGCAAAATCGGTCCGTCGCGATGGGGGGGCAACGGACCGATTTGTGCGGTATGTGGATTGCTATGGGCTGGCTAACGGCTGCTACTCGGCGACCGCTTTTACCTTGCCGGATTTCTGGAGTTTGGCGAACTCCTTCTTGGCCTTGTCCAACTGGGTGTTGAAGTCTTTGAGGGTGTGGAGGCGCGCCACGAGCGTACTGCCAATGATGCGGCCGGCATCTACGTCGCTCTGCCAGTGTACGCCGATGATTACGCGGCTTTGGCCAAACTCGTAGCCCCGTTCCATGATTTGCTGCTGGCGGTCGGGATTGACCTCGGCCAGGACGAGGGCGATAGACCATCCCGTGCAGGTGTGGCCCGATGGGTAGGAGCCGTTGGTGCGCAGATTGTCCTCGTCGTCGGGCGTGGCACTGGGTTCACCGTAAAGCACGAAGGGGCGCATACGCATATAGTAGTTTTTGGCGGCACGCACGGAAAGGTCGCCAGCATCGCTGCGCATACGCATGATGAGCTTGTAGATTTCGGGCGTTTCCTTCTCGGAGATGGTCAGGCCGAAGGCTTCGGAAAAAGCACGCGAGATACCTGCTCCGCTAAGGTTGGCGTCTTCGACTGCCTGCTTGCCGCGAGGACTGTTGCGCAACATTTTGCCCCAGATGTACTGCGACTCGTCGTACTTAAACTGCGCACTGCCGGGCTTAGGCGGCTCGGGCAAAAGCTGCTTGCTGTTTAGCACCTGATTTTCGAGCAGGTAGTAGCGGTTGGGGTGGGTGCTTGCGTCCTGTGCGCTTGCCGTGAGGGCGAGGCCAAGGAACAGAGCGGAAAGGAGAAGGCTCTTCTTGACTTTCATTGGTTTATGGGGTTTGGGTTGTAGAGTTTCATTACGTCGTTGAGGATGGCCTCTGGCACCATCTGACGGATGTCCTCGCCTACCCTAACGTTGCGGCGCACGTCGGTGGAGCTGAACGGGAACAAGGGGGCGTTGACAAGGTGGACGTTGGGCGGAAGCGTCTGGACGGACAGTGGATAGCCAGGACGGGGGTATACAAAAAGCGAATGGCTCGCAAGGATGTCCTCGCTGTGCGCCCAACGGGAAAAGACGCACCAATTGTCGGCTCCGATGAGGAGCGAAAAACGGCAACCGGGGTATTGTTGCTCCAAGGCTTGGAGCGTGCGCCACGTGTAGGAGGGCCGAGGCAACGAAAACTCAAAGTTGCTGGCACGGATGCCGCTTTCGCCTTCCAAAGCCTTGGCGGCGAGGCGGTAGCGCACATTCTCGGGCAACAACTCGCCCGGCTCCTTCAACGGATTGTGGGGGGAGACCATGAGCCACACCTCGTCGACGGGACAATGGCGCAGCACGTGACGCGCCAACGCCACATGGCCGTTGTGGATGGGGTTGAACGAACCGCCGAAAAGGGCTATGTGGCGACTGTCAGTCATCTGCTTTTGCGAGGAACTCACGGACAATGCGGAGAGCCTCGGCCTGCGCCTCGGCAAGGTTGTCGTTGACGATTACCACGTCGGACTTTTCGGCAAAGGTAAGCTCAAACTCGGCACGGGCTATGCGTTCGTCAATAACCTCGGGCGCATCGGTGCCGCGACCTTCGAGCCGCTTGCGCAGTTCTGCTATGGAGGGGGGCTGGATAAATACGCTCAGGGCGCGGTTGCCATATACCTTTTTGATATTTTGCGCACCAAGCACGTCGACATCGCACACCACGTTGTCGCCCTCGGCGAGCTGAGCGTCTACCTGCGACTTGAGCGTGCCGTAGTAGCGGTCAGTATATACCTCCATGTATTCAAGGAACTCGCCCGCCTCGATGCGGCGGCGAAACTCGTCGGGCGTGAGGAAGAAATACTCAACGCCGTTGCGCTCCGTGCCGCGTGGCTGGCGGCTGGTGGCGGAGATGGAGAAATGGAGGTTGAGCTGTTGCGACATGAGCTGGTTGATGATGGTGCTTTTGCCGCTTCCGCTCGGCGCGGAGAAGATGATTACTTTCGACATGGCTTGCTGAAATTCTGCGTTTGGGGGTAAGTGATGCTTTGAGGGAGGTTAGAGTACGTTAAGCACTTGCTCTTTGATCTGTTCGAGTTCGTCCTTCATCTTCACCACGATGTTTTGCATCTCGGCCTGGTTGCTCTTTGAGCCAGTGGTATTGATTTCGCGTCCCATTTCCTGTGCGATGAAGCCCAACTTCTTGCCTTGGCCATGGCCGCCGTCCATCGTTTCGCGGAAGTATTTGAGGTGGTTGGAGAGGCGTTGCTTCTCCTCGCTGATGTCGAGTTTTTCGATGTAGTAGATGAGTTCCTGCTCCAAACGGTTTTTGTCGTAGTCAATGCCTTTGAGTTCGGAGAGACGGTCGAAGAGGCGTTGGCGGATTTTCTCCACACGGCTCGTTTCGAACGGCTCTATATCGTGCAGGTAACGCTCGATGTTGTCTACCTTTTCGGAGAACTTGCGGTAGAGTGCCTCGCCCTCCTGCTTGCGGAAGTCTGTGAGGTGAGCAGCCGCCTCCTTGATGCAGCCGAAAGCTGCCTGCCACTCCTCGTCGGTGAGTTCTTCGGTAGCGTTGGTCTGCACGCTCTCGGGCAGACGCAATACGAGTTCCCAAACATTCTGCGGCTCGGGCAGGCCCTGCGCCTTGCAGATGGCGGAAATCTGGCCGACGTAGCTCTGCACTACCTGGGCGTTGACCGTGCCGGCAGCGGAGGTTTCGTCCTTCTCGACCCAGAGCGTAAACTCCACCTTGCCGCGCTCCAGCTGGGCGGCGAGGTATTGGCGTACCTCCATCTCGCGTTCGCGATAGAGGGGAGCGATACGCATGCTAAGGTCGAAATTCTTGCTGTTGAGGGATTTTATTTCTACGTGTATCTTCTTTCCGTTGTAGTTTGCGTCAGACTTACCGAAGCCTGTCATGGATTGTATCATCGTGTTTTTTCTTTGTTTTTCGTGTTGCAAAAGTACGGCTTTTTGTGCAATTTTGTCGTTGTGAAAGAGTATAATGTATGCATGACAATAGCCGGTTCGGACCCATCGGGAGGAGCCGGCATTCAGGCCGACCTTAAAACGTTTACGCTGCTGGGCTGCTACGGACAGGCCGTGCCTACGTGCCTCACGGTGCAGAACTCCTGCAAGGTGTACCGTTCCGAGGCTATTGACGCAGAACTCGTGTACGACCAGATAGCCGCCGCGATGAGCGACCACCAGCCTCGGGCGGTGAAGGTGGGCATCGTGCCGAACGCCGGCGTGGCTGAGGCCATTGTGGAGGCACTTTGCGAACATCGTCCCGAATTTGTGGTGTACGACCCCGTACTCGTTTCGTCATCGGGACTAAGGCTTGTCGACGAAGAGGCGGTGAGCTATATCCGGCGCAAACTCATTCCGCTCGCCACGCTGTTTACGCCCAACCTGCCCGAGGCACGGTTTCTCCTGCCCGAAAGTTGTTTTCAGGGAGAGCGGTTTGCACAGGAACTGGCCGAGCAACTGCGTACGAACGTGCTGCTCAAAGGCGGCCACATGGAGGGCCGTCCTGTTGACATCCTTTGCCGCAATGGCAACATCAAGACCTACGGGCAGGAAGAACGCATTGAGACGAACAACACCCACGGCACAGGCTGCGTACTGTCGTCGGCTATCGCCGCCAACTTGGCAAAGGGGCTGCCCTTGGAGGAAGCTGTCGGCCAGGCCAAGGCTTTTCTCACCCATGCGCTGGCCAAGGGGGCTGAATATTTTTGCGGAAGGATGCACGGCGGAATGTATCTCCTGCCTGACTAAACACCGCTATATTGAAAATCAACGAGTTACGTACTTATATAGGGTGACCCGGCCATTCACTCGAAGAAGGCTTCATCTAACGACGTACGTCCACCCTCTTTA
>CAVLCM010000163.1:0-4037 GCA_963661625.1 bacterium
ATAAGTTGTTTGATGATATATACGACGAGACTTATCCGTTTGAGGAGTAACTAACTTGTCGTTAACTTCATAGTCCGCAGATTATTCCGCTTCTATTGTAAGTGATTTGCCGCCGCCCTCGAAACCGTACGCTCCGCTGGTGAAAAAAATTGCACATAGGGGTGCAAACTTTTACACATAGGGGTGCAAATTTTTGCACCCTGCATCTGGGCAAACGCACATGCTGGTGCAAAAAATTGCGCATAGGGGCGCGAAATTTTGCGCCCCTATGCGCAAAAATTTGCGCCCGTAAGCGAGGATGGCCGGGGGTTATTCGTCTTCGTCGTCGGAGCCGCCAGTGGTTAGGTTGATGCCGAACTGGTCGACGAGCTTCTGATAGTCGAAGCAGTAGCTGCGCGCCGACTGCGAGAGTTTGGAGGGATTGCCGTGCTTGTCGAGCTTGCCGGGGTCGGGCACGGGGTAGCCGTTGCGGAAGACGATGAAGCGAGCCACCTTCTGCCCCAAGTAGGCCGCGCTGTTGGCGAGGTAGTATTTGAGGGCATCGGTGGGCAGCGTCTTTTCGTCGGTTTTGCGCCCCTCCTTGCGGTAGAGGTTGAAGATGCGCGAGGTTTGCATGTAGAGCACCGCCCGTTTGTCGAACCATGTGGTGTCCACCTTGTCGGTTTTGAGCCGGGTCAGCTGGCGGATGACGTAGTCGCCCGTGTCGTTGATAACGCCCTCGCTGGCGAGGTACTGCACGACGTTCCAGAAGTTGCCCAGCTCGCCGTTGGTCTTGCACTCGGCGTTTTGCCGCTGGATGCCCTCGAGGGTGATGCGCAGCAAGTCGGCGTAGGGCAGGGTGGGGACGGCCTCTTGCAACACCCGGAGTGCGGCCAGGGGCACGCACCAGTTGTTGACGATGCGGTCTTCGCAGAGCTTGCCCTGCAAGGCCATGCCCACCTCGCGGCGCACGTCGGCGAGGGCCGTGGGGAAGAGCTGCTCAAAACGCTTACGGTGTTTGAGCAACTCAATCGTGATGTGCGTCAGTCCGTTGGAGCGCATGTCCATGAGGCGCATGTAGTTGCGCTTCTCCTCGTCGGTGAACGTGGAACGGGGGAACTGCAGGAACACGAGGCGCGAAAAGAGGGCGATGTCCGCCGTGGGCATTTCCTGCCCCGAGAGGATGATGCCTGCGTCGACGGCCGTCACCTCCTTCTTCTTGTCGAGGTCCATGTTCATGCGGCTGCGGCCGGTGCCGTCCCAGAGGCCTTTGAGAAACTCGATGATTTTCGGGTCGAGGTCGTTCTTGTACTCGTCGATGTGGGCCAGGGCGTTGGCCGAGGCCGCCACCGTGTCGTTGAGGGCCGAGATGGTGGAGTTGGCTATGTTGGGCGCTTTGTAGCTGATGGTGAAGAGCGAAAGGAGGGTGTGGCCCAGCTCCGACTTGCCGCTGCCCTTGGGGCCGAAGAGGTTGAGGATGGGGAACCAATGCTCGGAGCTGGCGCCGGTGACCACGTCGCGGAAGAGGGTGGCGAGGTAGAAGGCGAAGCCCACGCGGCCGTTGTCGCCGAAGACCTTGAAGAGTTGCGAGGTGAACTCGGCGAGCGACACGGAGGAGTAGTTGAGGTGGACGAACTGCTTCTCGAAGGTGAAGAGGCGCGTGTCGTCGCGGTAGATTCGGGACGAGGAGGGGAGGTAGAAGTTGCCGCGGCCAGGCAGGCGGACGATGCCGTAGTCGTCGGCCGTGACGAAGCGCCCGTCGGCGAAGATGCCGTTGCCGAAGGCGTAGACGCCCTCGCGCTGCCAGCCCATCTGCTTGACCTGCGTGGCCGTTTCCGTTTTTTCGTAGAGGAAGGATTTGAGCTTCGTCAGTTCCTTTTCCGTGGCCTTCCAGATGAAGTTGCCCATGCCCTCAATCTTTTGCTTGAACTTCGTGATCGATACGAGGTCCTCCTGTTTCAGCTCAACGAGTTCGGTGAGGTTGATGTCGTTCTTGATCTTGTAAATGCGCTTGGGGTTGATAGCGTCCTTGATGTGGAAGAGCGGTTCCATCGTGAAGTTCGACCATTCGTAAACGCCGCCCTTCTCGGTGACGGACATGTACTTGCCGCGGTCGGTGAAGAAGCCGTAGCGTTGGTAAAGGTCGTCGACGGCCTTGCCCTGCTGGCGCTTGTCGGCCTCCTCGCGCCGCCGCTTCTCGTCGTCGATGGCCTGCTTCCAGAGGCGCTTTGTGCCGTTGAGCCGCGTGAGGCGGTCGATGTACATGGCCGCTCCGGTGTCGTCGTCGAGCAGGGAGAGGAGGTAGGCAATCTCGCGCACCACGACGCGCTGCTCCTCGGTGGTCTGAGCCAGGGGGAAGGCCTTCTCGGCCCGCCAAAGGATGAAGTCCTTCTCGCTCACCGCTTGGAACACGCTGATGTCCTTATAATAGGAGTCGGGGTCGCTCTTCACGGAGTTGTCCCCGTCGGGTATCTCCTTGACCGACACGGAGAGGCCGCACTCCATGGCGAGCCGCCCGGCATCCATCACCACCCGTACGCCGTGGCCGAAGGGCTCATTGCGCTTCGGAGGGTCGGCATCGGGCAGGAAGCAGACCCGAGCCGCAATCTTCTTGACCAACGAGAAGTGCTCCTTGTTCCAAGCCGAGCCGAGGGCCGCCACCGTGTTGAGCGCGCCGATGGACTGCAAGCGCATGCAGTCCGGCGCACCCTCGACGAGGAACATCTTGTCGGCCCTCGCGGCCTCGCGCCAAGCGTCGTCAATGCCGAAAAGGACCGAGGACTTGTGGAAGAGGAGGGAGTCGCGGCTGTTTTTGTACTTCGGCTGCTCGTCGCCCATGCAACGGGCGGTGAAGCCGACGACGCGGCCGTAGCGGTTGCGGATGGGGATGACGACGCGGTTCTGGTAGAGGTCGTAGCCGCCTTTGTTTACCAAGCCCAGTTCGTCGAGGAACTCCCTTTTGACGTTCAACGAGTTGAGCAGGGATTTGCCCGACTTCGGGGCGTAGCCTATGCCTTTGAGCCGGCAGTAGTCCTCGCCCCAGCGGCCGTAAGCGTAGCATTGCGCCTCCTTCGACCGCTCGAACTCCGCAGCGTAGTATTTCGCCACCGCCTCGTTGGCCACTAAGAGAGCCTCGCGGTGAAGGCGCTGCTGCTTAGCCCGAGCGTCCTCCTCCTTTTCCTCCACCTCAATGCCGCAGCCGCGCCCAAGCACCTTGACGGCCTCGACAAACGTCAAGCCGTCGCGCTTCTGCACAAAACTGATGGCATCGCCGCCCTCGCCGCAGCCGAAGCACTTGTAGCGGCCGGTCTGCGGAAAAACGAAGAACGAGGGCGTCTTCTCCGAGTGGAACGGGCAGCAACCCGTCAGCCGAGGGCCCGAACGCCGCAGCTGAACCGTCTGCCCCACAAGCTGCCCCATGTCGGTAGCTTCGAGTATCTTGTCAATTATCTCATTCTGTATCATTGCAAAGGATTACTTAAAAAGCCCTGCCCACTCGCTTCACAGCGACACGGCAGGGCAGCTTATTTTGGATAGAGAGTATTTACTTTGGGAAAGGTTGTATCTACTTTCTTCTCAACGAACTCACATACTCGCTCTTGAGAATGTACCACGAGCGACCTTCCTTGTGAGCCGGTATCAAGCCACGCTGGATGCGTTTGCGGATGGCTTCGGGAGATTTGGAAACGAAACGGGCAAACTCGTTGACCGTCATGACCGTTTCCGAGCAGTCTATGATCATCTGCTTCCTGATGTCCTCAATCGAGGACTGACGGGATTTTCTTCCGCCATGCTTCTTTATTTCCATTATCGCAGTTTTGTTTGTACTCCTCGAGCGACTCGCAAACAACGACGATAATCTCGTTGACGTAGTCCCACTGGTGATGGTAGAACACGCCACGGTCGTAGCCGCGTCCGCTGTTGAAGCGTGATATGATGTTTCGAACACTATGATATTTTTCTCGGGAAATAGAACCCCAGGCAACCTCGTTGACGTGAATGCTAATCAGCCAACTTGTAGTTTTAGTTATGCGCATCATTAGGTACAGGTTGTTAAG
>CAVLCM010000164.1:0-4005 GCA_963661625.1 bacterium
GGACGGTCTTGGGCGAAGAACACGCCCGCTCCCTTGTTGGCAAAGTGCAACACGATGATGACCGCCAGCATCAGTGGCGAAAGCAGGATGAGCAGCAGCAGGGCGGCGAGGAAATCGACCGTGCGCTTGATGTAGCGTGAGTAGATGTGCATGGGGTATAATTACACTCGTATGTTCGGATTTGTGCCAAAATTGACACTTTTCCGAACTTATTAGGTGCAAAGATAGTGTTTTACGGGATAACTGGCAAATGATTTTCTATCGCCTATCCAATCTCTTTATAAAAATCCTTGAGGCATTGTCGCACGTAGCCCTGCTCGTAGCGATCGGCCACCAACGGGCGGGCGTTGGCGGCAAGGGCGTTGACCAACTGCCGGTCGCTGGCAAACCGCAGCATGGCGGCATGAAGGCGGTCGGCATTGTGGGGCGGAACGATGATGCCGTTGCGATTGTCGATGATGATCTCGCGCGAACCGTTAATGTCGGTCACGATGCACGGCAACTGCATGGCCCCCGCCTCAATCACCACGTTGGGGAATCCCTCACGGTAGCTGGCATGCACTAGGGCATTGGCGGCGGCATAGTAGGGACGCACATCGGCCTGGTTGCCCACGGCATGTATGTTGGGACACGAGGCGATGGTTGCCATTGTGTGGGACGGCAACGGATCGAGGTGCGGCTCTTCGTTGCCCACAAGCAGCAGGTGGGCATCGGGATGCACGGCCAGCAGACGGCCGAAAGCCTCAACCAGTTCGCTGATGCCCTTGTCGCCCACCAACCGTCCCACAGCAACGAACACAAAGCTGTCTTTTCCAGCCCCTATCTCCCGACGTATCTCCACCGCACGCAGTATCACCTCCGCCGTACGGTTGTAGTGCACGAGGTCGATGCCGCGCACATTGCCGTGGCCCAGCACACGGACGGGTTTCCGCGTGATGCGGAAGCGCAGCAGGTCGTTCCTCACGCCCTGCCCCTCGGCCACCACATGCGTGGCACAGGCACACGTCAGGGCATCGGTCAGCATCAGGATGCGTCGTTTCAGTCCCGTGGACGTGGGGAACACCAGTCCGGTGAAGGTATGCACCCTCACCGGCACGCGCACCAGCCATGCCGCCATCATGCAGAGCAGTCCGGCCTTGGGCGTCATGCTGTGGATGATGTCGGCACGCTCGCGGCGCAGCACCTTGACCAGTCGGCAGAGCGACACGAGGTCGTTGACGGGCGAGATATGCCGCTGCATCGTCACCGCCACGGTGCGCACCTGCTCGCGGCGTGCTATCTCGGGCATTTCCTTGCCGGGCGACGACAGGGCCACCACCTCATAGTCGGCGGACAGCTCGCGCAGCACACCGCGGCAGAACGTGTCGAGCGAACCGGAGACCGTGGCACTGCGTATCAGTTTCTTCATACGGGGAAAAGCCATGGGTCAGAAGCGCAGGGCGAAGGTCAGGCCGGTACCCTCGGGCGTGGCAAAGGGCACGAGAGCCGTAGCAGTGTCGCGTGGCTTCACCTTGGCGGTCCTGCCGCCCTTGCTGCGGTAGGCATCGATGAGGTTGTAGACGTACATGGTGACCGCCACACCCACCGAGAGATAAGCCATCTGCTGCATCGACTTAGCCTTCGATTTCCATCCCTGACTCTTGTAGTAGTGCTCGCGATCGAAGAAACGCACGGCAAGGGGTATCGACACGGCTTCGGTGGCCCAAATAGCCACGGCCTTGCCTTTCTGTCGTTTGTTCCATTGTCCCAGACCGGGGATGATGCTCTGTGCGAGCGATTTCGCGCCGCAAAGCTCCGAGAGCTCCACGTCGTCGAAGATCGGTTCGGTGTTTTTCTCCGACACGGCAAAGAGTTGGTAGAGCGTCCAGTCCCAGTTGGACGTGACGTCCTCGCTGAACACCTCCTGCTGGTCCACTATCTTGTACTTGAACCATGTGTCGGTGCCGAAGCTGATGGTGTTGGCGGCGGTGTCTACCTTGGCAGCATCGGCCGAAAGGCCGTAGCTCTGTGCCAGTTGCTCCACGAGCGAGTTGACGCGGGTTTCATAGAGCAGTCCCTTGTCGGTGAAGAACGGTTCGGTGTAGACAAAGTGGTAAGTGTCGTTCGTGCGCTGTGCGTTGAGCTTCGCTATGGCTTTCGTGCTGGCCCACTGCGGCTTGCTGGCAGCGCAGCAAGGCGTGGCCATGAGGAGACTGAAGCAGAGTGCCACAAGGCACAGTGCGTGTTGGGTGAAGGTTTTCATAATCGTATGATGTTTGGTCTGTTTATGTGTGTCAAGGGGAGATGTCCCCGAAAGGGGGCACATAAGATATGCGTTAACATTCGAGCGCAACGCAGTTTAAATATGCGCCCCCTACAGGGGCGATAAAATACGAATGACGAGAGATAGGGGCCGCTCGATTTTGTCGCTTGCGTCAGCAAGATGCCCCTATCCTATACTATGTGCCCCCTACAGGGGCAATCGAACCGATTCATTCCGTACAAGGGCAAACGGATAGAATCATACCATACCCGTTGGGCATATGCGTTGCTGGCCCATGTATATGCGTTGCTGGCCCATGTATATGCGTTGCTGGCCCCTGTAAGGGGCACATATTATAGCGTAGGGTTTTAACCCTACGTTTTATGGTTCACGTTTTTTCAATTGCCCCTGTAAGGGGCGCATAATTCAACTTTAATCTTCAAGGAGACTGGAGAAATGCGGATCCAATCCGCTCATACTCGCGCACATACCCGTCCACGGTGCGCTCGATGTCGTACTCGGCGGCGCGGCGCTGGCAGGCGGCCACTACCTTATTATATGTGCGGTCGGTGGCGAGGCGGTGGATGGCCTCGGCGAAGGCTTCGGGGGTGTTGGCCACGAGCAGGCCGGCACCTTGCAGCGTGTCGCGCACGCCCTCCACATCGCTGCCGATGAAGGGGCGGCCCGAGGCCATGCCCTCCAGCGACGAGAGCGAGAGGCCTTCGTGGTGGGTGGCAAGGGCGAGGATATCGGCTGCCTTGAGTAGTTGCGGTATGTCGGAGCGGATGCCGGTGAACGTCACACGATCCTCGACACCCATCGACTGCGCCGTCTCTTCGCACTCTGCGCGGCGCTCGCCGTCGCCAACAAGGGCAAGACGGTAGTTGTCGGGCAACTGGGCCATAGCCCCAATGAGTATCTCCTGATATTTCTGCGGGCGGAAGGCGGCCACCATCACCACGAGCGTCAGCCCGTCGGCCTCCGCTGCAGTACATCGCATGAGGGCGGCGCGGTCGGCCTTTTCGGCCTCGGCAAAGCGGCGGGTGTCCACCCCATTGCTGATGGTCACGGTGCGCGGACTGTCTGCGGGCTGCCGCCATCCCAACGACTGTCTCAATGCCGTCTCCGCCTCACCGCTACAACAGATCACGGAGCGGTAGCGGCCATACATCCAGCGGTCTACCAGCCGCCACTGCCATTTGCCACGTCTGCGGTTATGGGTGCTGTGCTCGGTGGTCACCAGTCGGCAATGCGTGCCGTAACTGGCGGCTGCCAGCAGCAGTTGGCAGGGCGTGTTGTGAGCATGCACAATGTCGTAGCCCTTGATAAAGCGGCGCAGGGCGAACACGAGCCAGGGATTGTGCATCGCCCCGGGCCCGTCGGCAAGGGCATGCACGGTGATGCCCGCCCGCTCCAGTTGCTCGCGGAAGGGCGTGGGCGTGCCGTCGAAGAGCAGCACTGCCACGTCGTGGCCACGGTCGCGGAGGCGCGGCAGCAGGTCTACCAGCAGGTGCTCTGCCCCGCCGGTGCGGAGCGAGGTGATGAGGTGGAGAATACGCATGATGCGTGTGATTTAATCGAAATGTGCGTAGTATGTCCCTGTAGGGGGCGCATAATATAGCGTAGGGGTTTACCCCTACGTATGAATGTCTATTATTTTCCATCGCCCCTGTAGGGGGCGCATAATTCAAATCATCATGCAGTTTAAATATGCGCCCCCTACAGGGGCAATGTTGTTGATATTCATGTACAAACGTAGGGGC
>CAVLCM010000165.1:0-3547 GCA_963661625.1 bacterium
GTACGTTCACTCATCGCATAAATGTACGCTCTGATTTTCAACGGAAATACTTTAGAAGTCAAGAGCTCTTTCGCGTAGCCCGTACGGTGTGCGCCGACTTTCCCCACATCTGCGGCGAATATCCCAACGCATCCGAACGCAAACAGCGCGGGCATCCCTCACGGCATCAGTTGTGCCGCAGGGGATGCCCGCGCTGTTTTGTAGCGTTCCGTCCTCGTTTAGAACGGAGCGTAGGCGGTATTTTCGCAAGCCTTGGTGGCCATGCACTCCATCTCGATGAGCCAACCGGGGCGGCATACGGGGGCGTACACCACGACGAAGGGCATGCCGGGGAAGCGTTCTTCAAACATTTGGTTGACCACGGCGTAGTCGGCCGTGTCGCGCAGGTAGACAATCATTTGGCCTACGTCCTCGAAGGAGCATTCGGCCTCGGCCAGGAGGGCTTCCACGTTCTCCCACATGCGGAGCGTCTGCTTGCGGATGTCGCCCGGGTGCAGCACGTTGCCTTTGTTGTCGATGCTGGCCGTGCCGGATATGAACACCTGACGGCGGTCGCCGTAGTGCATGCACGTGCCGCGCTCAAAGCTCACGCCGTACTCGTACGTGGGGTTTAGGTAGTCGGGGGCGTAGAGGAACTGCATCTGCTCGGGCTTGATGCCAAGGGCTGCGTATGTGTCGAGCTGCACGAGGAGAGTGGGGTCGGCGTTGCGGCCGTTGATGCCCGTCGACGATATGAAGTGCGTCTTGCTCGTAAGTCCCTGCGTATAAAACTCCTCATTGCGCGCCTTGACCACACCGGCATAGTTCACGTCGACGTTTTGCACGAAGAACCACGTGCGTACGCAGTTGTCGGCCAGCGTTCCGCCGTGGGCGAGGAGCTGCATCACGTAGTTTTTGAACAACAGGCTTGTCTGCTGCTCAGAATCGTTGGCGTGCGCCGTGGCCGTGCCTCCCCAAAGGTGGGTATAGCCGTTGTGGCTCACGCGGTAGAGGCCGTTCGAGAACGAACCGCCGTCCATACCCTTTTGCAGGTATGCCCAGAGGGCTATCTTCGTGCCGTTGAGGGGCGGCTGCTCCACGATGGAACAGGCACACGCCGAAGCCTCTGGCACAGCGGCGAGGAGTTGGTTGGCCTGGTTGGACGCGTCGCTCAAGAAGTAGCGCTTGATTACAGACGACGCACCTTTCAGTTCGCCTTCGAGCAGGTTGTAATAGGCATTCAGCACAGCGTCGAGCTGCTCCTGAAAGGTTTGTTCGGGGTGCAGGGCGTGAATCATCACGTGGTATTCGGCCACGCCGCCCTCCACGCAGAGGGAGGAGATTTCAGCCCGTGTGTTTTCGGTGTTGAAGGTTGATCGTTTTTGTGCTTGGGTCATTCTTCCGTCTTTATTCCTTATTCTTTCGTGGTGCAAAAGTACGAAAAACAACCTCGTTGCCGTCCGCCACGCCCCGCACACAGGGAAAAATCACCACGTTTGGGTATATCCTCTGCATTAAGAATTTGTAAACATATTTACACTCTTTACTAATTGCTTTGGTAATCAGCCGAAAGATGTCGTAACTTTGCAGCGCAAAAGGTGGGAAAAGCCTCTCGCTCCCGGAATGGGGTTGGAGGCTTTGGACACCACGAAACACACTATCACTTACACAAACTTATAACTTATGAAAATCTTACGTTCTTTCTCGCGGCTTATGCTGCTCTGCGCATTCTGCCTTGCGGCTGCCATCCACGCCACGGCACAAACTGCCTCGTACGTTTATGAAAAGGTGACTTCCGAAGACGGCCTTGTTGCTGGGGAGACTTATTTGATTGCGCATGAAAGCAGCAGTGACGTGATGGGATATGATAAGGGAAACAATCGCTCTTGCTGCACTGCTACGGCAACGAACGGCATAATCACAATCGCCACTAACAAGATAGCTACTTCGACAACAGATAAGAGTCACGCTTACGAGTTGACGTTAGGGGGGGAATCGGGAGCATGGACTTTCTATGACAAAGTAAACGGTGGATACCTCTATGCAGCGAGTTCGAGTTCCAGTTCTAACCTCCTGAAAACCAAGGAGAATTTAGATGATAACGGAAAAGCCACTATAACATTTACTGATGAAGGAAATGCAACAATAAAATTCACTGGAGACAAAACACATAATGTCATAAAGTACAACGACAGCAAAAATTCATATTTATACTCTTGCTACCTCGAAACGAGTAAACAAGAACCCGTTCAACTCTACCGCAAAAAGAAGGCGACCTTTTCCATCTCATGGGTTGGCTATGCCACTCTCTACCTTGAAGAGGCTTTTGAGATGCCCGAGGGCGTGACGGGTTACACCGTGACGACGACGGACTACAAATCGATTAACATCAACGACCTTTACAAGGCTGGCTCATTTGTTCCAGCCAAGACAGCTCTGCTGATTGAGGACAATGCGCATAACCAAACGGCGAAGACCTATACGTGCAACGTGCTGAGCTACGATGCCGAAGCACCCACGGAGAACCTTCTGCACGGATCTACCACGGAGGAAACAACGAACGTGGAAAACACTGCCGCCTACTACAAGCTCGCCTACAATGAAGAGAGTAACGAAGTGGGCTTCTACTGGGGCGCAGAAAGCGGCGCAGCATTCACCAACGGTGCAAACAAGGCTTACCTCGCCCTGCCCAGCCAGAGCGGAAGCAGTCCCGCCAAGGGCTTTGCCTTCACTCCGCACGACGGCTCAACGGCCGTGAACACCCTGCCCACCGTTAGCCGCAAGTCAGCCGACACCATCTACGACCTGAACGGACGCAGCCTCTCTACCCTCAACGGTGCAAAGAAGGGCGTGTACATCGTCAACGGCAAAAAAACACTTGTAAAATAAAACACGAAACTACAACCACATGAAGAAGACATACATTGCCCCCCAAACGACAGCCGTACTGATTGCGGCAGCCACAATGCTCGCCGCCTCCGACGAACCGAGAGTAAACGACGAATACATCAATGCCGCCCAGCTCTCCAACGAGCGAATCTGGGACAACGAGAAGTGGGGCGAGAAATAAGCACCGCACCACGCACCAAAAGGCTCTACACTAACGGGCAAGGCATTGCGACCGTCGCAGTCCGCGCCCTTCCTATCCACATTTGTCCGCAAACTGCGCTCCCTGGCAGCACGGTTTGCGGACTTACTTTAACCTAAACTACTATGAACCTGCTAAACAAGCTCCTGACTATACGGGTTTGGACGGGGATGCTTGTGGATGATGGCTTATAACAGGCGTATAGCCATATCATCTGACATCACTATGCTTCTTCCACTTCTTGCTCTGTCAATCCGGTGATCTGCACGATAGTGTCAACGGGCAAGCCCAGGCTCTTCATCTTTCTGGCTGTTTCCAAAGCGTTTTTCTTCCGGCCAATGGCTTCGCCTTCTGCACGACCTTCGGCGCGGCCTATTGCTTCACCTTCCAGCCTGCCCTCTTCACGCTCCGTATAAATATTGGAGCGCAGAATGACAATGTTGTCGAGGTGCTTGTAATAAGCTGAGCGCTCCGACTTGT
>CAVLCM010000166.1:0-3500 GCA_963661625.1 bacterium
GGCTTGTTTTATCGGACAGCAATAATTTATTGACAACCTCGGAGGAAGGAACGGGAAGGTGGGGAGTTAGCAGGAAGCCCTACCCCTTCTCAATCAGCACCACAGCGTAGGCGGAGATGCCCTCTTCGCGGCCTGTAAAACCGAGGCGTTCGGTGGTGGTGGCCTTGATGCTCACGTCGTCCTCGCTGATATTCATAAGGGGAGCGAGGGTGGTTTTCATGGCCGGGACGTGCGGATTGAGCTTGGGCCGCTCGGCGCAAATCGTAGCGTCGACGTTGCCAACACGCCATCCCTTCTCAGTGAGGAGGGCCGTGGTGCGTTCGAGGAGGATTTTGCTGTCAATGCCTTCGAGGCTGGCAGCCGTATCGGGGAAGTGGTAGCCAATGTCGCGCAGGTTTGCCGCGCCGAGCATGGCATCGCAGATGGCGTGGATAAGCACGTCGGCATCGCTGTGACCCAGGAGGCCGAGCGTGTGGTCAATCTTCACGCCGCCGAGCCACAGGGCACGGTCGGCGACGAGGCGGTGCACGTCGTAGCCCATGCCTACTCTAATCTTTGTCATAAGTATTTGTTCGATGATAGCTTCACATATGGTAACGACGGAAACAGAACGACAATAGGGATAATGGAGACAAATTCCGCTACTGCGATGCGTCGGTTGTCTCCATTGTCCCTATTGTCTCTATTGTTGTCAATAATAAATAACATTCCCCCGTTCGTCAACGCGTGGAAGGGTTAACGTCGGCGGCCAAAGAGGTCGCGTATGCCGTCCATGTCGAAGGCGAGCGATACGCGGAGCGTCTGGTCGAGGGGGTTGGAGGCAGAAGTGGCAATGACGTAGCCCGCATCGATGGCCAACACGTTCATGCGGAAGCCTGCGCCCACGGTGGCGTATTTGCGGTTGCCCTGCATCTCGCTCTCGTGGTGGTAGCCGGCGCGCAAGGTAAACTTGTCGTTGTAGGTGTATTCCGCACCTATGCTCCAGTTGATTTCCTCCATCTCGCCCTTGAAGCCGCGTTCGGAATCGCTGAACGACGTGAAGATGCCCGAGATAGACGATTTGTTGTAGTATTCTGAGAGAAGTCGTTCGTTGTAGTCATCGTCCTTCTCGTCGGCACCTTGCAGCGGCATGGAGGGCACGAGGAGTTTGTTGGCATCGGCAGAAAAACTGATGCGGTTGTACTCGTTGAGCGGTATCTGGTAGCTAAGACCGAGACGCAGGTTGGTCGGGATGAAGTACGACTTGTCGTCGCCGTAGGAAATCTTCGTACCGATGTTGTTGATGTTCAAACCCCAAGCCAACTGACACTCGCGCTGCCCCATCATGAGGTACGTGTTGTAGTAGACGGCGAGGTCGGCGGCAAAGGCCGAACCGGCCGTGGTGTTGTCGGAATAGTGGCCGGTTATGTCGGAGTAGATGTAGCGCAGGGCTACGGCGGCCGAGAACTTCTCGCTCAGCATACGCGAATAGGCAGCGTCGACGCTCATCTCGTAGGGCTTCACCGTCATGTCGCCGGCATCCACCTCGCCAAGGGTGAAGTAGCGCAACGAAGCACTCAGAGCCTGATAGTCGCCGAGGCGCACGTAGCCGTCGGCGTTGAGCAGGGCAATGCCTGTGGTGAGCTTGCGCAGCCACGGCGTGTAGTTGATGGCGAAACCGGCACGCGAAATGGTGAAGGGGTATTTTGCCGGGTTCCAGTACTGCGAATGCACGTCGGGGTCGGTAGCGGCACCCACGTCGCCCATACCGCCGGCACGTGCGTCGGGGGCGATGCTCAGCGAGGTGACTGCCGTGCGCACGGGGTTGAACTGGTCGCGCACCTCGTCGTCGGCCGCAGCGGTGAGAGCGGCATTGCTCAGGAGCAGAGCCGTGGCGGCCAGGCAGAGCGTGCGGCGCATGTGGCCGTGAGCGGCAGGTTGGTATTCGTTATGGGGCATTGTATTGATGTATGCGATGGTTTGTGGTTGTGAGTTGTAAGTTTGTGCAAGGTTAATAACGGCGGAAACGGGCGTTTCGTATTTAGGAGTCTGTGTTTTTTGTCTTTTTGCCGAAATGTGGCTCACCGTTCCCGTGGGGAAAGAAGAAAAAAGAATTAGCCGGCCTGTAAGCCGGGTTCTGTGCCGCCCGGGCTTTTGGCCCGTGGCAGCGTTTGTCATTTATCCAGGCGCATTGTTGCCAATACGCTCAATCGTTCTACCCTCCGGCGCGGCCCGGCGTTCCCGCAAGGGGGACGCGCAAGGCTCTCAGACGAGCAGCCTTCAGACACCGGTATACATGAACTTTCAACACCCGACGTACACAGCCCGTGCATCGCTGCACGGCTGGTGGGCTCTTGCCCCACCTTCTCACCCTTACCCTCGCACAAGGCGGGGGCGGTTGTTTTCTTCTGCACTGGTCCACCCTTGCGGATGCCTTTCCGTTAGGAAGCGGGTTGCCCTGTGTTGCCCGGACTTTCCTCTTACGCCCCTTACCCATTGCGGTGGACGCAAGCGACAAACTGGCCGACTAATTCTTGCGGTGCAAAGTTACAACTTTTTTCTTTGGGACTTTTCAGTCCTCCCCTTCCGTCCGTTCCTCAACGAGCGCGCCTGCCTTTTTGAGGGCGTGCCACAGGCTGTGGCGGCTGTCGGGGTTGAGCCGTTCGAGGGCTTCGACAACCGTGCCTACGTGCGTGCGGTTGGAGGCGGTGTCGTGTGGACAGACCTTCTCCACGGGGCGGTACTCCTGCACAGCAGCCCATCGGCGGAGTTCGGCCTCGGGGGTGCAGGCGAGCGGACGGATAACCGTCATGCGGAACTTCCGCATTTCCATCCTCGCGGCCATGGTGGAGAACGTGCCGTTGAAGGTGAGGTTCATCAGGGCCGTGCGGAGCAGGTCGTCCTGATGGTGACCGAGGGCTATTTTGTTGCAGCCGAGTTGCTGGGCCAGTGAGAACAACGCCTTGCGGCGGTGCCACGAGCAGAGGAAGCAGGGCGTGCGCCGCTCGTTGCGGTCGGGTTCGAAACCCGTCTCTACGCAGTGAAAGGGGATGTTCCACCGTTCGCACTGTTGCTGCAAATAGGTGGTGTCGGATGCGTAATGGATGTTGCGCATACGTACGTGGAGCGCCTCAACGGCGAAGTAGCCATTGCTCCGCGCCATGCGTTCGCCAAGGAGGTCGAGCAACGCGAGGGAGTCCTTGCCGCCCGAAAGTCCGATGAGTATGCGGTCGCCCCGTTCGATGAGGCGGAAGTCCTTCATGGCCTCGCCCACCCTCTTTTGCAGTTTGCGCCGCAGTGTGCGCTGGTCGTTGACTTTGGAGGTTGACATATATTGGTTACTGGTCTTTGTTATTATTGTCGTTTATTGCTGTTCGCTAAAACAGACCCGACGCATTCTTAAACTATAAAGCTTTCCAGGAAGAAGCGTCTCGAAATGTAAAGAATAAGGGATGCTTCGGAATACAGTATTTCCGTTGAAAACCAGAGCGTACATTTATGCGATGAGTGAACGTACGTCA
>CAVLCM010000167.1:0-3049 GCA_963661625.1 bacterium
CTGATTTTCAACGGAAAGGCTGATCGCCAGTAACAATATAGGAATGAGCGTCGACCAAGTGCTTTGCGGCAATAACTGCAAAAAGTCATTCCGCAACCCTATACTGCAACCTTTTTCAGTATCTTTGCATTTGAAAGAATAGAAAACATCCACAAGTACATAAGAATGAACGTTTTAGAACTGAGCGAACAAGAGATACAGCGCCGCAATTCGCTGGACGAGCTCCGCGGCATGGGCATCAACCCCTACCCCGCCGCTGAATACACGGTAACGGCTTACAGCACCGACATCAAGGACAATTTCAACGAGGACGAGAAGCGCGAAGTGTGCATCGCCGGCCGCCTGATGGGCCGCCGCGTGATGGGCAAGGCGAGCTTCGCCGAACTGATGGACTCCAAGGGCCGCATACAGGTATACGTTACGCGCGACGACATCTGCCCCGGCGAGGACAAAACGCTCTACAACACTCTTTTCAAGAAACTCCTTGACCTTGGCGACTTCGTTGGGGTGAAAGGCTTTGTGTTCCGTACGCAAACGGGCGAAATTTCGGTACACGCACAGGAAATCACGCTGCTCTCGAAGAGCCTCAAACCGCTCCCCGTTGTGAAGGAGAAGGACGGCGTGACGTACGATGCGTTCAACGACCCCGAACTGCGCTACCGCCAGCGCTATGTAGACCTTTTGGTCAACCCCGGCGTGAAGGACATCTTCCTCAAGCGTGCGCTGGTTGTAAAGACGATGCGCGAATACTTCGACGAGGCTGGCTACACCGAGGTGGAAACTCCTATCCTGCAGTCCATCCCCGGCGGCGCAAGTGCGCGTCCGTTCATCACGCACCACAATTCGCTCGACATTGACCTGTACCTGCGCATTGCCACCGAGCTTTACCTAAAACGCCTCATCGTGGGCGGTTTCGAGGGTGTGTACGAAATCGGTAAGAACTTCCGCAACGAGGGCATGGACCGCAGCCACAACCCGGAGTTCACCTGCATGGAACTCTACGTGCAGTACAAGGATTACAACTGGATGATGTCATTCACCGAAAAGCTGCTCGAACGCATCTGCATCGCCGTGAACGGCTGCACCGAGAGCGTAATCGACGGCAAGACAATCAGTTTCAAGGCTCCCTTCCGCCGCCTGCCCATCCTCGAAGCCATCAAGGAAAAGACGGGCTACGACCTCAACGGCAAGAGCGAGGACGAAATCCGCGCCATCTGCAAGGAACTGAACATGGAGATTGACGACACGATGGGCAAAGGCAAGCTCATCGACGAAATCTTCGGCGAGTTCTGCGAAGGCACGTACATCCAGCCCACGTTCATCACAGATTATCCCATCGAGATGTCGCCGCTCACCAAGAAGCACCGCGACAACCCCTCGCTCACGGAGCGTTTCGAACTCATGGTCAACGGTAAGGAACTTGCCAACGCCTACTCTGAGCTCAACGACCCCATCGACCAGGAAGAACGCTTCCAGGACCAGTTGCGCCTCTCGGAGAAGGGCGACGACGAAGCCATGTTCATCGATCAGGACTTCCTCCGCGCCTTGCAGTATGGCATGCCCCCCACATCGGGTATCGGCATTGGCATCGACCGCCTGACGATGCTCATGACGGGACAGACGCAAATTCAGGAGGTTCTCTTCTTCCCGCAAATGCGCCCGGAGAAGAAGGCTCCGCGCGACGCTGCCGCCAAATACGTGGAGGCTGGCATCAGCGAAGACCTTGTGCCTATTCTGCAAAAGGTGGGCTACTACCTCGTGAGCGACCTCAAAGATGTGAAGGCGCAGAAAATTCAGCAGCAGATTGGCGAAGTGATCAAAAAGTACAAGCTCGACGTAGAGAAACCCTCCGTGCAGGACATTGAGGGCTGGAACGTAGGCTAAGCCGCGCGCCGGCACAACTTTGCCGGCCATTGGCACTTTGAGAACAAAGCGACAACAAACCGTGTACAACTTAGGTAACATAGCCGTTATGGGCAGTGGCAGCTGGGCCACGGCCATTGCAAAGATGCTGCTCGAAAAGGTGGAGCATCTGCATTGGTACATGCGCCGGCAGGATGCCATCGACGACTTCGTGAGGACGGAACACAACCCATCATACCTCACGAGCGTGCATTTCGACACGCGGCGCATCACGTTCTCTACCGACATCAACGAGATCGTGCGCAACTGCCATACGCTTGTGTTCGTCACGCCATCGCCCTACTTGAAGAACCACCTGCGCAAGCTCAAGGTGAAACTCCACGACAAGTTTATCATCACGGCCATAAAGGGCATCGTGTCCGATGAGAACCTTGTCTGCTCGGAGTTTTTCCGACAGGTGTACAACGTGCCTGACGAGAACCTGGGCGTGCTGGGAGGCCCCAGCCACGCCGAGGAGGTGGCGCTGGGCAGACTGACGTACCTCACCGTGGGGTGTAGCGACAACGAAAAAGCCTCGGCATTCGCCGAAACGCTTGCCTCGGGCTATGTCAAGACGAAGACATCTGCCGACGTGATCGGCATAGAGTACGCCTCCGTGCTCAAAAACGTTTACGCCATCGCTGCGGGCATTTGCAACGGTCTGAAATACGGCGACAACTTCCAGAGCGTACTTATGTCGAACGCCGTGCAGGAGATGAACCGCTTTCTGCGCGCCGTCTACCCCATCGACCGCAACGTGTACGACAGCGCATACCTGGGCGACTTGCTCGTGACGGGATATTCCAACTTCTCGCGCAACCGCGTGTTCGGCACAATGATCGGCAAGGGGTACAGCGTGAAGTCGGCGCAAATTGAGATGGAAATGATTGCCGAGGGCTACTACGGCACAAAGTGCATGAAGGACATCAACCGCCACTACCACGTGAACATGCCCATCCTCGATGCCGTCTACAACATCCTCTACGAACGAATAGCTCCCACCATCGAAATAAAACTCCTGACAGACTCGTTCAGATAAACCGAATTGAAGAATGGATGCACTCTGAACCGTGCATCCATTCTTTTTTGTTCTTGTATTGCAGATTCTTTTTGGCTCGCACTACAAAGAACGATTCATGCTGATGTA
>CAVLCM010000168.1:0-2967 GCA_963661625.1 bacterium
ACGTCGTTAGATGAAGCCTTCTTCGAGCAATACGTAACTCGTTGATTTTCAATATATGCCATTTGGTGGTGCAAAAAAGTAATGAAGTCAGGAGAACAATCCGCTCTATTCCTCGGAGAAGTCCTTCATCACCTGTCGGTAGGAGGCGTAGAGCCTTGTGCGCGACACGAAGCCAACGAACGTGCCGTCGGGACTGAGAACGGGGAGCGTGCCGGCATCGCAATGGGCGAACTTGTCCATTACGGCCTGCATGTTGTCGTCGGTGCGCAACACCACCTCAGGCTGGCGCATGAGCTGGTCGGCCTTGTACATGCGGTAGAGTTCGCTGCGGAAGATGATTTTGCGGATTTTGTTGACGTTGATTACGCCGAGCAGTCCGCCCTTGATGTCGACCACGGCGAAGTGGAGCGACTTGCTGGTGGAAACGGCCTGAACAACCTGTCCAAGGTACATGCCGGGGTGCAGGACGGGGCGCTCCTTATCGATGATGGCATCGAGCGACATGAGCGTCAACACGGAGCGGTCCTTGTGGTGCGTGAGGAGTTCGCCCGTACGCGCCAAACGCATGGCGTAGATGCTGTGGCGCTCGAAGGCGTGGATGGTGAGGTAGGATGCCACCGAGACAATCATCAGGGGGATAAAGAGCTGGTAGCCGCCGGTGAGTTCGGCTATGAGGAACACGCCCGTCAACGGTGCGTGGAACACACCGCTCATCACGCCGGCCATGCCGAGCAGGGCGTAGTTGGTCTCTGGCACGTTGATGTTCCACAGGCCGTACTCATTCCACAGGCGCGAGAAGATGAAGCCGCTCAGGCAACCGAGGAACAGACTGGGCGCGAACGTACCGCCGCAGCCTCCGCCGCCGTTGGTGGCCGTGGTGGCGAACACCTTGAACATCACGATGAGGCCGAGGTAGAGCAACAGGTAGTTGGAGTGGCCGTAGAAGAAGGAGTTGTTCAACACTTGGTTCACCCCGTCGTCCGTTGTGCTGCCGAGGAGGATGGATATGGTGTTGTAACCTTCGCCATAGAGCGGCGGGAAGAAATAAATCAACACGGCCAGCACCACGCCGCCGAGAAGGAGTTTGGCATAGAGGTTTTTGAGCCGCCCGAACACTTGCTCAAACGAGTTCATCACACGGGTGAAGTAGAGCGACACGAAGCCGCAGCAAACGCCAAGCAGCACCGATGTGGGGATGCGGTTGACGGCAAAGTGGTCGGTGAGTTCGAAGGTGAACATGGGACTCATTCCCGTCCAAGCATAGGTGATGCACGTGGCCGTGAGGCAGCTGACGAGCAATGGCAGAAGCGAAGCCATGGTGAGGTCGACCATCAACACTTCGAGCGTAAACATAAGGCCGGCAATGGGGGCTTTGAAGATACCCGCCACGGCACCCGATGCACCGCAGCCGATGAGGAGCATCATCGTTTTGTGGTCGAGCCGGAAAAAGCGGCCGAGCGAACTGCCTATGGCCGAACCCGTAAGCACAATGGGCGACTCGGCACCGACCGAACCGCCGAAGCCGATGGTAAGGGCAGAGGCCACGACGCTCGACCAGCAGTTGTGGCCGCGGATGTTGCCCTGACGGCGCGAAAGGGAGTAGAGAATTTTGGTTACGCCGTGGCCAATGTCGTCGCGCACGGCGTATTTGATGAAGAGGGCGGTGAGGTAGATGCCCACCACGGGGTAGACGAGGAAGAGCCAGTTGGCGTGCGACACGTCGAACTGCGAGGTGAGCAGATGCTCAATTTCGTGAATGAGCAACTTGAGCACCTGCGAGGCCACGGCGGCTCCGATGCCTACGAGCAGGGCGAGGAGCAGGATGAACTGCCGCTCGCTGAGGTGGCGCGCTATCCAAACGGCCAAGCGGCGCATCATTTTGTTTTCGCTCTTTACGGATGCATAGGCGCGTCCGCTGCCGGGGTGCTGCATAGCGTCCTCGGCGTAGGCGAAGGTTTCGTTTTGATTGAGGGTGTATTGTTCGTTAGTCATTTTCTTTGTTTGTGTTGTCGGAGCGTATCAGCGTATCACCGTTACTTCGCCGCCGCTGCCCAACTTGATGATGTTGGAGGCAGGGGGATTGGTGCGCTCGTTGCGGCGCGAGGTGCATACATAGTCGACAGCGTTGATGATTTCGGGCGAAATGTCGGCAAAGCACTTGGGCGACGGTTCGCCGCTGACGTTGGCGGAGGTGCTGACCACGGCCCGGCGCATGCGCATACAGAGGTTGCGACTAAACTCCTCCGTCGTGACGCGGATGGCTGCACTGCCGTCCTCGGCCAGGAGGTTTGGCGCAAGGTTTCGTGCGTGATCATATATTATAGTAAGGGGATGCACGGCCACGTCGATGAGTTGCCATGCCACGTCTGGCACGTCGGGCACGTAAAACTGCAACTTCGCCTCAGAGTCGATGAGCGAGATGAGCGCCTTTGCGTCGTTGCGCCGCTTAATCTCAAAAACCCGCTTCACGGCTTCCTCGTTCGTTGCGTCGCAGCCAATGCCCCAGATGGTGTCGGTGGGATAGAGTATCACGCCGCCCTGGTTCATCACCTTTACGGCCTGACTGATGTCGTCGCGGTAGTCGCCCAAGCGGCCCGAAGCCGCACTTGTGTTTTGTTTCGTCATTTCAGTTTGTAAAAATACTTCCCCCGTCGCAGTTTGCCTTCCGCCAAAAAGAACAATAATAAAGGCGAATACTGGCAAACCCTCGCTGAGGGCGTTTCATCATAGCAAAAGTAGCGCAAATCGCTCAAAATGCAAAGCCGCTGCCCCACCCTGCCTCATTTGCATGGCGTTTTTGGCGAAAAAATGGAAAAGAAAGCAGCAAAGTGCTTGCCTGTTTCAAAAATAGCAGTACCTTTGCATCGCATTTAACGAAATGCGGCAACGAAATGCGGAAATAGCTCAGTTGGTAGAGCACAACCTTGCCAAGGTTGGGGTCGCGAGTTCGAGTCTCGTTTTCCGCTC
>CAVLCM010000169.1:0-2552 GCA_963661625.1 bacterium
CATGATGTTCGGACAGCCCTTCTTCAAGAAGAACATGTCGTGGCTCATGCCCGACAAGCGTCCCACCGACAATATGGAACTGGCGGTAGACCTTCCGCAGGAGGAGGAGTTCGCCATCTCGAACATGTGTCCCTACACGTTCTACAACTTCTGGTTTTACCCCAAGTACTTCCGCGAGTACGCCACGAAGTACCTCCTTTTCCAGGACATTACTCCCAAGGAACTCAACGCTTGGGAAGAGGCTTTCCGTAAGCTCATCAAGATATCCCTTTGGAACACGGGTGGTGAGCAGTTCCTCTCGAAGAATCCTCCTCATACGGGCCGCGTGAAGGAACTTGTCAAGATGTTCCCCAACGCCAAGTTCATCTACCTCATGCGCAACCCCTACACGGTGTTCGAAAGCACGCGGTCGTTCTTCACCAATACCATCCAGCCGCTTAAGCTCGAAGAGTACAGCGACAAGGAAATTGAGCGCGACATCCTCGAAAACTACCGTCGCCTGCACGACCAGTACCAAGCCGACAAACACCTCATCCCTGAGGGCAACCTCATTGAGGTGAAGTTTGAGGACTTCGAAGCCGACGCATTGGGCATGACGGAGAAGATATACAAGACCCTCTCGCTCCCGGGTTGGGACAACGCACGCACAGCCATTGAGCAGTACGTTGGTGCCAAGAAGGGCTACAAGAAGAACAAGTACCAGTATTCAGCCGAGACGCGCAAACTCGTTGAGGACAACTGGCAGCCCATCCTCGACCTGTGGGGTTACAAGCTTGACTAAGCCCGAGCGCGCCGCAATAAGGCAAAAAGACTACTAAAAAAGGGTAATACGCAAAAGCGACAATGCCGAAAGCATTACTTTTGCGTGTTACCCTTACGCTTTACGTACACACAATAAATATATATGAGTGCACATCTCCTGTGGGTGGACGACGAGATTGACCTTCTCCGTCCGCACCTCCTCTATTTGCAGAAGAAAGGCTACGAAGTGACTACCGCCTCGAACGGCCCCGATGCCATAGAACTGACGCGCGAGCAGAACTTCGACCTCATCCTGCTCGACGAGAACATGCCCGGCCTTACCGGGCTCGACACCCTTGCGCAGCTCAAAGCCATTCGGCCCGACCTGCCCGTCGTGATGGTGACGAAAAACGAGGAGGAGGACATCATGGACCAGGCCATCGGTTCGCAGATTGCCGACTATCTGATAAAGCCCGTCAACCCTACGCAGATACTCCTCACGCTCAAAAAGAACATCCACCAGCAGCAAATAACGCAGCAGGTAACGCAAACGGCCTACCGCCAAAGCTACATGGAGATTGACTCGCGCATAGCAGCCACATCGACTCCCGACGAGTGGATAGATCTCTACAAAAACCTTACGCAGTGGGAACTGCAGCTGGGTGAGACCGTTTCGCCCATGAACCAGCTGCTCTCCGAACAGAAGGAGGAGGCCAACAAGGCGTTCAGCAAGTTTTTCCAAAAGAACTATCCCGAGTGGCTCACCCAGCCCGACGAACGTCCGCTCATCAGTCCCGACCTCTTCAAACGTGTTGTTTTTCCGCGCTTAAACAACGGCGAGAGCGTCACGCTCATCCTCTTCGACAATTTCCGCTACGACCAGTGGCGCTGCGTCGCACCGATGCTCAACGAGCAGTTTCACATCGACGACAGCCTCTACTACGCAATCATTCCCACCGCCACGCAGTATGCGCGCAACGCCATCTTCAGCGGTTTGATGCCGCTGCAAATCAAGCAGCAATACCCAGAACTGTGGGTGGAGGAGGCTGACCCCCAAAGCAAAAACCGCAACGAGGCCGAACTCATTCGCCGGCAGATGCAGCGCTACCGCCGCAAGGAAACATTTGCGTACAACAAACTCAACAACTCCGACGACATCAACCAGTTCATCCAGCAGTTGCCGCAGGCCCTTGCCCATCCGCTCAACGTCATCGTCATCAACTTCATCGACATACTCAGCCACGCACGCACCGAGAGCCAAATGATACGCGAACTGGCCAACAACGAGGCTGCCTACCGCAGCATCACGCAGTCGTGGTTTCAGAACACGAGCATCAAAGAACTCCTGCAAAAACTGTCCGAAACGCAGCGCACCGTCATCCTCACAACCGACCACGGCAGCATCCGCACCACCAAGCCCACAAAGGTGGTGGGCGACCGCAACGTCAACACCAACTTGCGCTACAAGCTGGGCCGCAATCTCTCGTACAATGCCAAGGAGGTGTTCGCCGTGACGCGGCCCGAGCAACTCCTGCTCCCGTCGCCCAACCTCAGCACGAGCTACATCTTCGCCTCGTGCAACCACTTCCTGGCCTATCCCAACAACTACAACTACTACGTGCAGTACTACCGCGACACGTTCCAGCACGGAGGCATCTCCATGGAGGAAATCCTCGTGCCGCTAATCACGCTCCGCTCCAAGGGCGCACGTTGATGCATACGCTCCAGAAAACCGACAAACTGTGTGATGATCTATTAGTAAAGTATTTCCGTTGAAAATCAGAGCGTACATTTATGCGATGAGTGAACGT
>CAVLCM010000170.1:0-2407 GCA_963661625.1 bacterium
ATACCAGTTGATTATTTTCTTGTGCAGCATGCTTTGATCTCTTTTACAATATATTCCACATCTTCATCGCTCACCATCGGTCCGCTGGGCAGACAGAGTCCGCAGCCGAAGAGCCGCTCGCTCACGCCGTTGACGTAGGCCGGGCAATCGGCAAAGACGGGCTGCAGGTGGAGCGGTTTCCAGAGCAGACGGCTCTCTATGCCCTTGGCGTCGAGACGCTGGCGCAGGGTATCGGCATCGATGCCGCACTTCGCAGGATCTATGGTGATGGTATTGAGCCAGTAGTTGCTCCGCTGCTTGTCCGAAGGATTGGTGTGGAGCGTGATGCCGTCGAGGTCGACCAACAACTCCTTGTAGAGGTCGGCCACATGACGGTGGTGGGCGATGTGGTCGCGCAGCACGGTCATCTGTCCGCGGCCGATGCCGGCGCAGATGTTCGACATGCGGTAGTTATAACCGATGTGCTCGTGCTGGTAGTAGGGGAAGGGTTCGCGGGCCTGAGTGGCAAAGAACGTGGCGCGCTGCTTCGCCTCAGCCGTGGGGCAGACAATGGCACCGCCACCCGAGGTGGTGATCATCTTGTTGCCGTTGAAACTCAGTGCGCCGTACTCGCCGAACGTGCCGCACTGCCGTCCGTCGTACTCGGAGCCGAGGGCCTCGGCCGCATCCTCCAGCACGGGGATGTCGTAGCGAGCGGCCACGGCGAGTATCTCGTCGAGCATGGCGGGCATGCCGTAGAGGTGCACGGCGACGATGGCCTTGGGCTTGCGCCCGGTCTTGGCCATGCGGTCGCGGATAGCCTCATCGAGGAGTTCGGGCGACATGTTCCACGAACCGGGTTCGCTGTCCACAAACACGGGCGTAGCGCCCTGGTAGACCACGGGGTTGGCCGAGGCCGAGAAGGTGAAACTCTGGCAGATCACCTCGTCGCCCTTCCCCACCCCGAGCATCACGAGGCCGAGGTGTATGGCGGCAGTTCCGGCGGAGAGGGCCGCCACATGTTTGTCTTCGCCGAGGAAGTGCTCCAGGTCTTCCTCAAAGGCGTTGACGTTGGGGCCGAGCGGCACCACCCAGTTGGTGTCGAAAGCCTCCTTGATGAATTTCTGCTCGTTGCCGCTCATGTGGGCAAGGCAGAGGAGTATGCGTTTGGGTTGAGTCATAATCGATGTGTAAAATTATCCGTGAAAACGTATTGGGTGGTCCCTGTAAGGGACGCATAATATAGCGTAGGGGCTTGCCCCTACGAATTGCGTTAGTATATACTCCTTTGCCCCTGTAAGGGGCGCATAATTCTTGCTATGGCAAGCGATAAAGTCGAGCGAAACGCCTAATGCGCTTAAAAAATGCGCCCCATACATAAAGGAAGGGTTTTATAAATTGCAAAAAGCGCGAAACCATCATCAGCCCTGGAAGGGCGTAACGTTCGTAGCCCAGGGTGAAGATGGAACGTAGTGACATCTGTAACCCTGGGGTTCACGGTTGGAGAAGTCGGCTGGCCTGTAAGGTCAGCACCGCAATCGGGGCCTCTGGTATTGTGCTGACCTTACAGGCCAGACCTTGCAATTATCATTTATACCCAGGGTTACACCGTTTGCTGGCGCAAACGGCTCACCCTGGGCTGCGGTCGTTACGCCCTTCCAGGGCTGATGATAGTTTTGTCAATTTTGCCCCTACCTAAAGGACATTCCGCACCGCCTCCCACGTCGCCACCTTGTATTGTGGTTGCGCCTGTGGGGGTGCGTCGTCAAACCGTTGGGGGTGAATGTTCTCCCCGTTGTCGAGCAGACATACGGTGGTCCAGCCGAGGCGGTTGGGGGCAATGAAATCCTTGGCAGGGTTGTCGCCCACATAGACGAACCGCTCGGCCTCGGGGTGGCGTTCCATCACCCAGCGGTAGTTGGCCTCCGCCGGTTTCTCGCTGCCTATCTCCTCGCTGATGACGATGTCGCCGTCGTCTATCCAGCGGTTCAGCCCCAATGCGGCCATCTTGTTGCGCTGCTGCACGGATCGGCCGTCGGTGATAAGGGCGATGGTGTGGCCGGCAGTTTTCAGCGCATCGAGCGTCGCCACGACCTCTTCTTCCAAATGGATGTCGGGACGGTGGGCACGGTACATCGCCAGATAGTCGGCTACGGGTGTCATCAGTCCGAGCCACTCGTTGAGCCGCAGGAAGGCATTGCCGCCGTCCTTATAGGCTTGCAGCATCTCGGTGTATGCCCGGTCGGCAAGCCGCTGGTCGCCCTGCGCGGCACGGAGGGCTATCTCCCGGTAGGCCGACTTCAAAAAGTCTATCTCCTTGTAGAGCGTGTCGTCGAGGTCGAAACAGATTACGTTCATTGCTTCTTTCCCATGATTTTCTTATATACCTCCACGGTATTGCGGGCCATGACTTCAGACGTGAACTCAC
>CAVLCM010000171.1:0-2319 GCA_963661625.1 bacterium
GTATCTCGCCAGCAGCGTCCCACTCCAAACCATAGTTCTTGATAACGGTGGATGTTACCTTCACCGTTTCTTCAAGGTCGGCGATACCGCCCACACTCGCCTTGGCACTCTTTTCGAGAAACGACAGCCAGTTGTCTTCGGGCACACCGTTGGATATTACCTGATACAGCCCGTTGGCAAGTTGGTCGCGGGCTACGGGGATAGTCTTGGACAGTTCGGCTACTTGGTCTTTCAGATTTTCAAAGTCCTCACCACTCTTGCCCGCCATCGTATTGGCGGCAGCCATTGCCCCACTGAACGACCGGCTCTCCTCGGTCAGGGAGTTCAGTGTGTCGGTAAGTTGCGATACACTGTCCGAAACGGTTCTCACCGCCTCGGCGCATTGATTGTATTTGATAAAACTCTCCGCCAACTTCTGCGAAGTGCTTTTCGCAGCTTCCATGGCATTCTTCAACTCGTCCACATTCATTGTCACCTTGTGGACTACTTCCTCTCCGTTTAGTTTGAGATTTATGTTGAATGTTACGCTTTTTGCCATATCGATGCTTGGAATATTTTGTTATTTCATTTCTTTTTCGTATATTTGAAGCACGTTAAAAAAGGAACATAGCCATGACAAGAAACAAGCCACATACCCGTTTCCGCATGCCCTACGGCTGCATCGCCCTCGGGGGCGTGTTCGCTATGGCGGCGAGTTTCTTCGTGCCCCGTAACGGCATCCTCATGTTCCTCATCGGCATGGTCGTCGTGGTCTTGTCGCTCACCTTCGCCCTCTGCCGTGCCTTGGGCAAGCCCGGGGGCTTTTGGCCGTGGTTCTGACGGTTTTTATTTCAGTCCCCACTGCGCTTTCGCCCTTTCGCAACGCTTGCGCAGCTCGTCTGCCGTAATCGTTTCTTCTTCCTTCCGTTCCGTTTCTTTCTCCCAAGGGAAGGTCATCAGGTCGCGTGCCGACAGTTTCTTTCTCGAATGGGGCTGCAGCGAGCACAGACACTCCATTCTCATCCGTTCCCACTCGCCCCGCTCGCGCCGCTGCTCCTGCTCGCTGTAGGCGTGCCACACGGCGTAAAACTCTGGCGGGGTGCACCGGCAAAAGTCGTCTACACTCATCCCGATACACCCCACCGCTATACCCAACAGCTGTTCCGCGTCGGCTACTTCTTCCGTGCCGGGGTCTCCGCCACTTTTTTTTTGCCGTCGTCAGCCATCTGCCGATTCCATGCCTCCACGTCCTGCGGCGTGATGCTGTTGCAGAACGTCTCGAAGTCGTAGGGAAAGTCCACTTTCTCTGCCTGACAGGCGCACTTGATGCAGCACCACATCAGCCACAGCATGCCCTCCACGTCGTCTTGCTTCAGTTCGCTCACCTCCTTGCCCGTCTCACGCTTATACAGGAGCATCGCTCCCATCACAAAGCGCGCAGGATAGTCCTTGCCGTCGATGTTGAATGTCTTCATGCCCGTCATAGGTTACTCCGTTGCCGCTGCAAGTCCGTTACTCTGTTTCTCCACCTTGCCGGTGTTCTCCAGGCTGATGCTCAGTTTGGCATCGTCGCCCGCCTGGCCGTCGAGGTCGAGGCTCGTGATGATATACTTGCCCTTGTAGCCACCGGCAGTCTTACCCTCGCGCGAGTCGGTCTCGCGCACGTTGTAGGAGCCGTCCACGGGTTCGCCCTTCATCATGGCATCCTTCAGCTGGTCGTACGAGGGCATCGCCGTGCCGCCGTCAAGGATCACCACGCCGTCGGCGGTGATGCTCTCCGAGAAGTTCTTCACATACTTCTCCTTCCACTTGCCGCTTGCGGCTTCCTTGGTCACGCGCTCGCCAGTCTCTGCAGAGGTGGTTATCTTGCAGCCCGTAGAGAAGGCCAATGCTACACCGGCTATACTCAGGATGAGGTCGGTGCCGTCTAATACTGTCTTTTCCATATCGTTCTTGTTAAAATGGTTACCGTTGTGCCGACTGCTATGCCGGCGATGAATATCACCCAGTAGAGCCACGCTCCGGGGCGCTTCGCCTTTTCCTCGCTGAGCGTCTCCACGCTGCTCTGCAGGTGGTTGTTGGCCACGCTCAGCCGCTGGTTCTCCGTGGCGTAGAGCACGCACACGCGCTCCAGACTGTCGCAGCTGCTCTCTATGATGAGAGTGGGAGGCTTGCCGTCCGTGCTCTGCCTTACGCTGGCTTTCACCTTCGCGCGCCCGCTCGCCGCCGTGTAGCTTGCGCCTTCGGGCAGATGGGCGAGCGTGCTGTCAAGCGCCAGCGTCAGGCTCGTCCGGTCTTCCGCCACGCTTTCCGTCCACACCGCCTTTGTCGTGCTCTGCG
>CAVLCM010000172.1:0-2101 GCA_963661625.1 bacterium
TGTTCCTCACTGAGAAGCATCTTGCCATAAAGCCGCTTTTCGGGTTAGGAACCTACGAATACTGATTTGGGTGAGGCATTGACGATGTCAAGAAATAAGCAACTTTGATAACAACGGAGTATTGATGGGAAATATTCGGAGCAAGAGTTATACATTTGCAGAGCCAAACTAATTGCTTTTATGAAGATTAGCCACATTGACCACTTTGTTATTACTGTTCGCGACTTGGCGCGGAGCCTTGATTTCTATGTCGGGCTGCTTGGCATGGAGCATCGTGCGGTGGGCAACCACCACAACCTCTATTTCGCTGGCGGCAAGATTAGCCTGCATACGGTGAAGGGGGAGTTCTCTCCGGCGGCGGACAACCCGGAGTATGGGGCGCAGGACTTTTGCCTTATCGTGGAGGACGACCTCCAGGCTGTCAAGGCGGAACTTGAATGCCGGGGTGTAGAGGTGGTTGAAGGCATTGTCGTAAGGCACGGAGCAAGGGGCGAGATGCAAAGCCTCTATCTGCGCGACCCCGACGGCAACTTGGTGGAACTGAGTCATTATGAACAATGAGGCATTGACTTAAGAAATAAACAAAACCGAACATGAAAAGAACTTTTTATCTTGCTTGTCCTGCGCTCCTTGCTGCGGCATCCGCATTGAGCGCAAGCTGCAAAAGCGCAAATGGGGTTGAGAAGGAAACTGCTGCCGTCGAAAGTGCAGCAAGGGTAGAGGCCAAGGCCGACACGCTCGTAACTGCTCCGGCATATACTTACACCACGAAACAGGACTCTACCATTGAGTGTTCCTTCGAGGTGGATTATCCCAAGGGAACAGACAGCCTGGCTGCTGGCGTGAAGCAGTTCATAGCCGACGAACTTTCAGCCATCTATTTTCCTTACAACTATGAGGACGATGCGGCGGCGTTGACCGGTTACCCCAAATACAGCGGCAACGTGGCGCAGTGCGACGCGATCGTCAAACACTATGCCGACGGCACGAAGCGTTACTTCATCCAGTTGCAGAAGGAGACGATGCAGGAACGTACGGAGAACGATTGGATTCCCCGATACCTTTGCGACGTGAAGGTGAAGAAGCGTACCGAAACTCCGAAGTACGTTACTTACAGCGTAGCCAACGAACTCTATTCGGGCGGTGCGCACGGGTCGCACCTCTATTCCGAGACGACTATCAGCAAGCGCACTTGCCATCCGTTGGTGCAGACGGTGGACACGACGAAGGTGATGGCCATGCAGCCGCTGCTGCGCAAGGGCATTGTGGGCTATCTGAAAGACTGCGGCGTGGAGAATGCCGAGACGGAATACAAAAGCCACCTGTTCCTGCCCGAGGACGGCCACTTCCCCCTGCCTGCCACTACGCCCAGCCTTACGCCCGACGGCGTGTCGTTCGTCTATCAGCAGTACGAAATTGCGAGTTACGCCGTGGGGCTTGTGTCGTTCACTATTCCCTACGCCGAAATCATGCCTTATCTCTGCGATGAGGCAAAGCAACTCGTAACGGCTGAATAGTGGTGGCTACGCCTGTCTGCATACAGCATTTCAGTTCGCCCTGCGGCGAAATGGTCCTTGCCTCGGTGGACAATGCCTTGTGCCTTTGCGACTGGGAGGGAAAAACCTGCGCCGACCGAAACAAACTACGGCTCAAACGGCTGCTCCATGCGGAGTTTGTCGATGAACCTTCGGAAGTGTTGCTCCAAGCAAGGCGCGAACTCGAAGAGTACTTCGCCGGCGAACGCACCGCCTTCACTGTTCCGCTCCGCTTCGTGGGGACGGACTTTCAGAAAACTGTGTGGCGCGCCCTGCTAAGCATTCCCTATGGCGAGACGTGTTCGTACAAGGACATAGCCTTGGCCATAGGCAACGCAAAAGCCGTGAGGGCCGTGGCGCAAGCCATTGGGGCGAACGGCATTGGCATACTTTGTCCCTGCCACCGCGTCATCGGTTCCGACCATTCGCTCACGGGTTTTGCCAGCGGGTTGGAAACGAAACGACGTTTGCTCGAATTGGAAGCGTCGCAACGTTAACCACGTCTTTTACGGTGTGAAAACAACGGAGCGCATCCCGGAAATATCCCGGGGTGCGCTCCGAATGTT